>JAFUGP010000182.1 GCA_017469335.1 Succinivibrio sp. | reverse complement strand
TGTTGCACAGGCTATATGTAGCGATGCAGAAGGCCGGCAAGAGCTTTGAGAGCGTCTTGAAAGAAACTGCTGACGAGCAAAATCGCAATAAGCTCTACCGTCAGTACGGCATTACTGCCTGATCTCCAACCACGGCCGCCTAGGCGGCCGGCTCTCAGAGCGGCATAGTTATCAAGGCTCTGCTACTCGTAGCGCAGGTGGATTGGGCATGACCTCATCAAAAACTTTCTGGAATCGCATCGCGCGGAGGTAACGGAGATTATGCCTGTTAGGCTTACCATGGAAGAGCTCTCCGAAACTATCAGGACAGAGAGTATCGAGAAAGGCTTTACAAAGGACTGTGCAGAATTAAACGAGGAGATAGCTCGCAAGATGAAGAAAGAAAAAGCAGATTATGACTTTATCAGCCGCGTAACCTCGCTTCCTTATTGAGCGGATCTTCCAGCTTTGAGCTTAAGGCTCAATGGCCGCTTAAGCTGACGGCTCTCAGAGCGGCATAATTTCTCACAGACCCCGCCCAGGCCTAGGTAAAGCAGGATCTTAATCTATGTTCCGCAAAGTAAATGACACCTTTGAGCAGTGGCTTGCCACACCTAAACGTAAGGCGCTGTTGGTTACGGGGGCCAGGCAGGTCGGCAAAACCTACAGCATACGTAAGTTCGCCCGGGCTCACTACCAAGTGGTGGTAGAGCTTAATTTCCTCACTACCCCGCAGGCTGCGGCCATCTTCAGCGGCGCTCTGGATGCCGCTACCCTCATAACGGGGCTGACTGCCTTCACGCGCAAAGCTTTAAAACCGGGGCGCACACTCATTTTCTTAGATGAGATTCAGGAGTGTCCCCGGGCTCATACCGCGCTTAAATTTCTGGTGGAGGACGGTCGTTTTGATTACATAGCCTCCGGCTCCCTGCTGGGGGTGCACTATCGCCACGACAGCTCTTACCCGGTGGGTTATGAAGAAGAAGTCAAGATGTATCCTCTGGATTTTGAGGAGTTTTGTCTGGCCGCGGGAGTACAGCAGGACACCCTTGACTACCTGCGCGGCTGCTACGAGCAAGGGCAGATTGTGCTGGAGAGCATCCATCAGGTGATGCTGGATCTTTTCCTGCGCTATATCGTGGTGGGCGGGATGCCGGCCGTGGTAAAGCGCTATGTTGACACCAAGGATATTGCCCAGGTTATCAAGCTGCAGCAGGACATCTTAAGGCAGTACCGCCAGGATATCGTCAAATATGCCGCAGTCGGCAAGGCCGCCATCGCGGCCATCCTCGATCACCTGCCGGGGCAGCTTGAAGGTAAAAACCGGCGTTTTATGCTCTCCTCCCTGAGTGCCAACGCCAGGCTCAGGGATTTTGCCAATTATTTTTTGTGGCTTTCCGATGCCGGGGTGGCGCTGCCCTGTTACAGCCTCAAAGAGCCTAAGATCCCCTTGAAAATAAATGAGCAGACCCGCCTGTTCAAGCTCTATCTCAACGACGTGGGACTGCTGTGCGCCTTAAGTATGGAGGATGTGCAGTTTGCGATTTTAAAGGGGGATCTGGCGGTCAACCTGGGAGGCATTATGGAAAATGCCTTCGCCTCCCTGCTCAAGTCCCAGGGTTTTGAGCTGAGGTACCTGCAAAAACAGCACATAGGTGAGCTTGATTTTGTGATTAACCGCGGCCTTGAAGTGCTGGCGCTGGAGGTGAAGTCAGGCATGGACTACCACCGGCACAGCGCTTTGGACCACGCCCTCCAAGTTGCCGAATGGCAGCTTAAAGGGGTGGTGTTCTGCCGGGGCAATTATGAGCGTTTAGGGGAGATCACCTATCTGCCCTGGTATATGGTGATGTTCATGTACCCCGAGAACTCCCACCCTCAGCTCGATAATCTGGACCTGTCGGCCCTTAAACCTCCTCAGGACATGCCGGCGGGGGATTAAGCGGCAACAAGTGCCAGGCTCTCCACCTCACGGAGCGCGCGGCAGTATCCGCTCTCTTCCCAAGCCCGGGCCCGGATGCCGGCGGCGTGCACTGCGCCGGCGCCGCGGCCTTACAGCAAGAAAGCGCGGACGAGCCGCGCTTTTACCTGATCTACTCCTTTTTGTTATCTCTTACCTGGGTGGCTACGCCCTCCTTTTTGGCGTTTTAGACAGATCCCCCAGGCTCCGGGCCTAAGGGGCGTGAAACATTACATCTGCAACATCTGCAGGGCAATCTGCGGTCTGGTATTGGCCTGGGTGAGAATGCTCACCGAGCCCTGCTGCAAGACCTGGGAGGCGGCGAGGTTGGAGGCCTCGGTGGCCCAGTCGGTGTCGCGGATGCGCATGCGCGAGGCGCTGACGTTCTCGCTGATGTTATCCTGGTTGCGGATGGTCGACTCCAGACGGTTCTGCACCGCGCCCAGCTCGGCGCGCTTGCGGTCCAAAGCCGAGATCAGGCGGTCAATGCCCGCGAGTACCAGTTCGGCGCTGGACTGCGTGCTGATGTCGATGCCGCCGCCGTTGACGTCAAAGTGAAAGACGCTGGTGAAATCAAACTGCGCCACCGTCATGGTGGGCGGTACCTCGGCGGAGAAATCACCGTAGAAACTGGCAGCCAGGCGTGAGAGATTGTCGGTGTCAAAGCCCGGGCGCAGGTCAATCTTGATGATGCTGTTGGGCTCGGGACCTATCTGGAAGCGGGCCATGGAGGCGGTGCCGTCGAGAATGTGCTGTGAGCCAAAGCAGGTGTCCTTGGCGATACGGCAGATCTCCTCGTTTAACTGATCGACCTCTTCCTGGATGGCCTGACGGTCGGGATCGGTATTGGTCCCGGTGGCGGCCTGCACCGACAGCGTGCGGATACGCTGCAGCATGTTGGCGATCTCATCCATGGCGCCTTCGGCAGTCTGCGCGTAGGAGATGCCGTTCTGGGCGATGCGGTTAGTCTGATCCAGGGAATTGATCTGCACCGTAAGTTTGTCGGAGGTCTGCATCCCCGCCGGATCGTCCTTGGCGGAGTTGATCCTAAGTCCGGTGGCCAGGCGCTGATAGCTCAGATCCTGGGCATTGGTGGCGCTCTGCGCAGCCCGCATGGAGGTGAGCGCCGTGAGATTGGAATTAAGATACAGTGACATTTTCTCTCTCCTCGGGCGGCAAAAAATTGCCGCTCGTTATTCTTAGGAGTATTCATGAAAAAATCGTGCCAGGTTTGCAAGGAGAGCTGAATAATGAAGAAATTGAGGAGAATCTTGCTGATCTTAAAGAGCCTGCCGGGTACACAGAAAGCATAAATCACGCCGGCGCAGGCCGGCAGGCGGTGTCAAGTTGGTATGTTAAGACCTCATTGTGCAAGCCGGCTGGGTAGGGGTCCGGGACTTGGAGTGGGTGCTCCCGGATCGGTGTGGCCGCGGCGTCTGGCAGGACAGAAGGGAGCAGAGTACTTTTGGGGCATGGTGAGAGAATATTATTCAAAATGACTTGTCTTTTCGTTCGCAGATTAGCATAATGTGCGAACGAACGAGAACGAACAAGAACGAACAAGAACGAACGAGAGCGAATGTTAGTTGAATGAGCCAACCAAATAATCAGGTGAGGTATGGAAAATTCTACAATTGAGTACCAGGAACTTGATCGGCTGACGGGGAAATTACCGGAGAGTTTTGTCAAGTCCGTAGTGGCCTTTGCCAACACCGATGGTGGCAAATTGTACCTGGGAGTAAGAGACGACGGCTCAGTGGCCGGTGTTGAGGATCCTGACGCGGTGATGGTACAGGTCTGTAATGTGATGCATGACAGTATCGCACCGGATATTATGCCCTATGTGAGCGTGCAGCCACTTGAGCAAGATGGCAGGCAGGTAGTGCTCGTTACCGTATCGGTGGGCAGCGAGCGCCCCTATTACCTCACCAAGGCAGGCCTTAAACCTCAGGGTGTTTATGTGAGGCGTGGTTCTGCCTGCATGCCGGTAGATGAGCACGGTATACGTCAGCTGATCATGAAGTCCGCCGGCCTCACTTATGAAGGCAGCATTTCCCTGGAGCAGGAACTTACCTTTACAACTTTAAACGCAGTTTTGAGCTCACAGGGACTGTCCTTTGGCAGTGAGCAGCAAAAAATCCTCAAACTGCGCGATGAGCAGGGACGCTACCGCAACCTGGCCTTGCTTTTATCCGAACAATGCCGCCATACCATCAAGGCAGCCTATTATCAGGGGGCTGATAAGGATTTTTGCCTGGATCGTCATGAGTTCAGCGGATCGCTGCTGACGCAGCTCAAGGAGGTATATGCCTATCTGAACATCCTAAACCGCACCAGTTCCTCCATCGTAGGTCTGGAGCGCCGTGAAGTTCGGGATTACCCGGAGGAGGTGTTAAGGGAGGCTCTGCTCAACTGCATCGTGCACCGGGATTATCAATATTCAGGCAGCACCATCATCAATGTCTATGAGGACCGCATGGAATTTATCTCCTTAGGAGGCCTGGTGGAGGACTGGACGGTGCAGGATCTGGCGATGGGAGTCTCGCAATCGCGCAATCCCCGGCTGGCGGCCTTGTTTTACCGGCTCAAGCTGGCAGAAGGCTACGGTACCGGCATAGCCAAAATCCTGAAGAATTACCCACAGGCAGCGCCGCAGAGCATCTTTGAGGTGACAGCGCATGTCTTCAAGGTGATGTTGCCTAACCGCAACGCCCAGGCCCGGATCGGCCAGCTTGCGGGCACAAGTAAAACGGCTGAAAACCTCTCTTACCGGACGCAGCCTGACCAAACGCTGCCTCAAAGAGCCGCAGAAGATGACCGTCAGCCCTACCCCACTGTGGCCACGGCGCGTGAGTATCTGACAGGAAGGGGGCACATCACCCGTCTGGAACTGCAGGAGGCATTGAAGATCGGCAAGACCAAGGCCTTTACCCTCCTCAGGGCCCTGTGTGCGGAGGGGGCGCTGCGGCAGGAGGGCGCCGGTAAACTTACCCAGTACCGGGTGCTGCGCCGGCAGGGATAGACAATAGGAGAGAGAGCCGGCGTGTTTGCTCACGTCTCACAAATTGGACACAAGCGAGGTCACTTTGCAGCCGCGTCCCGCGCCCGGGGTCACCTTTTACATAGGAACCGTGACAGCGTCAGTGTGCTCTTTGTGTGCTCTTAAAAGAGCGCCGGTACGCCGCCCTTCGGCATCCTGAGGCCGCTACCCCGCCTGGGACTGCGAGGTGGTGAAACGGCTTAGGATCTGCTCCTGTTCCTGGGTGAGGGAGAGCAGCTCGCGGGTGCTGCCCAGCATCTCGTTGATGTTGTCGAAGGTGCCCTCGGTGATGTTGTTGATGTTGGCGATGGCCTTGGTGACCTCGGAGGTCTGCTCGGCCTGCATCTGACAGGAATCCACAATCTGCTCGCTCATGTCGGTGATGGTGGCGATGATGCCCATAATCTCCTCGATGGCGGAGTTGGCGCGCGAGCTTTGCTGCAGGGAATTGCTCATCTCGCTCTCGCAGCTGGCCACCACCTTCACGGACTTGTCCACGGCCAGAGACAGATTCTGGATGGTGGAGGTAACCTCCTTGGTGGATTTGGCGGTCTTGCTGGCCAGATCGCGGATCTCCTCGGCCACCACCGCAAAGCCGCGCCCGTACTCGCCTGAGCGCGCCGCCTCGATGCTGGCGTTTAAGGCCAAAAGGTTGGTCTGATCGGCGATGGCCTCGATGGTGTTGACGATGTCGTTAATTTGCGCGCCCATCTCGTTGATGCTCAGCACCGCCTGCGAGGTCTCGCGCAACCTATCCGAGAGGGTATGGGTGGTGGTGATGTTGTCCTGCATGGTCATGCGGCAGGTATCGGAGGCGGTTTCGGCGCTCTTGACCTCGGTTAGGGTGGAGCGGGCGAATTCGGTGACCTTCTGAATGGAGCTGTCCATGGTGGAGGTGGCCTCAGCCACGCTCTGCGCGCGGGTGCGCTGCACCGAGATGTTCTCCGAGGCGGCCTCCAACAGTTCACTGGTGTTGTTCAAAGCCTCCTTTAACCTCACCACGTCGTTTTTGACCTTGCCCATGGTCGCGCCCATGCTCTTGGAGACCTCGTCCACCAGATATTCCATGCTGCCTATCTCATTGCGGCTGTGGCGGCGCTCGGTGGGGGCGAGCACCCCGTGCGCGAGCGACTTGAGCATGCTGCGCACCCTCCCCAGATCATTGCGCAGGGAGCCCGTGAAGGCCACTAGCCCGATGACAAAGAGAATAAAGGAGCCTCCTAACACGGCCAAAGAGAGAATGCGGGCCTGCTCGAAGACGCTCTCGTTGCGCCCTAAGAGGGTATAGCTGTCGGAGATCTTGACCAAGGCCTCCTTGATGAGCTCGGAGGCAGGCAGAAACACGGTCTGCACCGTGATGTGCACGTCATCGCGAGAGTAGATCCCCCCTGAGCGGATGGCGGCCTGCACCTTGGTGAGGGTGTCGGCGCACTCATCGAAGTGACGTTTAAGCTCGGGGATGACCTCTCCTTTGATGTGGGTTCTTAACTGCGTGTCGATGATGCCGTTGGCGCTCTCCTGCAATATGGTAGGCAGGGTGCGGATATCCGCCGCCGAGGCCTCCAGCAGGGCCTGCCGGTCCTCGGGCTGGGCGTTGGATGCATAAGCGGTCATGATGCGCTCGGTATCGTAGAGCACTCCGGCGGCTTCGGCGAAGGCGGCATGCACCTTGTGGGTTTCACTCAGGTAGTACTGATCGGCCTCCAAATGCTCGTGAATCATGTAGAGGGTATAAACTGCCAGACACACATAGACCAGGAGGAAAAAGCCAAAGCCCAGATACAGGCGGCTTACGATGGAGAGATCGCCTAAGCGAAAAGATGAGAGTTTGGCCTTTAAGGTGCGCTTGGGCGTTTTGGGGGCACTTGGGGCCGCACCCGCGGCGCTATCCTGATTTTCGGTATTCTCGGCGGGGGCTTTTTTAGCAGCTTTGCCTTTGAGCAGGGTTTTGGGGTTAAAGGCCATCTTTCATCTCGTCATCTAGCCGATCGCCACGAAGGCGATCGCTGAGCTCTGCGGCAGGTCAATCCCGCCGCGTTTTATACATTCAACACAGCGTGCCGGCGGCGCTTTACAAGGTCCGCAGGCCGATACACACAAAAAGGGCTACTTAGCCGATTATAAGGAATGGGTGCCGCTCTCCTTTGATCTTAATGGTCAATGTTTGAGCAAGATCGTTATTGCCCCTTTTTCTTGCGTTGGTCAATGATATGCATCACCCCGCAACCAGAGTGTCACCAGATCAGATCAATATCGCCTATGTCGTCGCGGTGAAGAGCACTTTTTACGTAACTGTGCCCCGAGTTGCGCAAGGCCAGCACCGCCTGGTCTCCATGGCAATGCGGAAGTTGCATGCCATAAAGATCGGCAATTGATTTACTCATAACTGTCAGTCTGCCTGATATTTTTCTTGCGGCAATCCATAATGTTTTTAGCCAGTTTATCTGAATTAATTGAGTATGCAACCTGTCTGAATTGCCGCATAATTTTGCGAAGGCAGGAAAATTAACTTGTATCGGCATGCCAGGGCTGCTTTGCCAGTCTGTTTATATCGTCACTTTCTAATAAAGCCCGAATCTTCCTAGGTGCCTGCGAAAAAACGCTCCTCAGATTTAGGTCTTTTATCGGAATGAGGAAATCAAATGGCGTATACCGCCTTGGTGACAATATGATAAGAGCTTACTCGCTGCTGTATGATATGATCATGGATGTACATTTGGCAATAAATTTTCAGTTATATTTTTAACTTGTGGATATACCTAGAAGATCTTTCATAAAAAAGCTGCTCTCCCACCGGCATAACCACCTGGTGAAGGTCATAAGCGGCATGCCGCGCTGCGGCAAGTCCTATGTGCTATTCAAGCTCTTTTACGAGGCGCTGCTGGCCGAAGGTGTACCAGCGGATGCCATCATCCGGCTTGATTTGGGGCTTACCGAGCACGATCGTCTGCGCTCGGCGCTGCCGCTCATCGCCTTTGTAAAAGCGCACCTGCAGCACAAGCCCGCTTACAGCTGGCACTACCTGCTGATAGACGAGGTGCAGCTTGCAGAGCGCGCAGCCTTGGTGCTCAATTCCCTGCAGATCCTGGAGGGCCTTGATATCTACGTGACCGGGCGTGATCCCCGGGGCCTGACCACGCATACCATCACCGAATTCCGTGGCCGCAGTGAGGAGCTCAAGCTCTACCCGGTCAGTTTCCCGGAGTACCTGCAGCTTTGCGAGGAGCACCCTGAGCTTGTTCCCGCGCATGATCGGCCTGGGGATAAGCGTGAACTGCTGTTGCGTGATTATCTGACTTATGGTGCCTTGCCGCAGGTGCTGCTGACTGAACAGATCCGGGATAAAAGCGCTCTGCTCCAGACCCTGCTTAAGGAGCAATGCCTGAACGCCCTCAAAGAGCGCGGCCGCCTCAACGGTACCCGGAAACTTAAGCAGGTACTCATGGTTGCCGCCCAGAGCGTGGGGCAGCTGTTAAATCCCCTGCGTATCAAAGAGCTGTTGCGAGAGTCGCACAGCGCCGCTGCGCTGAGCGTCAACACCATCAAACAGTACTTAGAGCTTTTAGAGCAGGAGGGCTGGCTTATACAGGTTGCAAGGTACAACTTAAAACGCCGCCACCTCACGGGCTCACCTTTTAAGTACTACTTTGAGGATACGGGGTTGTGCCATGCCCTGGGGGGCTTGGCGCAAAATGAGCAGGGCCTAGCCGCACTGCTGGAGAATGCCGTTTACCTGGAGTTGTGCCGGCGCGGTTATCAGGTGCAGGTGGGGGTGCTGCCGCATCGGAGCATGAACAGCGCTGGCAGACGCATTCATGAGGGCCTGGAGATAGACTTTGTGGTGAACTCCGTAGGCAGGCAGTGCTATGTGCAGACGGTCTGGGACATAGGCGGAGATACCGAGCACTCACCTGCGCGGCAACCTTTATTAGGCACGGATGATTACTACCCGCGCTTTATTGTAAGCGCCGATCCGTTGAGGGTCGGGCAAGACAGCCTGGGGATCAATTACCTCAGTCTCATGAAATTTCTGACGCAGCCCCAGTGCCTGGGGCTGTAGGTGACAGAGTTTAAGCCGGGCGCCGTCCGGGATCGGGCTGAAATATGCTGCTGCGCAAAAACACCCGGGCCAGACCTCTCGGCGCTTGTTAGGTCAAGTTTAAAACTCCTGCTCTGACAGTAGGTTAAATGGATACCGACCATACTTAAGTACAGTGGACTTAAGCGGTTAGGTGGTTTGAGGCACCCAGGCGGCTGCCGGGGCTGCTGTAGCAGCGGGGGACGGTAACGGGGGCTGGGCAGCACGCTCTCTCATCCCGTCCTAGAAAATACGTGCTGCACCTCTTGCAATGATGATGGTATCCGCAGCGTTAATTGAGGCGACCGGGCACTGCCGGTATCGTCCCCGACCGTGATTTAGGTTTTAAGGCCACCGGTTTTGCAAACTGCCCCGCATATGGCAGGCTCAAAGGGACTCGCAGCAGACGAGGTTCGGCCATAATAGGCAGTCATCTTATTTTAGCCGGAGTGAGCATGCCCTATATACCCCGTACTTTGGAGAGTCTGGCCCGGGAGTGCAGCCGCGACTACAGTCTCGTGCTGCTTACCGGACCCAGGCAGGTGGGAAAGAGCACCTTGTTTGAGCATCTGTCAGCGGGGCCCCAGCGGCGCAGGGTAAGTTTGGATGATCCTGTGCTGCGCCGGGCGGCCAAAAGCGATCCCGGGCTCTTTTTGCAGCTGCACCCGGCACCGCTGCAGATAGATGAGGTGCAATACGCCCCCGAGCTATTCACTTACCTCAAGCTGGCGACCGACCGCGGTGCCCCCGCCGGCTCTTATTGGCTTACCGCCTCGCAGACCTACTCCCAGATGCGGCTCTCACAGGAGTCACTGGCAGGGCGGGTGGCCATACTTCACATGTCAGCGCTCTCACAGGCCGAACTTGCGGGGCGAGCTGATGCCGGGCCGCTCTCCTTTGAGCCTGATGCTCTGGCAGAGCGGGCCAGGACCATAGAGAATGCTACCCCCTTTGAGATCTACCGCCGCATCTGGGAGGGTGGTATGCCGGGCTTTAAAAGCGGTCGCTATCAAAACCACGACCTGTTCTACAGCTCCTATATCGAGAGTTATGTAAACCGCGATGCCACCGATGCCATCCCCGGGGTGGACAGACTGGTGTTTGCCGATTTTGTTAGGGCCTGTGCCTGTCGTATCGGCGCACTGCTCAATGTCCACGACATAGCCAGAGACGCGGGTGTTTCAGATGACACGGCCAAGCGCTGGCTCTCCGTGCTGGAGGCCTCCGAGATCATCTTCTACTTAAGGCCCTACTCCCACCATCTTTTAAAACGCACCGTCAAGACACCCAAGCTCTACTTCTTTGACACGGGGCTGGTATGTCATCTGACCGGCTACAGCAGCCCCGAGATCCTCATGAAAGGGGCGTTAAGCGGCGCTGTATTGGAGAACTATGTAATCGCGGAGCTGAAAAAATCCCTGCAAAACCACGCCCAAACGCCCCATCTTTACTACTACCGCGACAAAGACGGTCGTGACCTTGACCTGGTGGTGGAGCAGGAAGGGCGTCTGCACCCCTGCGAGATTAAAAAGAGCAACCATCCTCCCACTGAGCTTGCCGGGCATTTTGCCGTCTTGGATAAGGCCGCGCTGCCGCGCGGCACAGGGGCCGTGTTCTGCCTAAGTCAGGAGCTCTCGGCCATAGACCGCCAGACCCTGGTGGTGCCGGTGGGGCTGGTCTAGGAAAGGGGCAGGCTGAAAATTGCCGGTTGTGCATTGAAACGGCATATTCCGGCCAAGTTGGCTTTGAGCCCCCAAACCTCGGAGGGATTGTGAGCCGGTTTGATCAACTTACGTAACCCCAGACTGTGAAATTCGCACCACATGAGCTGTCTGAGGCTCAATCTGCGTTTTGAAGAGGTTGAGGATTACAGATCGATCCCACAAATTTATTGCAGGTTAGCTCGTTGACTTCAACGGTGGGAAGCGACACCTGACGGTAGCAGTGCCCAGAGTGGGATAGCGAAGTACCTGTTTGTAACCAGTTGGGTCGTTTGTTGGAGCCGGTTAGAATGCTTGGTCTTCTGCTGTCTGTGATGTCGTTGTTGGTGAAAAGAAGAACGTGGTTTCATTGAAAAGTAAGAAGAGCGAGAGGAAAGTGAGATGTGTTTAACTGTAGTGATTGTTTTTTCTTGATAAATGGGCAACTGGAGGTTATAATAAATGTGAACACATTTTCACAGAACTTTGTATGTACACATTTAATCGTCGGTTAATTTCATGCCGGCATGAAGCGGACAGAAAATAAGAAAATAGAAGTTTAGCGTCAGGATTAAATATGTAGAAGAGAATTCGTACTTCTTAACGCAGGTAAGGAAGATTTGATGGTTTCTTTTGCTACTTTTAACGTGGTGAAGTTATGCGGGTGTCATGGTACCTTCAAAGGATATGAGAAACAAATAAGGTTCAATGGATATTTTAGGGGGATCGGGGGGCAAGATCACTACCCCTCGAAAGCGATTTTAGCTAAAAAAACAGGAGGGAGTCTCTGTATAATTCGCAAACAATAAACAAACACGAAAACTCAGAGGACTCCCAGA
>JAFUGP010000181.1 GCA_017469335.1 Succinivibrio sp. | reverse complement strand
TCTCTGGGAGTCCTCTGAGTTTTCGTGTTTGTTTATTGTTTGCGAATTATACAGAGACTCCCTCCTGTTTTTTTAGCTAAAATCGCTTTCGAGGGGTAGTGATCTTGCCCCCCGATCCCCCTAAAATATCCATTGAACCTATTATTTCTTGTGCAGCTGGCGGGCACCCTCGGCCGAGGCCACCACGCTGTCTAAGGAGGCGTTGGCCGCGCCCACGGCCTCCACGCCTGCGCCGACGGCGCCTTCAAGCACCGGAGCGTCAGCTATCTTCACGCGCGAGCGCAGCGGCTCATCGAGCTTGGAGATGGCAGCCTGAGAGCTGATCACGCCCGAGCCCAAGTCTGCAAGCACTACCACGCCGTCACCGGAATCGGCCTTTTTGATGGCCTCCAGCACCAGCTGGGGATCAGTGCCCAGTTTGCCGTCGGCAGTACCGCCGGCCGGCACCACCTGCAGACTACTCTTGTGCGAAATCTGGTTAATCATGTCGCAGATGCCCTCAGCCACCTTGCTGCTGTGAGAAACCACTACGATACCGATCATTTTCTAACTCCTCTTCTTTCTAGAAGAACTCAAAGTTATTAAGGTCCTGCCCTCAGCGGTTCAGCTCTGCATGAGCCTTGGAGCCGTCTGCCTGGCGGCAGATCAGGCAGTTCTGCTTTTTAAAAACGTTACTGCATCACCTTAAGGCGTGCCGGATGGGTCCGGCGCAATTTTTCATGCGCCCATTATAGCACCAAGTGCGCTGTGATCAAGCCTCAACAAGGACACTGCCCTGACCTGGTGCGCGGCAGGCAGGAAGTATGGCCAGTACTGACCAAAGAAGGGGCAGTTTTAAGAGCTGTGGTAGCGGCGCACCACCGAAATCACCGGGCCTATGATCTTGACCTCGGAGAATTCGGCTATCTCAAGGGGCGGAAAATCCCGGTTGCAGGGCAGAAGACGCCTGGGAGGGCCCAGGGAGAGCTGTTTGACGGTAAACTCACCGTCAATGGAGGCTACCACGATGTCGAGGTTGCGCACCGGACTGGAATTGTCCACCAGCACGTAATCCCCGGGCAGGATCCCCGCCTCAATCATGCTCTCGCCGCTGACGCGGTAGATGAAGGTGTTCTCGGGGTGCTGCACCAGAAATTCGTTGACGTCCAGGCCGCCGTCGATATAGCCCCCGTTGGGACTGGGAAAACCGGCCTCGATAGCCTCCTCGGCCAGCGGCAGTTCCACGTGCAGCCGCGGAGGAACCGCCTTGCCGAATGAAGTTAAGTCAGAATGCGGATGTTCTTTCAAGATCAGGCTCTTTCATCGATATGCCCCCGCGGGGCCACTTTCTGCATTGTAGCAAAAGTGCTCTCGTCCAAAAGCAGATCCGAGCCGTCTCTTTTCTCCTCAGAGGAGTCCTTGAAGCGCTGCTTGGCCGCGCTCTTGCCCACCCGGCGGCGGAAGATAAGATCCGCCGGGCGCAGATTGCGCCTGGCGACGGCGCTGTACACGAATTCCTGGCTCATTTCAGACCTCCTTGGGGAACTTGTCAGTATTTTTATTTCCCTCTTACCTATTTATCGGCAGCTAGGACCTGCAGGTTAATAAAAATTTGGGAGATCAGAAAAATAAATTTTAAAACTAGAACCGGAAGACAGCGCTGCCTGAGGTTTACCGCAGGCAAAATCGCCGTCAGATATGGGCTGCGCCGTAAGCTGTCCTGTAAAGGGCAGGTGGCGCGGACCTTTGCTGAGAAAAACACTTGGATTTACCCCACGGCCCCGGCTTTGCTCAGAGATCTTTAATGCGTTCTGCGGCAAACAGCGGACAGTTTAAAAGCGTCTCCTCCTTGCGGTAGTGGGACAGGGAAAAGCGGATGGGATAGCAGTCAGGATGAGTAAGGCAAAACTGCTTTAACGATTTGGAGCGCAGATTCTCCGCGGCTTTAACCTCAATGGGGACGAGAGTGGAGCCACGCTGCAACAGAAAATCAAGCTCAAGCTTGCTCGTTTGACTGTCGTAAAAAAAGATCCCGCCTCCTGTGGCACTGCGCAGCTGCTCAAATACATACTGCTCGGTAAAGGCTCCCCGGTATTCCTCAAATTTTGTACCGCCCAACAGGATCTCGGCCACCGGAGCATCCACCATGGCACCTAACAGACCGTGATCGAGCAAAAACAGTTTGAACGCGGCAGGATCCTCATAAAATTTAAGCGGCAGCGCGGCTTTACTGACCCGCGGCACTTTGCTCACCACCCCAGCGTCGACCAGCCACTCTATGGCCAGCTCAAACTCCTTGGCCCGGGCTCCTTTTTGAATGTGCCCGTAGTGAAATTTCCGGTGTACGTTAATGAGTTGCCGCGGCAGTGAGGCGAGCACCTGATGGATGCGCCCTAAAATGTCCTGCTCTGCGTGCTTGGAGATATCCTGAGTATATCCCCCCAGTATTTTCAGCTGTACTCCCCGCAGAGCTTCGGGGGACTTGCCGTCCACATAAGCCTGCACCACCTCGGGCATGCCGCCCGTGAAATAGTAGTGGCGCAGCAGATCCTCAAATACCGCGGCGGTGGCATTGAGTTCCTCAAGATCACTGTGCAGCAGCAGCTCCCAGGCGCTGTCCCCCTTGACCGCCCTTACATACTCAGAAAATGACAGAGGATAGAGGGTCAGCTCATCCACGCAACCTACCGGGTAGGATACGCCCCGGTGAATTGCCAGCCCCAGCAGGGAGCCGGCGGCAATGACATGATACTGCGGGGCAAGTTCATGAAAATATTTCAGGGCGCTAAGCAGCCGCGGAGCTTGCTGCACCTCATCTAAAAACAACAGAGTTTCACCGGGGATGATCCTCTTTGCGGTGACAAGCTCCAGTCCCTCTATGAGCCTTTTGGGATCCAACCCCTGCTCTAACAACGTCTGCAGACGCGGTTCCACGTCACAGTTGACCACCACCAAAGAGGAAAATTCACGACGTCCGAACTCATGCACCAGATAGGTCTTGCCCACCTGACGGGCACCTTTGAGGATCAAGGGCTTTTTGCCCGGGTCGTTTTTCCACCGCAGCAATTGCTCGTACAAAGTTCGCTTCATCCGGCCCCTCCAAAGTTCATGAGGATGATACTCATAAAGTCTACATAAATCTGAGCGAATATTGACAAGAATTCAGCACAAAAAAGAACGATCATGGCTCATTTTCAGACAATCAACGCAACATAAGCATCAAAAGTACCCCTGCCCGCCTCCAGTGCAGAGCAATATCTCCGTTCCGCAGTTGACCCGGGGGTTGAGGGACACAGCATTTTACTGATTGTTAAACAGTTAAAAATACCTTGCCGCGTACTTGGGCAGCCACCGGTTGGGTGTGCCTGCTAGAGTATGACTTTTCAAAGAAAATCTCCCAAATGTGCTATAGTTAAGGCCACTTTATGACGGTCTTGGGAGTTTGGTCTGACACTTTGGCACCACCGCCTGGGAAGCTTTGAACTGTAGCCTGGCTGCCGACCGCCTGAGACGTAACATCCTAAATTAAGTTCCAGAGTATTGAATATGAGTACCTGCACCGCATGCGCGACCCCCTCCGCTGACGGCGGCAAAAAACGCCTGCGCATCGCCATCCAGAAATCCGGCCGTCTTACCGATGAAACCGAGAAGCTCTTCAGCCGCAGCGGGATCCGCTTAACCGAGGATCGCGACCGTCTGCTCGCCCACGCCGAGAATCTGCCTATCGATATTTTGAGAGTCCGGGATGATGACATCCCCGGTCTGGTCATGGACCACGTGGTCGACTGGGGCATCGTCGGTCAGAACGTACTTGAAGAGACCACCATGCAGCGTCAGGTGGACGGCCTGAGTACGGGCTATAACCAGGTGATGGACTTAAATTTCGGCGACTGCCGCCTCTCGGTGGCCATACCCGCCGAGCAGGAGTGGCACGGACTTGCAGATCTTGAGGGCAAAAAGATTGCCACCACCTACCCCTTCTTGCTGCGCCGCGCCTTAAAACAGGCCCGGGTCAACTACAAGCAGGTGCTGCTCACCGGCAGCGTGGAGGTGGCCCCGCGCGCCGGACTGGCCGACGCCATCTGCGATCTGGTCTGCACGGGCGCAACCCTGCAGTCTAACGGCCTTAAGGAAGTGGAGTGCGTCTACCGCTCGCAGGCGGTGCTGATTGCCCGCGACCAGGAGTTGTTCCCCGAGAAGAAAGCCCTGGCCGATTTGCTGGTACAGCGCTTTAAAGGGGTGCTGGCCGCCGCCGAGTCCAAGTACATCATGATGAACGCCCCGCGTGAGCAGCTCTCTGCGATCAAGAAGATCCTGCCGGGCTCGGAGAATCCCTCCATCATCGAGCTGGAGGGCGATCCCACCCGCGTGGCGTTGCACGCGGTCTCCCGCGAGAAGGTCTTCTGGGAGACCTTAGAGCAGTTAAAGGCCTTAGGCGCCACCTCCATCTTGGTGGTACCGATAGAGAAGATGCTCGATTAAGGCCGCAGCCGGGCACTCCGCAGAGGTTTAAGGCCTCCCGGTACAGTGCAGCCTGAAGCACACAGCAAAGGACAGAGATCATGCAGATCATCAAGTGGTCAGAGTTATCCGCCGCCGCGCGTGAGGAGTGTTTAACCCGCCCGGCGCAGCGCTCCCAGGGCGTGGCCGCGGCGGTTGAAGACATCATCAAAAATATCCGCGAGCGCGGCGATGAGGCTTTGCGGCACTATTCCAAGACTCTGGATCATTACGAGGGGGAGAGTCTCAAACTCTCAGCTGAGGAAATCGAAGCAGCCTTAAAGCGGGTAAGCGCCCCGCTTAAGCAGGCCATTGAGACGGCGCAGCGCAATATCGCGGCCTTTCACCGCGCGCAGCTGCCACAGGCCCTTGAGATGGAGACCTTCCCGGGGATCACCTGCGCCATGCGCACCCACCCCATCGACAGCGTGGGACTGTATGTCCCAGGCGGCAGCGCCCCGCTCATCTCCACCGCGCTCATGCTGGGCGTGCCGGCCGTGGAGGCCGGCTGTCCCAAGATCATTTTGTGCTCCCCGCCGCCCATCAGCGACGGCATCATCTGTGCCGCCGTGACCGCCGGGATCAGGGAGATTTACAACCTAGGCGGGGCTCAGGCCATCGCCGCCATGGCCTACGGCACCCAGACGGTGCCTAAGGTACTTAAGATCTTCGGACCGGGGAATCAGTACGTCACCGAGGCCAAGCGCCAGGTCAGCAACGATCCTACGGGTGCGGCCATTGAGATGCCCGCCGGACCCTCCGAGGTGCTGATCATCGCCGATCAAAGCGCCAATCCTGCCTTCGTGGCCGCCGATCTGCTCTCACAGGCCGAGCACGGCCCGGACTCGCAGGTGATTTTGCTCTCGGACAGTCAGGAGCTGTGCGAGCGCACGCTAAAGGCTCTGGAGACCCAACTGGCCGCGCTGCCGCGGGTGAAGATTGCCACGCAGGCGCTCTCCCACAGCACGGTGCTGCTAGTTGAGGATCTGCAGGAGGCCTGCGCCATCTCCAACGCCTACGCCCCCGAGCACCTCATCGTGCAGACTGAAGATCCCAAGGCTCTGCTGCCGCAGCTGCGCAACGCAGGCTCCATCTTCCTGGGCGCCTACACGCCCGAGGCTCTGGGGGATTATGCCTCCGGCACCAACCACACCCTGCCCACCTACGGCTACGCGCGTACCTACGCCGCCCTGGGCACCGCCGATTTCTGCCGCCGCTATACGGTGCAGCACGCCAGCGCCGCGGGGCTCTTGCAGATAGGTGACACCGTGGAGTGCCTGGCTGAGGCCGAGGGGTTGTTTGCCCATCAAAATGCGGTAACCTTAAGGCTTAAAGCTCTGCGCTCAGAGCAGCAGCGAGATGGCGCGCCTCAGGGAAAGTGACGCGGCAGATCCGTCAGGTTCAGGTTGCATGAAGTCAACTGCAGGGCACTGAGGTCAGCTCTGGAGGACGGGGACAGGAGCAGGTCCATGGGAGGGCTCAATAAGGTTCAAAGCCGGGCCTTGACGGCTCTGCAGGCCGCAGCACCCGTACCCAGGCATCAGGGCAGACCGTGGTACCCAAAAAGAAGCCCGGCTTAAAGGCACCGGGCGGTATTTGAGAGACTCAAGCACCCGCGCCAGGGGAGTGCGCGGGCGACCTTAATCTGCCTTGATCAGCCACGAGGCTGCAACTTGTGCTCGGCGGCCGGAGAGTCCGGCACCTCACCCATCGTGTTGGAAACCTCCCCTGCGGCCTGAGGCGTATCAAGATACATTCAGGTCAGGCGGCGTCGGTCGTCAGATTGTAGTAGGTAGGAGAAGAGATCCGGCAGCTTGAAGATTTTGGACTCGTGCTTTGCCGCCACGGGTTCCTAGACGTCAACCTGCGCTTCTTCATCTTGCCCCTACCCATCTTGTACTTACACGTCTTGCTCAGACACCTTGGACACACACCCCTAAGCTGCGGGAGCCTTATAGCCGCCGATGCCGTAATGGCTCACCAGGGCGTCTAAGTGATCGGAGAACAGCTTAACGTTCTCCTCCAAGGTGCGACCGTCTGCTGGGAACTCTTTGATCAGGGCAAACGCGACCTTGGGGGTCATGATAAGGCAACCAAAGAGCAGCTGGTTGAGGTCGGCTTTTTTATCATACTTGCCCCCGGTGATTTTGGCGGCCAGCTCATGCACACCTTTCTGCCCGAACTTGTTAATAAACTGTCTGAAAGTCTCAGTTACACATTGTTCCAAATCAGGATCTTTGCATATCTGTTTAAAATTCTCCATGACTTTCGCGCACAGTTTTTTGGTAAGTCCCTGCGCCTTGAGGTCGTTGGTATAATCGTTCATCGTCAGAGCTGAATTCATTTCGATAGTCGTTAAGCTGTCATATTTAAAATCAAGGACAATATCATTATCTGCCGCAAACTTGGTCAGATCGGACTTAAAAGCACCGCTGGGCTTGGCTTTTTCATCCGGCAGAGGACGGTTAAGTTCCAGCTTGGCGTTCGGAGCGCCTTTGTTTTTGTCAGCAATCTGCGGCTGGGACGCCTCACCACCGATGCCGTAATAGCCCACCAGGGCGTCTAAGTGATCGGAGAACAGCTTAATGTTCTCCTCCAAGGTGCGACCGTCTACTGGGAACTCTTTGATCAGGCCAAACGCGACCTTGGGGGTCATGATAAGGCAACCTAAGAGCAACTGGTTGAGGTCGGCTTTTTTATCATACTTACCCCCGGTGATTTTGGCAGCCAGCTCATGCACACCTTTCTGGCCGAACTTGTTAATAAACTGTCTGAAAGTCTCATTTATACATTGATTCAAATCAGGATCCTTGCATATCTGGTTAAAATTCTCCGTGACTTTTGCACACAGTTTTTTGGTAAGTCCCTGCGCCTTGATATCTTTGGCATAATCGTTCATCGTCAGAGCTGAATTCATTTCGATAGTCGTTAAGCTGTCATATTTAAGATCAAGGACAATATCATTATCTGCCGCAAACTTAGTCAGATCGGACTTAAAAGCACCGCTGGGCTTGGCATTTTCATCCGGCAGAGGACGGTTAAGCTCCAGCTTGACGTTCGGATCGCCCGAGTTTTTGTTAGCCATCTGCGGCTGGGGCGCCTCACCCTTGCTGCAGGCACGGGCGATAAGCCAGACTATGCCGGGCAGCACGGTGATGGCGGCTAAAAACTTCGCCAGCCCGTAGAGCCCCTGCACTTTGCAAACTAGCTCTACCTGACCATAAAGTCAAATGGGCAGATCATCTTCCATGCTCTGGCAGGACTGCGGATCAATCTTGCTGATGTCCAGATCATCGGGAAAGGCGGTGACGCCCATCATCTCGGCATACT
>JAFUGP010000180.1 GCA_017469335.1 Succinivibrio sp. | reverse complement strand
TACGCACTCACCGCCAAGATGAAGAAAATCTACGTGGCGTTGAGCCTGACAAAGTCAGATGTGGAGGACGCAGCCCGGGCAGTGAAGACCCGGAGCCGCACCTGATCTTGGCCTAGTAAAATTTTATGCGAGTTTAGGTTAGAAGAGGAGAGTGCTATCGGCTATCGCAAGCGCTATGAGGTGACCGTTCCGGAGAGTTACCGCTGCACCGGTTGGCGCCTGTTAAGGCGCGGGGATGGCTCAGAGCAAATCAGCGTGTGCGCGAGTGTGGAGAGCATACCGGGCCGGCAGTTTATCTCCGAGAGCAATGAGCACTTCTACGAGACCATTAACCTGGGCGATGAGCACAGCCGCACGCTGCGGGCACCTGCCCGGCAATACGCCGAGGTGCTGGTGGACGGGCAGAGCGTGGGGCAGCGCTACTACGCCGATTAGCTGATTACGGCATAAGGCGCGGCCTTATGTCGTAAAAAACACCGTGATGGTAGGTACGTACAGGTACTAACAAGACTTTTGCACGAGTGCAAAAAGTCATGTTACGAACTCGTACCTGAAAGAGACCACTGTTTAGATGTAGGAGATTGGCGCAGTCAGGACAGGCGCAGCTTAAGCCGGCACCTCAGTGGCACAGCCATAAAGCTTAAAAGGGAGAAGGCCTGATTATGGCATCCGGGGTGGGAAAGCCCAGGGTGCAATAAAGCTAACAAAAAAATGGCCGTAGCGCAGATGCGGCCAAAAGCAAAAACACCGGGAACGCTGCGTCAGCACGAGCCTGAAAAATAAAACCCGGCCGTAGCACAGCTGCGGCCAAAAAAGAAAACACCAGGCCCATGACGCCAGTCTGGGCCTGCATGAAAAAATAGGAACACAACATGAATCGTCTGTATGTGGCCGAGAAGCCTTCGGTGGCGCGGGCCATCGCACAGGAGCTCGGCATCGTCAAACGTGCTGCCGGGTATATCGAGGTCAAGGGCGGTGATACCGTCAGCTGGTGCCTGGGGCACCTGCTGGAGCTGTGCAAGCCTGATGTCTATCAGGGGGATGAGGTGCCCACCGGGCGCACGGGACATAAGATCTGGCGCGAGCGGGATCTGCCCATTATCCCTGACACCTGGCGCTATGAGGTAAGAGAGGGGGCTAAGGCGCAGTATCAGCTTTTGGGCAAGCTGCTTAAGAAAGCAAAGGAAGTTGTCAACGCCGGCGATCCGGACCGCGAGGGGCAGCTCCTGGTAGATGAGGTACTGCGCGAGCAGGGCTATAAGGGTCCCGTGCTGCGTTATTGGGCGAGCGCGGCCGATCCCAAGTCGGTTAAGCAGGCCTTGGGAGCACTGCAGGACAACGCGGATTATCAGGGCATGAGCAAAGCGGCCTTATGCCGCGCCCGTGCCGACTGGCTTATCGGTATGAACGGCACCCGCGCCTATACGCTCAAGGCAAGACGCGAAGGCTTAGGGGCACTCTTAAGCCTAGGGAGGGTGCAGACTCCCACGCTGGCGCTCGTCAATCAGCGCGATGAGGAGCGGCGTACTTTCAAGGCACAGCGATACTTCAAGATCGGCCTTAAGCTCAATAAAGATGAGGTGAGCTTTAAGGCGCTGCGGGTGGCGCAATCTCAGGGGCAGAGCGCGGCGCAGCAAGAGGGTCTTGGTGGGGGGCCTGATGAGGGGGCAGGCGGGGATATGACTGAAGGGCAAGCGCTTGGATCTGAGAGCGCAAGCGAACAGGACAATGCCGCTGCCGAGAGCAAGCTTACTGATGCCAATCAGGCAGCCGTGATCACCGCCCATCTCAGGGCTTTGGTGGCCAAAGGCGTGCAGGCCAAGATCATTGAGTGCAGCGAGAGTGCGGTAAGTGAGGCTGCGCCTTTGGGCTATGACTTGGCCGCACTGCAGGATCAGGCCGACAAACTCTTGGGGCTTACCGCCGCGCAGACTTTGGAGATCGCGCAGGCGCTTTACGAAAAATACCGCTTAACCTCCTACCCCCGCACGGAGTCCAGGTATCTGCCGCAAAGTCAGTATGAGGACTCAGGTGAGATCCTCTCAGCGCTTAAGGAGGCTTTTCAAGAGGCAGCGCCGGAATTAAGCGCGGGGATCAGTAAGGCGCAGGCAGGCTTTAAGAGCGGACGCAAGCTCAAGATCTTCAACGATGAGAAAGTCTCTGCGCATCATGCCATCGTGCCTACCTCCTTTACCGTCACCGTGCCCGAGTTAAGTGCCACCGAGCGGGGCGTTTATCTTCTGATCGTGGGGAGGTATCTGGAGCAATTCCTGCCGGTCAAACGCAAGGCCAAGAGTACCGCGCTGTTGCAGCTGGGGGATGAGACCTTCAAGGCCAGCGGCGAGGTGCTGCTTGATCCGGGGTTTTCCGCAGTCACGCAGGCTGTGGAGAGTGAACTTGGCAGACTCGGTGTGCACACCAAGGGTAAAAACCAGAGCTCTGCCAAGGGCTCTGTAAGAAGCTCTGATAAGGCCGCTCTGCCTAAGCTCATAAAGGGCGAGAGCGTGAGGGTTGACGCGGTGGAGTGCGTGAGCGCTCTGACCAAGGCGCCTGCCGCCTATACCGAGGGCTCGCTGATTTTGGCTATGCAAAACGTCTATCGCTCTGTCAGCGATGAGGAGTACCGCAAGCTCTTAAAGGATGGGGAAGGGATCGGCACCGCCGCCACCCGTGCCAACATCATCGCCGAGCTCAAGCGCAAGGGCTATCTGCAGGCCAAAAAGAGGGAGCTCAGCGTTACCGAGCTGGGGCAGGAGCTTTTGGCACGGGTGCCTGAGATCTGCCGCGATCCGGTGCTCACCGCGCAATTGGAGCGTCAGCTCAATGAAGTAGAGCTAGGCACGCGCAGCGCTGAGAGCTTTGAAAAAGATCAGGAGCGCTTTGTCAGGGAGTTGGTAGCTATGGCAAGTACCGGGGCTCGCGTTAAGGCAAAAACTGCGGCCGCGTGAGCGCGGAGTCTTGGGATCTGAGAGCGGGCGTAATAGTGGAGCTAGGAGCCAGCCACAGATCCTGGTTATGTTACCGCCAAAGCGGTGCCTACGGCACCGCGCCCTGGCTCAATCAAAAAAGCCTTAAAGGGGCATGAAGGGGCGAAAGTGCAGGACTATAAGGGGCTGTGAGCCTTGAGGCAAGTGCTCAGAGCTTGAAGATCCGACAGGCTCGGGGCTTATAGATGATGAAAAGAGGAGAGATAACGATGAGCGCAATGCTAGCAGATCTGGAGCAAATGAGCGCAGAGCAGGCGAAGGCCGAAGCGATGAGCATCGAAAAAGCCGGTGCAGAGCTGAGCATGGAGCAGAAGGAGCCTAGCGGAAGCCTAACAGATGTAACTGTTATAACAGTTACTACTGTCACCACCGGGGGGACGCAGCCGGGGGAGAGTCCGGACAAAGCGGAAAATCCGGACAACCTGGGCGCTAAGTATACTCCGAAGCATTTGAACTCTTTGAATACTCCGAATGCTGCGAATACTCCGAACAGGCAGTCACGCAGTGCGGGAGAGTCACGCAACACAGGTGAGTGGCAAGCGGCGGAGGTGGGCGCTCAGTCCGACAAATTCGACATGAAAGGCGCAACAGATGAGGGAAGAAGATGGAGAGAAAAAGCGCGGCGGCTTAGGGGGCTGGCGGGTGCTTTGTCCCTGGCGTTTACGGTGGGCGTGATGAGCTCGCCGGCACGGGCTTCCGGTATTCCCACCGTGGATGCGGCGGCGCTAACGCAGCGCATTCAGACCATCCTGCAGCTAAATGAGCAATACCAGACCCTCAAGGATCAGTACTCCAAGATGAAGGAACAATTCAGCGAGCTGCAGCACATCAAGAGTAACCTCAACGGCATCGACGGGGTTATGGAGGCTCTGGGTGCTTTGGATGAGACCTTAAGGATCGGTGAGGGGATCTCGGATTTCGCCGCTACCGCCGACTCGTTACTGGCCCCTCAGGGCAGCGGGGCGGGAGTGCTCGCGGGGGATGACAAGGCCCGACAGGTGTATAACGCCGCCGGGTTGGGAGCGCGCTGTGAGGGCTATACCAGGGCGGATCTCAAGGCTATCTGTCAGCGGCAGGGCGCGGGTCAGGCCAAGCTCACCGCGCAGATCTATGAGAGCTTATCCAAGCTCAAGGATCATTTCGATGCCGTGGATCGTATCTATTCGAGGGCCCAGGGGGCGCAGACGCAAAAGGCCATGACCGACGCGCTGGAGGCCATGCAGACGCAGAAGGCCTTAATCGCGCTGGAGCAATCAAGAGTGCAGAGCTATGTGCAGGGCATGGCCGCGCTGCAGGTGACCAACAAGCTGCAGCAGGAGGCGGCGGTCAAAAACATGTTCGTGATGAAACCTGAGCAGGCCACTTCAGCGAGGGCGCGGCAAATACTGAGAACCAATTAAGGCGCGGCGCTTTCAGAGCACACCAAAGGCGGCGCGGCCGCCAATGGTGAGGATGCGCTTTGGTGTGGAAATATTCAATCTGAATGGAATAAAGCAATCAGTAATCCACGCAAAATCCTTTTTGCGTGGAAATAAATAGGAGGGGTAATGTAATGAGCGGCTTGTTCGCCGATTTGGGACAGGGAGTCATAGAGCAGGGGATCTCGCGCTTCAGCACGGAGATCTCCGAGACCTTGATTGGGAGTCTGTACCCGGTCATCAACGTGGGGGTAGTGCTGTACTTCATCGTGCAAAGCTACCTGATTATGGCAGGGCGCAGTCAGTCGGCGCTCACAGATGTCATCATCACCTGCTTTAAGATCTCCTTTATATCTTACTTAGGGCTAAACGCCGGGACCTTTGTCTCCCTGGTAATCGGCGGTCTGCAGGGCCTGGAGACTATGCTCTTATCCTCGCTGCCGGGGCACCCTGACAACATCTGGGCCATGTTGGATGCCTTATGGGAGAAGATGTACGAGGGCTCTTTGGTGTTCGGTGCCGTGGTCTCTAACCTTGGGATCAGCGATATGGGCTATGTCCTGCTGGTGGGGATCGTGTGGATCATCTATATGCTCATCGGTGTGCTTTTTACCGTGGCAGCCTTAGGTGTTCTGGTCATCAACCGGGTGTGCTTAGAGCTGGTGTTAGGCTTTGGGCCCTTGTTCTTATGCTCGCTCATGTTCCCGCTTACGAGGCAGCTGTTTAATGGCTGGTTCCGTACCGCGGTGACCTTTATCTTCAGCATGGTTTTGTTGGGCGGAGTGATGATCATGGCCGCGGGGATCTTCACCGAGCAGGCCGAGAGTTTCAGGGCCTACGCCGCGCAGGTGGGTGATGACTTTACCTTTGGCGATCTTATGCTCAAGGTCTTTGGCTTTCTCATCATCTCCCTGGCCATGGCTACCCTAATCCGCGCTATCCCCGGTATCGCCTCGGGGCTTATCGGCAGCGTGGGCATTCAGACTCATGGCCTCTACGGTCAGGCCTTGGACTTATGGCGTAGCTCTCCTCTGTATCGGGAGGGAGGCTTAAGCCGCAGGGGCTCGGTGCAGCGCTCTGATAGGGGCAATACCCAAACTCAGGGCAATCAGGGCAGGCCCGACATGTCAGGTTTCAGCGCCGCTGCCAGTGATAGAGGGGCAAGCTCGGGCAAACCGGAACTAACCGCAGGAGTACGGGCACGCCGAGCGCTGGAGGCGGTGGGGGCGTTGGAGAATCAAATCAAAAAACTGGGTCATACCCCTTAACAGGGGTATGAGGTCACCTTATTGTCATTAAGCAGAGCCCTAGCGGGGCTCTGTGGTTAAGGAGCACGGCGCAGCCCGTAAGGAGTATGGCGCAGTCAAGAAGGCTTAAAAGGACAAGAGTCGAAATGGGGAGCAGAGTCCTATAAAGGGCGCTGAATTAAGAGCAGTGCTGCTCAAAGGAGAGTGGCGCAGTCAAAAGGCCTAAAAGGGGCCAAAAATGGAACGCAGGGTCAGGCAAAAGGCTCTGGCATAAAAATAGGAACCCAGAGCGGCGCAAGCTGCTCTGCAAAAGTAGGAGTCCAGAGCTCCGCCAGGAGCTCTGAAAATATATGGAAGACGATGAGTTGTTGCTGGGCTGGCGCGGTGCGCTGCTAAAGGCTCTGGGAGTAGTGGTGCTGACGGGGGTGATCTTCCTGTCAGTGGGGTATCTGGCATCTTTCCTCATGCTGGACTTGGCGGGGATTGATACCGACAAGACGGGAGTGTTCTCCTTCCTGGATTTTCTGTGGTTTAAAAAGACCGCGTACTTTCACAAACTGCAGGTATGGGTGAGACTGCAATACTTCTCCTTGTTCATCCTCCCCTTTGCTGCCGCCGGGATGGTGCTGGCGCTGCTCACCGCCGTGCATGTCACCGGGCGCAAGTTGCATGGGCAGGCGAGGTTTGCCAGAGTAAGCGAGATCAGGAAAATGGGGCTTTTGGGCTCAGCCAGGAGCACCAAGGCCTGCGGCAGCGCGAAGGGTCAGGTAGCTGAGTATGGGATCTTGGTGGGCAAGGTCAAAGCAGGTGGTAAGGAGCGCTTTTTAAGCTACCGCGGCAAGCAGTTCGTGATGCTGGCCGCTCCTACCCGCAGCGGCAAGGGCGTGGGCATGGTGATCCCTAATTGCCTAAACTATGAGGGCTCGTTGGTGGTGCTCGACATCAAGCTGGAGAACTTCACCATTACCGCCGGCTGGCGCAAGCGCATGGGGCAGCAGGTCTATCTCTTCGCGCCCTTTGACCGTGAGGGGAGAACGCACAAGTATAATCCGCTCTCTTATGTCAGCGCCAATCCGGTGGAGCGGGTAGGTGAGGTGGACGCCATCGGGGCGGCGCTTTATCAGAGCCGTCCGGGGGAGGATAACTTCTGGGATCAGCAGGCCAAAGATCTCTTCCGCGGGATCTGCCTGATGGTGCTAGAGACTCCGGGCATTCCGCATACGTTGGGGGAAGTGTTCAGGCAGGGCTCGGGCTATGGGCAGAGTCCGCGGCGTTATTTAAAGTCACAGCTTGCCAAGGGCCCTGGGAAGGGGCAGCGCTACTCCGGGATCTGCGTGGACAGCTTAAATCGCATCCTGGGCTTATCGGAGAATACCTTCTCGTCGATTTTGGCCACCTTCAACACGCCGCTTAATGTACTGGCTGATCCCAGGGTGGACGCGGCCATGTCCGGCAATGATTTTGACTTAAGGGATCTGCGTAGAAAGAAAATGAGCGTGTATGTGGGCATAAGTCCTGACAAGCTCAGGCAGGCCTCGGTCATCGTCAATTTGTTCTTTGATCAGCTCATCAACCTCAACACCAAGGTACTGCCCGAGCAGGATCCCAGCCTCAAGGAGCAATGCCTCATGATCATGGATGAGTTCACCGCCTTAGGGCCGGTGAACATGATAAAAAGCGCCGTGGCCTATCAGGCAGGCTACAACTTAAGGCTCATGACGGTCATTCAGAACAAGTCGCAGTTAAAGGAGGTCTACGGTCAGGAAGGCGCGGTAACTCTGATGGCCAACCATGCCCTGATGGTGATCTACGCGCCCTCCCCGGTGATCCTCCAGGATGCCGTGGAATACTCGGAGATGTTGGGTTATCAGACAGTCAAGGGCATTGGCCGCAACAAGCGCTATCTGCAAAGAGCCTCCCGCAACGAGAGTGAGCAGCGCCGTGCCCTGTTGCTGCCACAGGAGATCCGCGAACTGCCGGGGGATAAACAGATCTTAGCTCTGGAGCATCAAAAACCTGTGTACGCGCAGAAGATCTGCTACTACCGGGACAAGTACTTTAAAGGCAAGTGCAACCTCAGCGTGCCTAAAATCCCGCAGGTGGATGTGCAGGGGCACTACGCGCAAACACAGGCACTCACCAGGGAGATCACCCGGGAGGATCTTAATGATGAAGCCTTTGCGGATCAAATTGTGGGAGCACAGGAACTGCGCAAATGGGAGGACGTGCAGGATCTGCGACCTGAGGAGATCGCGCAGGAGGTGGCCGAAAAGGTGTTCAATCTGGAAGAGCAGGGGTGCAATGAAGGGGATGCAGCGAATTTTATGGCATTGGAATACGGAGGCATGGATGAGCTGGTTGTTAAGACGACACCGCAGCAAGAGGAGGCTGCAGGAGATACGGAGTTGGCGCCGCAGGAACAGAGCGACTTCTTAAAAAAGCATCCGTACAAGCGGGTGCCGAGGAAGAAGGCGGGGTAGTGGGTAAGCACGGCGCCTGGGGGCGCAGAGCTAGAGGTGGTGGTGGGAGTAGTGGCCTGGGCGATGATTAGTAGGTTGAAAATTTAGGGAAAAGTCGCTAAGATTGGGACGTTAAGAACCATAAATATCTCCTGGCCCGGTCTTGCGATCGGGCTTTCTTTTTGCGGCTGAACGGGTTGCGTACCAGGAAATTCAACTTTACGTTACGCTAAGTGAAACGATGTGGCGCTAATCTTACTTTGAGCCGGGTTTGCAGTGCCGCTTATCTGAAAAGGTGAATAGAGCTGCAGACGCAGCTTATTCAGGGCTACCAGGGGTTTGCTCTGCGGCACTTAGAATTTTAAGCTTGCTGCATAAACCCAGACTACTGAGAGTATTATCAGCAAATTAGATAACAAAATATATAACTATTCTGTGCAATTAACATGCTTTATATAAGGTTGCATAACAGTATGATCTGTAGCTATTAAGCTTAATTGTTAGTTATGACCAAGGCACACGAAGGGCCGTTGACTCAAAATTGAGCTGTTGGTAGAATTTCCCTGACCCGAGATTTTTCACCAAAAGGCGAAAATCGGCGATCGGCTGACTCAACGTGCAAGGTCAAAATTTTCGGCAAGACAGCAAAAAAGTAGAGTGATAAAGGCAACAGATGTGGTGTGATAAATGTAAGTTAGAGACGGAGAGCAAACAATGTCCTCTGTGTGGCAGCCAAACTGCGGAGTTTGTGCCCACGCAGGTTTATTACTGCCACCACTGTCAGAGCCCGGTTATCCTTAAAGTAAATGAGGAGAAACCGCACTGCCCTGTCTGTGGCTCAAAAGTGCTGCCGCTTGCTGCAGATGTGCGACCGGTCTTTCCTGAGGAGCGCGTGCTGCTAGGACGCCTTGATAAGCGCTTCCAAGATCTGCAAGACAAATCGGTCTGGGCAGCGCACAGCCGCTATTACGTAGATGGCAAACCGTTACAGCTGACGGGGACTGCTCTTGACTTGAGCAGTCTTGAGACGGTGAGAGAGGGACTTGAAGCCGCGCAGGCTGATGCTCGGGAACACGGTGAGCAGTTTGAACGGCAGATTGAGCTTTTTTGCCGGATCAATGCCGAGCGGCTGACCGCGATCACCGCCGAGGCGCAGGAATTTGTCAGGACGCAGACTGAGCTCTTCAAAAAAAAGCACAGTACGGAAAACGTTGTGCTGTCTTTTTCCGGCGGCAAGGACTCGACGGTTATTGCCGATGTCGTGAGCAAGGCGCTTTCCAATCCTAATCTCCTGCATATCTTTGTCGATACCACGCTGGAGTTTCCCTCTACCTTGGAGTACGTAGAGCGCTACCGCAAGGATCATCCCTTCAGCATCTTCATCAGAGCTAAGAATGAGGAGCAGGACTTCTTTAAGGTGGCCGCGGATATCGGACCGCCGGCGCGGCTCATCCGCTGGTGCTGCTCCATGTTCAAGACCGGACCTATCAACCGCGAGCTTACCGGAGCCTTCCGCTCACAGCCGGTGCTTACCTACTACGGCGTGCGCAGCGCGGAGTCGGTCTCGCGCAGCAAGTACAAAAGGGTCGAGGATCAAGCCTCGGAGGTGAAGATCAGCAGACAGACGGTGGCCGCGCCGATCTTCCCCTGGTCTGATCTTGAGGTGTGGCTGTATATCCTCAGCAACAAGTTAGACTTCAATGACGCCTATCGGCTAGGTTATGAGCGGGTCGGGTGCTGGCTGTGCCCTAACAATAACTCGCGCGATGTGTTTTTGTCGCGACTGTATCTAAAAGAGCAGGCCGGGCACTGGCGCGATTTTCTCATAGATTTCGCCCGCCGCATCGGCAAGGAAGATGCGGAGATCTATGTAGACGAGGGCAGCTGGCGGGCAAGGCAGGGCGGCAATGGCCTGCAGGCCGCGCAGGATGTGAAGATTAAATTCCGTGCCTGCACGGCAGAAGAGCAGGCGCAGGTCTTCAGTATCAATCGTCCTTTTGATGATACCTTGGTTGGCTTATTTGTTCCGTTCGGCCGGCTGGCACCGGAGTTAGGACGCAAGATCTTAGGCGAAGTGATAGTGGTGGATGTTTCTGACGGGACACCGCTGTTATCCCTTCAGCCTTTTAATCCTCAGGACTCAGATGGGTACGGGGTCAAGATCCGCGTGTTGGGCGTGCGCGATAACTACCAAGATCTGCTGCGCCTGTGCGGCTATCAGATCCGCAAGTTCAATGCCTGCAGGCAGTGCCTTAAGTGCGAGGCGGTGTGTCCGCAGGGGGCCATCCGTTTCGTGCAGGGGCGCTATACCATCGATCCGCGCCGCTGTCTGCATATAGGGCGCTGCGGCAAGTGCGTCGATCAGAAAGTACTGCCGGGCGGGTGTCTGATGGACAAGTATCTGCGTACTAAGCCTTCTGCCGTGGCGTTTCGTAATGCCAGTTGAGCGCAGAGCGCCATTACTGAGTAAGGATTAAAGATGAAAAAAGGCAGTGGTATGGAGATGAAGTTTCGCGGACACGAGACTTTCTTCATCAGAAAAGGCTGGTTAGGCAAAGGGCTCAAGGCGGTGAAAAATACCGGCGGGGAGGTGTTTTTAAACAACACAGATACCAATCCCATGGATGAGCTGGGCATGGGAGCTAACATGGTGAAGTCCCTACGCTACTGGATGCAGGTGGTGGGTCTGACGCAGGAGCCTGCCTCAAGCAAAAGGATACAGAGCTTAACTAGGTTAGGTGAGACGATTAATCGCTGTGATCCTTACATTGAGGAGATCGGCACTTTGCTGTTGTTGCAGCAGCAGCTGTGCAGCAACGCCGCGCAGGCCACTGCCTGGTATGTATTCTTCAACGTCTTCAACATGAGTGAATTTAACAAAGGCAAAGTAATAGATGCCTTCAAAAACTACATACTAAAGCAGGCAGGTCCGGCAAACATGGTAGCGGAGCGCTCACTTGAGGATGACTTCACCTGTATCTTAGGCACCTACATCGGCCGCTCGCTGAGCAGACGCGAGCTTGATCCTGAGAGCAACATAGATTGCCCCTTAGGCGAATTGGGATTGTTAGGCCTTGCTGGTGCGGATAAAAAAAGCTACCGCAAGATGGCAGCGGCAAGTCAGCTTTTTAATGCCGAGCTCATCATGGCCTGTATCAGCCGTTTTATCGAGCTGCAGCGGGAAAAAGATCTCAGAGGCACGGAAAAAGGGATCAGGCTTGAGGATCTGTTAAACGGTCCTGGCAGTCCCGGGCGGGTATTCAACCTGGATGTTATTTCCCTGCTGGAGATCTTAGAGTTAGCGCAGATGGCGGATTATCTGCACATCAACCGTACTGCAGGCTTAGATGAGGTGAATATCAAACAAGATATGACCTATATAGAATGGGTCAACAAATACTACGGGAGACTGGGCTGATGGCCACCTTAGACAGGCTGCTTAAGATTGATACCGGTTTTAACAGCTCAGTAAATCTCAAATATGATCTGGACAGGCCGGAGAAACTTAGAGGTTACATACCCACCAGATCGGCCATGATGTTGCTGCACGACATCCTTGAGAGTTGTGGTACTACTGAGAGCGGTGCGGCAGCGGGTCGCCGGGCGCGGGTGATGATAGGTCCTTATGGCAAGGGCAAATCGCAGATCATGCTCATGATCCTCAGCATCCTGTCAGGATGCGAGCTAGGTGAGCTGTCTAAGATGATGCCGGTTGTAGAGGAGAGCTATCCTAAACTGCATGAAGAGCTGCAACAATTCAGGTGTAAGGGCAGCAAGCTCTTGCCGGTGGTGGTGGACGGCGCGCATCGCAGCGTGGAGCAAGCGTTGATTGAGGCGCTTCAGAGAACGCTGAGCAGCAACAGCAAATTTGAGACCATTCTCAATAAAACCGGCTTCGGCGCGGCGATAGGGGTTGTAGAGCGCTGGCGGAGTGGGTTTGGTGAGGTCTATAAAGACTTTGAACAGCGCATTGGCTGCAAGGGGGAAGAATTTGCCCGGAGAATGAAGAGCGGGGACAGCGAGCTTTTGGAGCAATTCAAAGCGCTGTACACCACCCTCAGTGCCGGCAGCGAGTTCAATCCTTTTTTAGGCAGCGATGTGAACAGCGTATATCAGATTGCCGCCGCAGGTGTCAGGGAACTTGAATATGATGGACTGTATATTGTCTATGACGAGTTCGGCAAATACCTAGAGGGGCATATCACACAGCGCGGTGACAACGACACCAAGGTGCTGCAGGATTTGGCTGAGCTCTGTGACCGCAGCGGGGAGACACAGCTGCACCTCATGCTGATCACGCACCGCGAGCTTACTTCCTATCTCGGGCGGGTCGATCGGGCCGCTGTAGATGGCTGGCGCGGAGTCTCGGAGCGCTTTAAGAGTGTCTTTATCAACAATAACTTCGCGCAGACCTATGAAATCATGGCGGCAGCCATCAGCAAGAATGATAAGGAGTGGCAAAACTACCAGTCCGCTCATGCAGCTGAACTTAAAGATGTATGGCAGCGTTATGCCGATCATGCCATCTTCAAAGATCTCAAGGAGATCAAGCGCAGATCGCAGGAGGTCATGGAGCAGTGTTTTCCGCTGCATCCGGTGACTACCTTCATGCTGCCTAGGCTCTCGGAGAAGGCTGCGCAAAACGAGCGCACCATGTTCACTTTCCTGTCCGATAAGGGCGCAGGCAGTCTCTTAAATCTGCTGGGCGCATATCAGGAGGATAAGTTCTGTCTGCTCACCCCGGATGTGCTTTTTGACTATTTCGCCGAGCTGCTACGGCAGGAGATCTATGCCGGTAAGCTGCATCATCAGTACATGTTAGCAGAGAACGTGCTAAGGCAATTAGAACAGGATCAAGACGAGAACGCGGAGGGCGGGAGCAAAAAGGGCGAGGGCGAGGAGAGTAATTGCGATCGGGAGCTGCTAGGAAAGATCGTCAAATGCCTGGCTCTTATCTATATGTTGCAGTACTTTGAGGTACTGCCGCCAAATAAAAAGGAGCTTACCGAGCTGCTGCGGCACCAGTACTCGGCAGAGGAAATTGAGGCGGCCATCAACTTTCTCATCGAACAAAAATTCGTGCTCTATCTGAGACTGAGCAACGGCTATCTGCAGCTAAAAGAGAGCTCCGGGCAGGACGTGGAGCAGCTTTTAAGCGATGAGATAGGCCGCAGTGAGGGAGCCTTTGACTTAGGTGCGGCTCTAGCAGAGAGCGCCTATGAGCAATACCTGTATCCGGTAGGCTATAACGATGAGCGGCAGTTAGTGCGTTTTTTTAAACTGCTTTTTATTGAGAGTGAAAAGCTGTCGGAGGCAACTGACTATGATGCGCTCGCACAGGAAGAAGGTGCGGACGGGCTGCTCATAGCAGTGGCAACTGAAAACGAGGCCGAGAGCGAGGAAGTGGGTAAAAGGCTCAAGGCGATCTCAAAGGCAAGTAAACGCTGCCTGTTTGCCGTACACCGGGGATTGCCGGGGATCAAGGAAGCGGCACTGCGCTTTAGCGCTGCTCGGCAGCTTGCCGCTGAGGCGGGTGAGGATAAGGTGCTGCGCGGTGAGTTTGAGATCATCAGTGAGGACTGCCTGCGCATGCTGCAGGGGTATACTCACGGCTTCACTCACCCGGAGACGGGGTTTTGTCGCTATTTCTCAGGTGGGCAAGAGCTTAAATTAGGGCGCAGATCGAAACTGACGCAGCAACTCTCCGAGATCTGTCACACGCTGTTCCCTAATACGCCGCTGCTTAAGAATGAGACCCTGAATAAAGAGCACCCTACCGCGGTGGCGGTACGCAGCCGTAACCGCGTGGTAGCGGGGCTGTTAAGAGCCGAGCTAGAGCCAAAACTAGGACTGACCGGCACCGGGCAGGATGTTTCCATCATGAGCAGCATGCTGTATTACACCGGAGTACTCTCTGAGAAAGATGGCTTGGTGACGTTAGATTATGCTCCGGTCCAGGATGAGAAGGGCAGGCTCGCGCGGGTCTTTACGATCATAGATGCCTTTATTCACCAAGGTGAACAGGAAAAAGTTGCCTGCTCTAAGCTTTATGAGAGCCTGCAGGGCAGTAAGGAGGGTATTGGTCTGCGGCGCGGGGTGATCCCGCTGTTGCTTGCGGCAGCACTGCGCAAATACCGCCGACGGGTGGTGATCTGGGATAGAGAGGAGCAACTGCCGCTTAACGCCGAGACGCTGCAAATAGTCAACGAGCACCCCGAGCGCTGCAGCTTAGCTCTCATGGCCTGGAGCAGCAATACGGAGAGCTATCTTACACAGGTCAACTTGCTGTTTAGTAAGGGTGAGGGCGGCGATGTGCTTTCTTATGAGAGAGCCGCGGCAGGGCTTAAGCGTTTTGTGGTAGGTCTGCCGAATTACAGTCGCACGGTGGCTCCTAAGAATGAAAACGAAAATAAATACGCACAGGCGCTTAGGGCTATTTTGCAGGAGAATTCGTCCTATGATCTTTTGATGCGCAGGCTCCCTGAGATCTTCAACTGCCAGACAGGGGAGTTTCCTCAGCCTCATCTGAGTAAGTTTAGGGACCACTACAGCGGTCAATATCCCAAGCTCTTAGATGATCTAAAAAGAGAGCTAATCAGAGTGCTGTGCAAAGACAGCACCATGGTTCCTGACAAGTGCTCCCTTAAAAGCGCTATCGAGGATTTTTTAGATAAAAGCAAAGCTGTCTCAAGAGGAGGTGAACTTTACCCGGATGGCTTCAGCAATGCAGCCTTAGAGGCACTTAAGTCCTATGACGGCAATGATAACTTGCTTGTGCAGAAAATGGCCAAGGCTCTCACCGGCATGTATACCGGCGATTTTGACCATGATCTGTTCACTCAGTTTGTCAACCGGGCCGCAGAATTCAGAGAGATGGTGCTCAATTACAAAGCCTCCGAGCAGGGGCGGGAGCACGGCAGCTATAAATTGCTGTTCAACAGCAGCGACGGTAAGAGTGAGGAGCTGAACTTTGAGAATGTAGATCTGTCCTCATACGCCTCAGTTCTGCACAACAAACTCGCCGCCGATCTGGATGCTATGGGACAGTCCATGTCCATGCAGCAAAAGGCCGTGGTAATGTTGCAATTGCTCTCTGAGATGTTCAAGAAATAAGCTATGGATGAGATGCTGTATTGGGATAACGCTGCCACCACCTGGCCTAAGCCTGAGTGCGTGTATAAGTTCATGGACAGCTTCTACCGCAGCGGCGGCTTTAATGCCGGGCGCGGCTCTCATGCCGGTGCCGTTGGGGCCGGGATCCTGATCGCGGAAACCCGTGAAAAAATAAAGAGACTTTTGCACGCCGAGAACAAATTGTGCGTGTTCACGCCGTCGGCTACCGTAGGGTTGAACATGTTGCTGCAAGGCTTTGTAAGATTGGGGGCTAGGCGCGTGTATCTCTCGCCATTTGAGCATAACGCAGTGACACGGGTGCTCAAGGGAATGGAGAGCTATGCAGCGGGACTTGAGGTACAGCTCTTAAGTGTGGATAAGGAGACGCTAAGCTATGATCTTGCAGCCATCAAGACGCAGTTTGAGGCAGCTAAGCCCGATCTGGTGGTGGTATCGCAGGTTAGCAATGTTTGCGGACTGGTAGCACCGGTGTGGCGTATTTTCGCGCTGGCCAAAGAGTATGGTGCCGCCACCGTGTGCGACTTGGCGCAGAGCGCGGGTCTTATAGATGAGCATTATGGCTCTGAGGTGGTGGATGCTGCGGTCTTCGCCGGGCACAAAACCCTCTACGGTCCTACCGGAACGGGGGGCTTTATTATCAAACCTGAGCTGACGCTGCCGCCAGTTCTTTTCGGAGGGACGGGAACCGAGTCGGCTAATCAGGACATGCCGCAGGAAGGTGAGCAGCGCTACGAGCCGGGCACTCTGAACATCGCCGGGATCGCCGGGCTGAATGCAGCACTTAGGTTTATAGAAGAGACCGGGTTGCTGAGATTAAGGGGGCACGAAGTAGAGGTAAGACGTAAGCTGTTAGAACTGCTCAGGGAGTTCTCCTTTGTGCATGTAGTGGGAGATGCACCCGGTGCGGAGTATACCGGCATAGTTTCCTGTGTGTTTGATGGCTTGTCTGCGCTGGAGGCAGGGCAAGTGCTCTCACGGTTAGGTGTGGCAGTCAGAGCCGGTTTGCAATGTGCACCCTTGGCACATAAGTTTTTGGGGACGTTTCCGGGGGGTACTGTGAGGTTGAGCGCTAGTTACTTTACCGGCGAGTGGGAGCTGTCGGGATTGAGGATGGCACTTGAGAAAATGGGCCGGGGGCCGTGGTGAAGCCCCCGACGCAGAAAGTCAATTGCCAATTAGAGTATTAAGTTCAGATTTTAAGGCCTTTTCTAGCAATTCAAATCTTTTTTCTAGTACCTCGACTACATGTTTTACAAACTCATCTTTATCCATAAAATTTACTGTGCTACCCCATCTTGGAGCAAGATGATCATCTAAGGCCTTGTCATTAATTTGCGGAAAGTATTGTTCGGGAGAAGTATCTTTAATTAGTTTATTAGCTCTCTTAGATATGAACGTGCGGTTTAGTGGACTGTTTAGAACATGATCTGCTGCATTCCGAATTTGATCTGAGGTCTGACCTAATTCTGTAGAAATTGCAAGCGGACAAATATGATGATTCTCTAATGATAGGCTTACATCCTCTTTTTTAATTTTTCCAGTGGCGGTTATTTTTTGTAGTGTAATTTTTGTTTTTTTATTTTTATATCCGGCCACGTTCCATGCACAGAGTTTATAAGGCTCATAAATATTCTTCGGGAGAAAGTCGGTAGGACAGGTTGAGAGAATATACTGTAGGAGAGGTTTCTCAATAGGATCAGACTTTTTTGAGGAAGATGTTTTATATGGAGTATTTTTATGTGTTAATAAATCCTTGCTACAATAGTCTTCAATCTTGAATAGGTTATTAAACCTATTCTCCAATTCTATTTTAATTGGATCGTCACTTTCTTCATTGTTTTTGAAGTCGCCATTCTGCACGATCAACCACTTCCAAAGCAGTGCAATATCCTCGTTGGCTTTTTCATTTTGGTTAGCCCGATATCTTCCTGAAAAAATAGATACCCAGTACCAATATTCAAGACGATTGATTTTCTTTTGTTTTTTCCAACAATCATCATCGACAAGACAAAATGCCAGAGGTAAAACCATCAGTTTATAAGGGATATCTTTTATGTAGGTGACTCCACAACGGAACTGTAAGAAAGCGTAGGCCCTGCTCAAACCTGTAAATGCCATATTAACGTTAGATATAATCTTTTCAGGCACCATTCTTAACTGCATGTGTGATTTAAACCACTCGCCATTCACTTTAAGGTCATTCTTTTTATTATTTATGCAGTCACTATTTATTAAACCGCAGAGGAAGTTGAGAAAACTGGTATTAAAGTCTTTAACCAGACCGTTTGCGTTGAAACAACTCATATAGTCTAGTGTCCAGTCTTCGCAAGAATTATCTAAACCTGAGTCAGAGATCTTCAGTTTGTACTCTTTGCATAAGGTTGTTAGGGTGTCCGGCAGTGAATAGCAACGGCCCTCTGAGGTTTTCTCCTTGGCTGCTTTTGCTGTCACTAGATCGAAAGGGGTTAGTACCTGACCGCCCTCATTTATGGTGGTGAAGATGGCTATTGCTCTGCCAATTTCGTCGGATGGTAGAGTAAAAGTGTTTAATTTAGTTGCATCTCTGATTGACTCTAAATAGGAAAAAACTTCATTAAACCAATCATTCTTTAATTCATCAATTAAATCATGTACATTATTAATACCAAAATCATCAATAGTTATTTTTTCTATTTTTTCTTCAAGATATTTAAATTTAAACTTTTCAATTTCTTCTTCTGATGCGCTCTTGCATTTTTCTTCGGCGTTTAGATTAACTTCGTCTTCCAGTTCCTCGCCGCGTATCACTGCAATTCTTTTAAGGATTGATTTAATTATGTTAATTTTGTCGAATAAATAATATAACGGTATGCAGCCTTTGTCAGCAGCGTTCTTTATGAACTCTTTGTAATTATTATCTTTTCCTAGTTCTAATGAATCTGGATTAAAGTAGCTCTGATTAAAACATGTATATTCACCTTTATTAGATAGTAGAGGTTCAGGGTGAATATATTCTAGAAGTTCTCCTGGTTCAATTTTACCTATTGTTGTTTTATTAAAATTTAGGTTTTCATACCCAAATATGTCGCTGCCTGAATTAGGAGATTTGGGTTTAATTACGAGAAACCATCTTTTTTGGAGAGAGGCATAGTATTGACTAGAAGTAGTTTTTAAATCGTCCTTCGATGCATTAAAAATATTTTTAAAACAGTACCAAAGAGTAGTAATTCTCTGTTGTCCGTCAAGTAAATAACGGCAGTTGTCCCTGACTTCAGATAAATTGCTTTTTATTCGTCCAATTTCTTTGGTTCCAAAATCGTTTTTTTCTCCCTTAATAAAAAGTAATGTTCCTACCGAAAGATGAACCAATACGGATGCGATCAAGCTAGCGGCTCTATCATCCTCCCAAACATATCCACGTTGAAAATCGGGAATTGCTATGCTTTTGGAATCTATTTCATGAAAGATACTTTTCAAATTTTCGCTTTGTAATCCTTCTGACATAAAAAAACAACTCCATCTTCATACATGAAAAAATTTAGACCTTATAATTTGACATTAAATTATTATCTTATTTAAATACACATGTATTTCATATCTACTCTTATTTTGACCCTGTACCTAGCTAATTTTAGACCAAATACAAATTGAAGATATTTCTTCCGCATACAGTGATATGTCATAAGATAGCATATTTAAGGTTGGTAATTCAGATCAGCCCCCACGTTTTTTTAGGGTGACATAAATACTTCAGGTGCCTTCAGCGGTTAGCCACTTTTTCTCTCCTAAGAAGAGAAAGATACTCAAACGACATGGCATAGCGATCGGGGAGATGGTCGCTCGTGAAGGCTTAAAAGGCCGGGAAGGCAAGAGACGCGGCGCCTGAGGGGGACACTGAATTATCGCTCAGGCATGGCTCAGGTTGGAAAGATGATCAGCCGGTGTTCTGCGGTAATCTTTTGTTCTAACATGGCCACCAGATCCTGCAGCTCAAGTTTGCCTGGGGCGTTTAAGCCTAAGCACTTGGCTATACCCGCCGCATCGGTGCTCACCCTGGTATCTAAGGACAGCGCTAACTTGCGGTCGTGCTCAGCAAAGTCATAGGAGTGGATGTGTACCGGATCGCCTAGGCGCACTCCTGCTATATCCTTAAAATTGAAATCGCTTAGCATGTGCTCGTAAAGCGGTTTCTGTATGATTAACACCAGGTGTTTGGCTAAGTGTTCAAAGGTCTCGCTCTTGTGGTGCATCTGGATGAGGATGGTCTTTAAGGTCATCTTCCAGTTCATGCCAAAGCTCCGGCGCTTATCTGCCTCTGTCAGGTCAACCGCGAGGCCCTTTTCGTGCAAAAACTGCTGTCTCTGCGGCCACAGCGAGCCTATAGTGTCCATGGTCTGCAGCTCAATGCCGCAGAAGTCTCTGATCTTTTTATTTTTGGCGGAGATCAGGAAATAATCCACCTTGCCGCCTGGGATCTTTACCTCCGGGATCAGATACAGCTCGTTGCCCGGCTCGTGTGAGGTCAGCAGATGCAGGCAGTCAACGAAGATCTGATGGTGCTCTAAGAGCCTGCAAGGGCAGATGATGACACAACGGTCCTGGTACTGCACCGAGCAGGTGCCTATCTTGATGTCCGGTGCGGACTTACGCACCTTAGTGCAGATCCGGTGGGTGAATGGGCACTGCTGAGTGCTTAGGGCAGCCTCCAGCTCTGCGCGTGAGGCGGTGCAGTTAAGCCCGAACAACTCGGTAACCTTACTCTTCTATTCTTTCTAGCACCCCGTCATTGAGCAAACCGTACATACTGCAGCGGTCCTGGGCTAATTCAAGATAGTCCAGGGCCAGATCTATACCTACTGATTTGCGGTGCAGGGAGGCGGCCACAAAATTGGTGGTCCCGGTGCCGGCAAAGGGATCTAACACTACGCCACCTTCCGGGCAGGTCAAAACAATGGGGGTTTTCACCAGATCTTCAGGGTATGAGGCAAAATGGAGTTTGCGTCCCTGGGTGTCCTCCGGAATGATCTGCCATACATCCGAGATCATGCTGCCCTTGGGATTGTAGAACAGAAAATAGTAACCTTTCTCCTGCAGCTCTTTGGCGCGGCCGCTTAACCTGGCCGTATCACCGTTGGTGACTCTTTGGTTGGCGCCCTTAATCACCATGCGAAAATCCGAGAGCTCGCCTTTTTTCATACGCTCCAAGACGTTTTCCAGATCTTTATAGGCACTCTCCCGCTGCTGTTTTGTAAGCTCGGTGCTCAGTTCTATCTTTCTTTTGTACCTCACGCCGGAAACGCCGGTGGCGCTTACCACCGCTCCATGCTCAACCCGTGCCTCCCGCGGCTTTTTGCGCACCGAGTCGGCATCATAATAATAACCGGTCCTTTGTTTGACGAAATGAAACAGCGGCTCGTATTCATTGCCTAAGCTGTCCTTTGACTGGGTCATACTGACTTTCATCTTGTCCCAGATCACCGTGTTGCGCAAAATCCACTGCTGCTCGTCCTGCATTCTGATGGCAATGCGGTGGGGTATGTTCAGGAGTTGTTTTTTCTTATAACTGTCCCCCACATTCAGCCAGAATGAACCGCTGGGCTTTAAAACCCGCTGAATTTCCGCCGTCACCGCCAGCAGATGGTCAATATATTCAAGATAAGTGCTCTCCAGGCCAATGCCGCCGGCCAGATATTCTCTTTTCATGTAATAAGGCGGACTGGTGATAACACAGTCAACACAGTCCGCAGGCAGGGTCTTTAGCACCTTAAGTGAGTCTCCGCAGACAAAGCAGGGAGCAACCGCAGTGTTGTGGCTGTTTAAGTAGTCAGCAAGTCTGATCATGTTTGACAGTGTAGATCGGTCAGGTCATCACAAGGGTAAGGTGCCAGGCGGCAGATAGCGGCAGATCCCAGCTGGCACCTATGAGGGCTGCGAGTTAATCAAGCTACTGCAACCGCGCATCCTCAAGGCGCTGGATTTTGCCGGGCGGATGCTGTATGATTTAATTCTCCTTTTATTATAGGCAATTTGGCCCGGTCTTGCGATCGGGCTTTTCTTTTCTAGGGCAGGTAAAACGTTAACGTTTTACCTGGGCGTCTTTAGCTGGAGCCCCCCTGTCGGTGTGGTGCGCGTTGAGGATCGCAACCCGCTGGCCCGCAGAGCGTATGCGATAAGGGTCTGCGCAATGGCGCAGCGCACCTAGGAGATGGACGCCCGGTATAGCTTAAAAGGGTGAGGGGATGAGGCGGGATCTGGCTCTGAAGCTCAATTGGGCAAGAAAAATAGGGATCTGCCTCTAAGAGTGGGAGGCAAGACGCTATCTCAACTCCGGTGAACGCTGACCCGCAGAGCGCAGCGACAAGGGGCTGCGAATAAGCAAAGCGATAAGGCTCAGCGCATAACCCAGTAGGTGCTGCCGTAGCGGCCTAAAACCCAGGTGCAGGGGACTTGGGACATCTCGGCCATGCTTTCGCAGCTGTCGAACTCGATGGTACGCTCTAAGGTGCCGTTGTTGTAATCTTTGATGATAAAGACCGTGCTGACGTTGCTCTGATGGCCAGATTCAACAATATCGCGGGCCCAAGCGGCGAGCGCATCTTTTACGCACAACCCGGAGTCGTGGAAGATCTCGGAGGGACAGTCGTCAAACCAGATGAGGGCATGGCGGGAATTGAGGATGGTCTGGCGTTCCTCTGCCGTCGCGTGTGGGGGGTCGGTGTAGCTGCTTGAGGTCATGGCCTTACTGTAGCACGGATTAGGCACACTGTCGGTGAATTTAGCCGCCTTGCAATTAGAGACGCATATCCCCAAATCTGTGGAGCTATCTCAGAGCCGTAGCCCGCTGAGCCGCAGAGCGGAGCGATAAGGGGCAGCGAGTAGGCGCAGCGCAAGGGGAGATGGGCGCCCGGAAAAGCTTAAAAGAGGAAGGGTGATGGGAAAGTGACGGTCAGGCGCTGTTCTAAGGTGGTGCTGGTACGAAAGAGCCTTTAGCACCAAAACGGCCGGTGTTATGCTTAGAGCCGGAACTCAACCCTTCCATCCCACAAAGGTGGATCTGGCTGAGAAAATGTAACCCGCAACGCCGCAGAGCGAAGCGACTAAGGCGAAGCGAACTTATGACCCTGCCTCAAGCCATTAAATCCTGCTTCTCCAAGTACTGTACCTTCCAGGGGAGAGCCTCGCGCTCTGAGTACTGGTGGTTTTATTTCTTCCGTCTGGCCTTCGGCATGATAATGATCATGCTCTGCGGCTTTCTGTATGGAATGGCCGGCGGGCCGGGGGTAGGGGGGCGCTGTCTCTTTTATGTGCGCACTGCCCCTGGTGGTGTTCGTGGTGGGATCTGTGATGCCTGCGCTGTGTGTATTGGTGCGGCGTCTGCATGATACCGGCAGATCGGGCGCGTGGGTGTGGCTCTTTATCCCGCTGGCAGCAATCAGCGATTTTATCCTGGGCGCTTTGCAGTACTCCTCTGATCACCGCATGGAGAATGGCCTGGGTGATGACTGGAGTGTTGATACTGCACTGGTGATATGTCAACTCGCGGCGTTGCTGCCGGAATTGCCGTGGCTCATCATTATGTGCCGCAGATCGGCGCCTGGGGCTAACCGCTATGGGGAAATGCCGGAGGTCGGCTCAGCAGTGAAGGAGGCTCTCCCTGATTTTGATGCCGGGGAGGCACTTAAGAAGGCGGCACAAGGTTCTGTCCAGGACTAGGGTGCGGCTAAAGAGCCCTAGAATTAGCCGCGCCAATACTGCCTTTTGCTTACCCGTAGAGAACGGTGCCGCTTTGGACCTCGCGGACGACTGCACCAGCGCATTGATGCTCAGTGAATGGCTCCAAGGCGCATACTAGGGCATTGGTGAGACTTTTTATTGATAAAAATTGGTTGATATTGTTATTTGGCGTTAAAAAGTGGTTTTAGCTTCAAAAATGAAAAATTAACCGATCAATGCTGGGAAGGGGTGGTACTGTTGCCTGGCAGGGAGTTACGATAGGTCTTGGTCCAGTTTTTCCTCAACCAATGACCGATTTTGATCAAGGCAGTGGCGGAGATGATTACGCCTGCGGTATTCCAGGCGAATACCGGTAGCGGGTTAGGTCTTATGTTAATCAGTATGTTAGTGGGTGTGAATTCATTATATTGATTTATAATTAATTTTATATTGGCGGTAGAGTGCATCTATAAATTCATCTTCATTTGCCCATTCTCCCCGATAGGGATCGTAGGTACAATACCAAGGTTTTGCTTCAAAAGTATCATCAAGTGAATTTGGTCTGCAATCGAAACAATGGTATCTGTATTCACAATCCTTGCAGACATGAATCGCATCTTTATTCAAACGTTGAAATGATTCGTTGATTATTTGTTCTAATGTATTATTTTTTAAGTTGCCGTGACAGATCCTTCTTTCCATGACACAGGGGTAAACATCTAATTTTGGAGAGATGAGAATTTTACTTTTAAAGCAGTTGTGAAAATGGAGGGCATTTTTATAGAAGTCAACCTTAATTTGTTTCTGAAATGACCTCTTTGTGATTAACCGCAATTTAATCAGCTCAGGGTTTAAGAGCTCGAATTTTGCTCTTCCGGCCATTCGTACCACATCTTTTTTACAACTTAGCTTGAATAAATCAGTATCGCAGGTACCCAAAGAAACATTATTCATAAGCACATTGGCTACACGGTAGGGGACGTTTTTATTTTTAAGTAATTGAATGGCTGCATAGGTTTTCTGATATGAACCGACAACTTTGGTGACAAATTCGTGATCAACTTGATTATAAGAATAAATACTCGTAGCAACTTTAATATTGTGATCATGAAGAAAATTCGCCCATTCTTCATTAATAAATGTAGCGTTTGTAAATATTTCAGTGGAAAAATAATTGTCTTTTGTAAGATAAACAAGGTAATCCTTAAGTTTGTTACCGAGCACAAAAGGCTCTCCGCCAATAATTTGGACTCTATTTATTCCATAGCTTTTCAGTTCATCCACAACGTGCTTAAAATCATCCAGAACCCCTGTACTTTGCAAACTAGCTCTACCCGACCCTAAAGTCAAATGGGCAGATCATCTTCCATGCTCTGGCAGGACTGCGGATCAATCTTGCTGACGTCCAGATCGTCAGGAAAGGCGGTGACACCCATCATCTCGGCATACT
>JAFUGP010000179.1 GCA_017469335.1 Succinivibrio sp. | reverse complement strand
TAAATCAATATAATGTCATCTTCATCGACATGAGTAATGAGTTTGATGACGCCGACCAGAACGTCAAAAAACTCAAGAAAAACCTGACTGAGGATATCGGGGAGGAGCTGCAAAAACTCTGCCCTGAGCTTGATCTTGACAGTTGCAGAAGTCTAAGAAAAAAACTGATGGCGATTTATGAACAGATCAAACAGAAGTTTGTATTCATCATCGACGAGTGGGACTGCGTGATGCGCCAATCTCGCGATGATGAAGCGGCCATCAAGGACTACCTGGAGTTTCTCAAAGTCCTGCTCAAGGACAAGGACCATGTGGCGCTCGCGTACATGACCGGCATTTTGCCCATCAAGAAGTACGGCGACCACAGCGCACTCAACTCCTTCAAGGAGTATTCCATCTTAAGCCCCGGCCGTTTTGCTCCCTACATAGGCTTTACCGAGGGTGAGGTCAAGGCACTGTGTGAAGCCAATTCCGTAAGTTTTAAGGAGATGAGAAGTTGGTATGACGGTTATACCGTGGGCGAGGCTGTGCACATCTTCAACCCCAACTCGGTGGTAAACGCACTTACCGAACGCAGATTCTCAAGCTTCTGGACTAAAACAGAGAGCAGCTCTGAGGCTCTGGGCATATACCTCAGGTTAAACTTCAAAGGCTTGAGAGATGCCATAGTAAGGCTGCTCGCCGGCGGTGAGGAGCTCATCGACACCCAGAGCTTTGAAAATGATCTGACCTCCTTTAAAAATCGCGACCATGTGCTGACACTGCTGGTGCATTTGGGGTATCTTACCGCCACTCCGGCCGAGAGCTCCTATCGGAAATTTTGGGTGCGCGTACCCAACCGTGAGGTACGGGAGGAACTTGAGGCCGTCATCTTGGACGAGAAAAAGTACTCCAAAACGGCAGCCGCCTTAAGGGGCGCGGATAGACTGCTTGAGGCTCTGCAACAGGGTGATGAACAATCCGTAGCCCGGGGCGTAGCCCGTGCGCATGAGCAGTGCTGCTCAATGCTCACTTACAACGATGAGAACTCCCTTGCCTGCGCTCTGACCTTGGCCTTTTACAGCGCCCGGGATCATTACACCCTCATCCGGGAGCTGCCCTCAGGCAAGGGCTTTGCCGATCTGGTATTCATTCCCCATCCCGGGGAAGACCTGCCGGCGCTGCTAATTGAGCTTAAGTATGATGCGAGCGCCGATTCGGCTCTCACGCAGATCAAGGACAAACACTACCCCCAGGCTCTGGAGGCTTACCGGGGCAATCTCACCCTGGCCGGGATAAGCTATGACCCCAAGACCAAGGAGCACAGTTGTGTGATTGAGCGCGGGGGAAACTGAGAGGCTCAGCGACCGAGCAACTTGCCCAGTCCGCCCATGCCGCCCATCATGGAGCCCATGGCGCGCATCATCTTGGGCATTCCACCCTTGCCGAACTTCTTCATCATCTTGGACATCATGTCAAACTGCCTGAGCAGCACGTTGACCTCATGTACCTCAACCCCGGCACCGGCGGCGATGCGGCGTTTGCGCGAGCCGCGAATGATCTGGGGATCGCGGCGCTCCTTGGGTGTCATGGAATTGATGATGGCCGTCATATGGCTGAATTTCTTATCGTTGATCTGATCTTTTAACTGGTCGCCAAACTCACCCATACCGGGGAGCTTTTCCAGAAGTGACTGCACCCCGCCCATGTTTTTCATCTGCTCTAGGTGGTCGCGGAAATCCTCCAGCGTAAAGCCCTTGCCCTTGGAGATGCGCTCGGCCATTTGCTTGGCCTTGTCCACGTCCACCTTGTCGTTGATCTGCTCGATAAGCGAGAGCACATCACCCATGTCCAGAATGCGCGAGGCGATGCGATCGGGGTGGAAGGGCTCTAAGGCTTCAATCTTCTCGCCCATACCGATGAACTTGATGGGCTTGCCGGTGATCTCGCGTACCGACAGCGCGGCTCCGCCGCGGGCATCACCGTCGGCCTTAGTGAGGATCACGCCCGTCAGCGGCAGCGCCTCGGCGAAGGCCTTGGCGGTATTGGCCGCGTCCTGGCCGGTCATGGCATCCACCACGAACAGCGTCTCCACCGGATCGGTGAGCGCGTGCAGGGTCTTTACCTCCGCCATCATGTCCTCATCGACGGCCAGCCGGCCGGCGGTATCGACAATGAGCACGCCGTAGCCCTTGATTTTGGCGAACTCCAGCGCCTCACGGGCAATGTCCTCGGGACGCTTGCTCGCATCGGAGGGATAACAGTCAACCTTAATCTGGGTCGCCAAGGTCTGCAGCTGCTCAATGGCGGCCGGCCGGTAGGTATCCACCGACACCAGCAGAGTCTTGCGTTTTAACTTGTCTTTAATATGCAGTGCCAGCTTGCCGGCCGAGGTGGTCTTGCCGGCGCCCTGCAAACCGGCCAGCAGGATCACCGCCGGGGGCTGGTGGGCCAAATTGAGTTCGGCATTCTCCCCGCCCATGGTGTTGACCAGCTCGTCGTAGACGGCCTGCACGAACTCCTGTCCGGGGGTAAGACTTAAATTGACTTCCTTGCCTAAGGCGCGCTCCTTGACACGGGCAGTGAAGGTTTTCACCACCGGCAGCGCCACGTCGGCCTCCAGAAGGGACATGCGGATCTCGCGCAGGGTATCCTTGATGTTGTCCTCGGTGATGCGGCCCTGGCCGCTGATGTTCTTTAGAGTGCGATTAAGTCTCTGGGTCAGGCTGTCAAACATAAGCTCTCGGCATTAACTGGTTTAATTGAGGCAAGCCACGTATGGTGGCCACTAAGATCTTTGTGTGGCAGATTATAGCATGCAGGGCCTCAAGGCGCCCTCAAGGCTCATCTGGCGGCAAAACGGGGAGGCATAAAAAAAGTCCCGTCGAAAAAATACGGTGGACGGGACTTAGGAGTAGATCAACCTGTGCTACATCAGTAATCAAAACCGTAGGCAATATCGCGCGCCACCACGTTAGGCGGCATGCGCTTTTCCAACTCCTCCTGCAGATACTGCTGTTTGAAACGGTCGTAAGGGTCATTGTAGGTGGAGTGATACAGCCAGCTGAATGCTTCCTCGTAGAGCGCCGGCGTACCGAAACCGCGCACCAGCATATCCGCCCAGCCCAGTCGTCCGGTCTTTGACCCCAGCACGGCGGCTGTGTGCATATAGCGCTCGGACTTATCAAGATCCCGACCTACCAAATAGCCCTTCTCATAATAAAAGGACAGCCGCTCCAAGGCCGGAGCGTAGGCGTTCTCGGCAGCCTTCTCCAAGTACTCCAGCCCCAACTCGCTGTCTGCTTTAACGCAGACCCCGCTGAGCAACATGTCACCCCAGGCATACATGAATACGGGGATCCCCACCAAGCGGGCACGATCCTCGATATCGGGGGTGAACTGGCATTTATCGCGATCGCGCACGATGGAATAGAGCAGTCGATCCTCAATCATGCGGTTTAACTGCTCATTGGTGTACATCTCATCGGCCGAATCCTGGTTGTTCCAGTTCTGGTTGCGCAGAGTGTTTTCCAGGGTATCTCGCGCAGCCATCGCCCTGGAGCTGGTCACGATGTCATACTGAGCCTCAACGGCCACCGCCCCCAAGGGCAGCAAAATGGCTGTGGCAGCGCATATATACCTGACTATTGACATGACAATCCTCCGCTATCCTAGTCATCCTATCGGCCGCAAGGGCCAACTCTTTAGACAGTTACCCCTGGCGGAAACCCGACACTTAGAGCTTCATAGCAAAAAACGGGCCGTTTTATTGGGCAATGTGACTGGCAGTTCAGAGGACAACGGGAAAAACGAATGGTGAATCCTGCAACTAAGATGCATTGTTACAAAACAAAATGCCACCCCAAAACCGCGCCTGTCAGTGCCACTTGGGGTGGGATAGTTTTATGAAGCGATAATTGAAATTAGGAAGTCGCCTTAAGATCCGACCGTCACTGCTACCAGCTCGCGGTCAAGCAGTGATGCCATGGCAAACGCTCATGCGTCAGTGTGCTCGTTCAGGGTTAAGTCAGTGCCCAGGCAGAAGGTGATCTTTGAAAACAAAAAACCCCTGCCGTTTAAAGCAGGGGCCCTGGTTAGCGGGAGACGCCTACGCTGCCCGATAAGCAGGATCAGGCGTTGGTCTTAAGCCACTCCTGAGCAAACTCCACACCCTTCTTGATGTCACCATCCAAGGTAGCCTTGGCCGCGTCGATAAGTTTTTGCTCGTAGTCGGTGACCTTGCCGTAGTCAAGCACTTTATCCCAGCCGTTCTTGCCGAAGCTCACGCGCTGCGCAAAGAACGGAGCCAAGGGTGAGCCGCCCTCGACATAGGCGTTTTCGGTCACGCCGCTCTTGCCCAGCAGACCGTCCAACACCTTGAGAGCGAAACGGGCACCGGCCGCCGCCATGGACAGCGTGGCCGAGCCGGCGCCGGCCTTGGCCTCAACCACCTCGGTTCCGGCATTCTGGATACGGTTGGTCAGCGCCTCGATGCGCTCCTGACTTAAGCTCTCAAAGCCCTTGACCTGGGAGAGCAACGGAATGATGGTCACACCGCTGTGGCCGCCGATGACGTTGATGTTGATACTGCTCTTGGGCACCTTGAACTCCTCGCCCAGAAAAGTCTCCGAGCGCAGGGTATCCAGAGCGGACACGCCAAAGAGACGGTGCGGATCGTACACACCGCGCTTTTTGAGCACCTCGGCGGCCAGCGGCACCGTGGAGTTCACCGGGTTGGTGATGATGCAGATGCAGGCCTTAGGCGAGGTTTTGGCGATATTGTTGACCAGATTGGCGATGATGGAGGCGTTGATGTTGAAAAGATCGGCGCGGGTCATGCCGGGCTTGCGGGCCACGCCGGCGGAAATCACCGCCACGTCGATGTCTTTGACGGCCTGCTGTACCGGAGCGGCATCGTCCGGAGCGCCGGTGAAGCCTTCTACCGCCACGTCAGTGGGGATGTGGCTGAGATCTTTGGCCACACCCGGGGTGAAGGGCGCAACATCGTACAGGCTCAGCTGCGAGCCGGAGGGCAGGCCGTTCTTCAACAGTAAGGACAGGGGCTGGCCAATACCGCCGGCGGCGCCTAATACAGCAACTTTCATGAATAACTCCTCAAGATTGTCTACTAAAAAACCTGGTGCAAGGCAGGTACAAAACAATGCCTCGGACCGCATAACTCATGGATTACAGCGCGGAAATCCTCAGTGCCAAAATTATAGCAAAGCTCCCCAAAAGAGGGGTGCGTCATCCTCCATATTCATGTACGGCGGCACACTTTGGGGGCAGACAGGAGCCTGACGCCCGACAACAGGGAAGCGTGTTAGGTTCAGTTCAGCGCCTCGGCATGGCGCTGCGCCTCCGAAAGCGCACTGTCCAGCGCCACTCCGCCGAAGTAGCGCTGCAGCGCGTATTCGGCCAGGCGCTGCAGCTCCTTGCTGCGCATGCCGTAATTGACCTCGGGGATCTCCTTGTTCCACTGCGCGAGCATGCGCAGCACCAACTGCCCGCCGAAGAAGGGAAATGCCTTTTGATAGGCCGGCAGTTCCTCGGAGCGGGTCATCACCGAAATGAGCTGAATTTTGGCGGCCAGCTCGCCGATGAGATCGCGATCCTCCCCGAAGGTCGTACACAGGAAGTTCGCTCCCAACTCCGCCTGGGGCGAGTGGGCATTGACAAACCACTGCGAGCCGCCCTGATTGGAAATATGTGCCCCGCGTACCCCCGCCAGCGACGGCAGCCGGTACAGCCGCCATTTGCCGCGCATGCTGGCGTTCTTAAGCAGCGTAGGTACCATCCAGCAGGAGGTCACCACTGCGGCGGTCTTGCCGGTTAAGAAGCTCTCCAAGTATTCGTCCCAGTCCTTGGCACGAAACAGCAATCCTTTGTCATGCAGCTGCTTGAAGGTCTCAAAGGCCGCGCGCATCACCTGGTTGTCCTTGAAGTCGGGAGTAAAGCCGTCAGACCTGGTATACCAGCTGCGCCCGGACTGCAACATGAGGTTGAGCTCCATGTTATTGTCCGGTTCGTAGGGGATCAGAGGGATACCGGTTAACTGTTTGATGCGCTCCCCCATTTGGATGAACTGCGCCCAGGTGAGGTTGCGCAGCGCCGCCGAGCTGAATCCCGCCTGCGAGAACAAGTCGTCGCGCACCAGCAACGCGCTCACCCCCGAGTCAAAAGGCACCCCGTAGTGCAGCCCCTTGTAATCGGTGGACAACTCCAGTGCGGCAGGGATGAAGTTGTCGGTGTCAAGCCGACCCTCCAGGCTCTTTAAAAATTCCGGATGCTTATAAAGATATTGCTTGATGCTGTAGTTTTCGATAAGCAGCACATCGGGCAGTTCCTCGTAGCGGCCGGCCTTGAGCAGCTCGCTTAACTTGCGCGCACCCTCGTAGGTGGAAATCTCCGTGATGTGGATATTAAAGCCCGGATGAGTGACAGCATAACGCTCGGCGGCCAGCTGCACCGCCGGGATATTGAAGTTCTTATCCCAGCACCATACCTCCAGGGTTGCGGCCCCGGCCTGGGTAAACCACAGCGCCACCAAGGCCCCCAGCAGAGATTTGAGCATTGCCGTCATGTTCTGCCCCCTTCAGCCACTTGATCGCTCCTTTGCGCAGACAGATATCCTGGGGAACTGTCCGGTTAAAGGGCAGTCCTGAATTCATCTTAGACTTAAGGCCCCTGGCAAAAAAGCAGAGTGCATCATAAAAAAGCCATCTGCCGGGGCCGGTGGGAGCACAGGTTCAACCTGAGGTGCAATTTACTGTGCTCAGAGCTCCAGCAGAGCAGGATTTTCTGCAAAATCAAGCAATTTATAGAGATCCTGCTCTCTGCCCTCCAGCACCTGTGCCAGCTTGAAATACTCCTGCGGCGAGGGCAAACGCCCCAGGCGGGCGCAGACGGCGGAGAGTTCTGCCGATACCAGATAGACTCTGGTATTGAGGCCCAGACGGTTGGGGAAATTACGCGTGGAGGTGGAAACCACCGTGGCTCCCTCCCGCACCCGGGCCTGATTGCCCATGCACAGAGAGCAGCCGGGGATCTCCACGCGCGCCCCGACGCGGGCGAAGACGGCCAGCAGACCCTCCTGCGTGAGCTCATGACGGTCAAGTCTGGTGGGCGGGGCCAGCCACAACCGGACGGGCACCTCACCTTTGACATCTTCAAGCAAGGCCGCAGCCGCCCGGTAATGGCCGATATTGGTCATACACGAGCCGATAAAAGCCTCATCGACCTTATCCCCGGCCACCTCGGAGAGCAGCCGCGCGTCATCGGGATCATTAGGAGCGCAGACGATGGGCTCGGTTATCTGATCTTGATCAATCTCCAGCACGGCCTCATACCTGGCATCGGGATCGGCCTGCAACAGCTCAGGCTGCTCCAACCAGCGCTGCATTTCGTCGCAGCGCCGCTGCAAGGCAGCGGCATTCTGATAGCCCTGCGCGATGAGACTTTGCAGCAGACGGATGTTCGAGCGCAGATAGCGCGCCACTCTCTCCTGACTTAAGCGTATGCCGCAGCCGGCGGCCGAGCGCTCGGCCGAGGCGTCCGAAAGTTCAAAGGCATGCTCGACACTGAGATCCTCAAGACCCTCGATTTCCAGAATACGCCCGGAGAACACATTGATTTTGTTCTGCTTGGGCACGGTGAGCAGACCTTCTTTGATGGCAAAGTAGGGAATGGCATGCACCAGATCGCGCAGCGTGATCCCCGGACGGCGCCGGCCTTTAAAGCGCACCAGCACCGAGGGCGGCAGATCCAGCGGCATGTTCCCGGTGGCGGCGGCAAAGGCCACCAGCCCCGAGCCGGCCGGAAAGGAGAGACCCAGCGGCAGACGGGTGTGACTGTCACCGCCCGTACCCACCGTGTCGGGCAGGCACATGCGGTTTAGCCAGGAGTGAATGACCCCGTCCCCGGGACGCAGCGCCACGCCGCCGCGGCTTATCATGAACGCAGGCAGGGTATGCTGGGTTTTGATGTCCACCGCCTTGGGATAGGCGGCGGTATGGCAGAAGGATTGCATCACCAGCGGCGCGCCGAACTTTAAGCAGGCCAGATCGGTGAGTTCGTCACGGGTCATGGGGCCGGTGGTATCCTGCGAGCCCACCGTGGTGACCTTAGGCTCGCAGTAGGCGCCCGGTCTTACTCCATTGACCCCCAGGGCGCGGCCGACAATCTTCTGGGCGCGGGTAAACCCGCCCTCCCCCGTCACCTCAGGCGGCGCGGCGAACGCCAAACTGGGGCCTAAGCCCAAGGCAGCGCGGGCGCGGTTGGTCAGGGCCTTGCCGATGATAAGACGGATACGTCCCCCCGCCCTGAGCTCATCCAAAAGCACGGGATTTTTAAGCTCAAAGTGCGTCAGCTCCCGGCCGCTTTGATGATCCGCGATGAGCCCCTCAGTGATCCTGAGATCGACCGTCTGTCCCGTACTCAGTTCATCCACCGGGCACTCCATGCCCAATGCTCCGGCATCCTCCAGAGTGGTGAAGAAAATAGGCGCTATCTTGCCCCCGGCCACAAAGCCGCCCTCGCGCTTGCCCGGCACCCCGGGAATGTCCCGGCCGATGTGCCAGATCAGCGAATTGGCCGCGCTCTTGCGCGAGGAGCCGGTACCTACCACATCGCCCACAAACAGCAACGGGAACCCCCGTTCCTTGAGGGAGGCGATAAGTTTCATGGGGCCGCGCTCGCCGGGGACGTCGGGGGTCAGACCCGGACGCGGGTTTTTGAACATGGCCAGCGCGTGCAGCGGGATGTCAGGCCTGGACCAGGCATCGGGAGCCGGGGAGAGGTCGTCGGTGTTGATCTCCCCCGCAACCTTAAAGACCGTAAGGGTAAGGGATTGGGGCAGCGGCGGCAGAGCCTCAAACCAGGTGGCCTCAGCCCAGTTGCGTATGAGAGCAGCAGCCGCCTCGTTGCCCTGAGTGCTGCGCGCAAACACCTCCTCAAAGGCATCATAAATTAACAGAGTATGCTCCAGTGCCGCGGCCGCCTTATCGCTCAAAGGCCCGTCCAAAAGAGTTATCAGCTCACCGACGTTATACCCCCCGCGCATGCCGCCTAACAGGGCCACCGCCTGCTCGGGATTGAGGAGCGGACTGCGTTTTTGTCCTTTCGCGATGGCGGATAGAAACTGCGCCTTGACTTGCGCCGCCTCGTCCACCCCCGGAGGCACACCCTCAGCAAGAATGGTCACCAGGCTCTCCCCGCCCTGCACCGGCGGCTGCTCCAAGAGCGCGCACAAGCTCTGACACTGCGCCTTGTTAAGAGGCAGCGGTGCTGCCCCCAGAGCGGCACGCTCCTCACACATGGACTTATATTCACGCAAAAAATCAGACATAGTAACCTCAGTTGCCGTTGCAGCCTAGCTGCGAGAAATCAAAATAAGGCCCGGGATCGGTCTTGCGCCCGGGAGCGATGGTACTGTGCGCGGTGATCTTATCCCCGATGCCGGGGTATGCCTGCCGCAGGGCGGCCACGCACACCTTCAGGGAGTCGTACTGCTCTGTGGTATAAGCGCAGTACTCGCAGCCCTCCAACTCAATGCCCACCGAATAGTCGTTGCATTCGGGACGTCCGCGGTAGACCGAGCGTCCGGCATGCCAGGCCCGGTCCAGACAGGAGACATACTGGGTGATAAGCCCGGTACGGTTGATGAAAAAATGCGTGGAGCACTCCACTGCGGCGGCCAGCTTGAAATAGGGATGGGCGGTGGGATCCAACCTGCCCAGGAAAATCTCATCGACGTGAGGACCGCCGAAGTGACACGGCGGCAGCGCGATACAGTGTATGACAATCAGACAGATGTCCGTGCCGGCGGGACGGCGGTTGAAACGGGCGGTAGGCACCTGCCTGGCCCCTTCAAGCCAGCCTGCGACAATCTTAGGCATCCTTGGGCTCTTTACAGCCTGGCCTTGAGCGGTTTGATGAACTCAAAGGCCGCGGCGCGGTCGGTGACCTCATCAAAGGTCACCACCTCATAGTTCTCCTCGGAGCTTAACATGGCCCGCAGCAGGGCATTGTTTAAGGCATGCCCGGTCTTGTAGGCCCTGAAAGTACCCAGAATACTGTGACCGCTCATGTAAAGATCGCCCGTGGCATCGAGCATCTTGTGCTTGACCATCTCGTCGGGATAGCGCAGCCCCTCGGGATTGACCACCCGCCGGTCATCCAATACCAGCGCGTTCTCCAGCGAGCCGCCTAAGGCCAGGTTGTGGGAGTGCATGTACTCCACATCACGCATGAAACAGAAGGTGCGGGCGCGGGAGACCTGCTCGGCAAAGGCGCTGCCGGAGAACTCATAGGCAAAATGCTGGCACTCAGGCTCAAAGGCGGGGTGATTGAAGTCGATGGTCAGATCCATGTAGAAGCCGCCGTCGGAGGGCAACAGCTCTGCCCATTTGTCCTTGTCCTCCACCCTGACCTTGCGGGTCACGCGCAGAAATTTCTTGGGCGCGTCAAGCTCGGCGATACCCACTGAGGAGAACAGATAAATGAAAGGCTGCGCCGAGCCATCCATCACCGGGATCTCCGGAGCATTCACATCCACGAACAAATTATCGATGCCGAAGGCGGCCAGTGCGGCCGTTAAGTGCTCCACCGTGGAGATGCGCACGCCTTCGTCATTGACCAGCGCGGTGCATAAATTGGTGTCACGCACTCCCTCGGGAGTACATTTCATGGTCACGGACGGATTGAGATCGCTTCGGGTATACACGATGCCGGTATCGGCGGGAGCCGGACGGAAGGACACTCCTACCTTGGAGCCTGAATGCAGGCCTATGCCCACTGTGGACACCGTCTGACTTAAAGTGCGCTGCTTGATCATGACCACCTCACCGCTTGGTTTCAAAAATTATAGCAAGATTGTGTTGTGGTGTGTGCTTTTTGCGGCATCAGTCTCATGGACAACCCACGCTGCTCAGCAGGCACTTTTGCGCGGCTCCGGCGGTCCTGCCTGCGCTCCCCACGAAGTCTTGATTGCTGCCTGGGACTCTTTGTGCAATAGACCTCAAAGTGGGGCAAAAGTTCCGGGAACGCTGAGCCTTGACTGGGAAAAAGATTATGCCTAATTTTTATTAAAATACTGCCAATTAGAAGGTTATATTAAAATTTGTGTCACTTATCACGTATTTTTCTACTACGTGTACTAAAATATAGACAGGCAACAGCTTAAAGCTCTTTGACGCCAAACCCGCCCCACCCCTGAGGCTGCAACCGGCGCGAGAACGTGTCCGTTGACACGCCCAGGATCTGCCGGAGCAGGTGTGGATGTTCGGAGAGCTGCCGTATGGTTGACAGTTTGACTTCAGAGTTTGTTTATTAAGGAGATTTATCATGGCTACTGATTTTTTCATTCAGTTAGACGGCATTGACGGCGAATCCAACGACAAGGGTCACAGCAAGTGGGTGGAAGTGCAGAACTTCAGCCACGGCTCCCTGCAGAATATTTCCTCGGGCCGTCCCACCGACGTATCCGGCCGCGGCCAGTTCGCGCCCTTTGTGTTCGTGCACCAGATTGACAAGGCCACCCCGAAGATCCAGCAGTACTGCATGAGCGGTCAGAAGATTGCC
>JAFUGP010000178.1 GCA_017469335.1 Succinivibrio sp. | reverse complement strand
GTCTCAAGCCCTGTAAGGCGCAAACCGCGTAGTAATGCGGGTTGCAGATATTTTTGCAAGATTTTAAAGAGCGATACTGTTGTTAAAACAGCATGTTGGCATCAATTTAGGCCCGAAAACCTAGTGGGAAAGTAAAGATGGGTAGGCTGAAGTAAAATATTGAGTTTAAAACCAAGTGGTTTTATGCTGTCCAGGGATCCTGGTTGCAGCCAACTGCACGTTGTACTGCGGCAGATCAACGGCTACTTAAGCCTGCGGCTTTGAGTTTCGCCACAAACTCAGTGGTGAGGCGCTGCATATTCTCTAAACCGTACTTGGTCATGAATTCAGTCATGGCATTGTTGATCCGGCGCTGCACGGACTCCCCGGTGCCACCCATGCGCAGTTCAGTCATTACATTCTGAACCAACCGATCCATGTCCTGGGCCATGGCACGGTTCAGCTCCTCGCTGAGTTTGCCCGGCGCACTGCTTCCCACGCTGCCTGCCACCGGTGAGACCGTCTGAAAGCCGCGCATCTCCTCAACGGCTTTCTGCATGTATTGCAGGGCATCAGGATCAAGCTTTAGCCCGCCCACGCTCTGTTCGGTATGCTGGGGGCGCCGGCGCTGTGCCGCTTCCTGTGCCTTTTTGACTTGGGTACTCATGTCAGCGGCCATCTTACGGTCCTCTGCGATGATCGCCTGGGGATCGCCGTAGACAAAGCCTTCTTTGGCACGGGTCAGTATCGAGTCAAGCAAGCCCAGATCACGCTCCTCCAAGGAGGCTAAGTGGGTGGTCAAAAGCAGTAACACCATGTGTGCGCGGGGCCTTTGGTAAAAGGCCAGACGGTAGTGAACCGATCCGTAATCGGAAACATAATCAGACGCCCCGTCGGGGGCAAAGGTTTGCTCGATGAGAAAGGACAGTAATACTACCGCAGCCTTACTTTTGGCGATGCTCTCCACATCAGCCTGCGGCATGTAGGAGCGCAGCGCGCCACGCTCCAAGCCGGCGGCCATGGCACCGGGCAACTGCTGCAGCAAAAAAGGCATATCTTTCTTAACCGTGAACTGTCCGGGCTCACCGTGCAGGGCCAGTGAGGAGAGCACCATAAAGGCCGATGCTTCGCAAAAACTCTTCACAAACTCCCGATGCATGTCGGGCAGGTTATCCTCATCTGCAGCATCCTCGTTGATAAAGCCCCACACCGCGCTGACCTGCTCAACCATGCGGGCCAGTTCGTGTGCCTGCCCGGATTTAAGCTTCTGTTTGAATTTTTCGCGTTGTTTCCTGTCGAGCACCTGCTCGGGCTTGACCATGCATTTGTCCCGTGAGGGGTTTTGATTGTAAGCCAAGGTTATTCCTCCTTAGGTTAGGTTAATGAGCCAGGTCAGAGTACCTGCCAGGTACCACCGTGATCATCCCCATCCCGTCTGATTTTTTGAGAATTCCGCAAGCTCTCAAGATCCCTCTGAATGGTTCTTCTTGAAACATTGAGCACTTCTGCCAGGTTGACTATGGTGATCTTAGGAGATGATTTCATCAGGCGAAGAATCGCTGTTCTTCTTTGGTCAAGGGCAGACAACTTTCCATTATCGGCGTCATGATCAGCGCCATCAGTGCCATGATCAGCGTCATCAGCGTCGCGATCAGCGCCATTATCAGCGCCATCAGCGTCATCAGCGTCACGATCAGCGCCATTATCAGCGCCATCAGCGTCATGATCAGCGCCATTATCAGCGCCATCAGCGTAATAACCTAAGTCACCTAGAACTTTGCCATGGTAACAGGTAATAGGTCTTGTTTAGCTCCTGGCCTGCGGCTCCTTTGATCAGGGTCAGGAAATCTTGCGGCACGACTGCAACCTGCCCCCTGAGCGTCAAACAGAATGCCGCTCCCGCTACGGCATCTCACCTCTCGGGGGTCCAGCCTTCCCAAGGCAGTATGCTCAGATCGTCACCCACCAGGCAAAGATACCACGCACTGCTCTCTCCTTGGCCAACTGCCGACTCTCCCCTGAAATAAATCCACTCCGCTCAAATTCTCAGTCCCCAAATCTGGCGGGAGAGCATAGTGCGGCATAGAATTTGCTCATGGACAAGTCAGTATCGCAACGCCGCCTTGATGACACACTGCCTGAGGATCTGCAGGCTTTGCGGCGTGCCACCGGCTCTGATATCACGGCCTACTTTGATTTTCACCAGCACTACCACCTCCAGGAGAGCAAGGAGCGCTACGCGTTACTTAAAGGCTCTTCCGGCAAAAAAGGCAGTGCCCCAGAGAGAGCAGGCGGTGAGTGGTGATTGTTATAGCCCTGCAGGGACTCAAGCCGCGGGTAGGCACCAGCTCGGTGGCCGCCGCGCTGTCCTATCTGCTCTCCCAGCGCCTCTCCAAGGTGCTGGCCGTGGACTGTGCTCAGGGAACAGGCGGTCTTGACGTCCAGTTCGGGCTTTATGACAAACAAACCGGGCAGAACGCCCCCACAGGCTGGCTTAATGCCCTGCGTGAAAGCCAAGATCCATTAAGCTGCGCCTGGCGTTATGAAGGCGAATGCTTTTACCTGCCTCAGGGCCGTCTGCCTTCCCCCGCTGCTGCCGCGGATACTACAAAAAACGCTGATCCCACAAATACCATAAATGCCGCAACTGACGCCGCCTCACCCAAGGAGGCTCTCTCGCTCTTGGAGAGGCTGCGCACGCTTAATTTTTCCTACGCCGTGCTGGATCTGGGGGTGCGCGAGAGCGCACTCGCCCAGGCCCTGGCCGCACAGGCCGATCTTAGTGTCACCGTGGTGGAGGTGGACGGCAACTGCTTTTTGGGTCTGCAAAGTCTAAGATTAGGCCCCCGCGAGGTACTGCTCTTAAACAAATTTGATCCGCGCAGCCACGTCTGCAACGACCTTGACCTGGTGATCAGGGACAACGCCGGCGCCGGCAACGTGCTGCGCGCCTTAATCCCTTTGGATGAATCGCTGCGCGAGTCTTTGTTGCAGTTACAGTGCGTGGCCCGCTATCAGCCCATTGCCGCGAGTACCCGGGAGATCGAGCGTGCCATGATTGAGATCATGCTGCTCTCGGGGGAGGGAGAGGAGGAGCCGGCACCCGATAAAGCCCCACCGTCTGACAGTTCAACCACCGCGGAAGCTGCCGCCTCAGACTACGCAGCTTCAAACTCCGCAACCCCAGCCTCCGCAGCAGCAGAGTCCGACGCTGCCGGCTCTGGGACTGACGATGCTCCTGCGGCAAGTGCTGCCTCATCTTTAGCAGATCAAAGCGCCGCAACTTCTGAACTCTCAGCCCAGAACGCCTCAACCTTGGTCGCCGCGCCTGAGGGTTCCCGTGCCGACAAAAGCGGGAGTAGCTCATGACCGGCTTTGGCAAGGCACTGGGCAATCACTTAAGCACGCGCTGGCGGCTGTCACGCTTAAACGGCAGCTCGGTGCCCGCCTGCGCGGTCAACCTCGCGCTCTACGTGCTGCTCTGGTTTGTCTTTCCCTTAGAGCGGGGCATGTTCGCCAAGCTAAGGCACAATTTTGCCTTTTACTACCCGCAGATCAAGCCTAACCGCATGCGGCTTTTAGACCCCCTGCGCGTGGTGGTGCAGACGGTGTTTTTGCTCTTTATCATCCAGGGCTCACCGGGGCTAAATGAGCCGCGCCAAAGCAGTCTGCAGCGCCTGTACGGCTGGTTGTCACGCCAGAGCTCACGTCTGACCAAAAAAGCGGTGCGCGCTCTGGTACGCCGTTTCGGGCGAGGTTTTACCCTGCTGACTTTGGATGAGAGCCACATCCGCGATAAGACCGTGCTCATCCCTGCTGAGTACAAGGCCTATATCGCCGCCTTGATCCTCTTTACCGCCTTCGTGATGTCCTTTATGTGCATCACGCAGCCTTTGAACTTAAGCTATCAGTTCGTGTTCGTGGGATTGATGTGGGTCATCGCCCTGGTCTTGAAGAACATCAAAAGCCGCGTCACGCTGCTCCTGCTTATCTTCATTTCGCTTATGATCTCCAGCCGCTATATCTGGTGGCGCAGCACCACCACGGTGATTTTGGAGGTACCCTCCACCGCCATCCCCGCGCTGTTGCTTTTGGCAGCTGAGATCTACTCCTTCGCGGTAATGGTGCTCTCCTATTTTCAGGTCAGCTGGGTATTGGAGCGCGATCCCTACCCTTTGCCTGCCGATCCCGCCACCTGGCCTACCGTGGATGTGATGATCCCCACCTACAACGAGCCCATGGAGGTGGTGCAGCCCTGCCTGCTGGCCGCGCTCGATTTGGACTGGCCGCGCGAGAAACTCAAGGTGCATCTTCTGGACGACGGCTCGCGTCCGGAGTTTGAGGAGTACTGCAAAAGCATCGGCGTCAATTACATCAAACGCGAAGAGCACAACCACGCCAAGGCCGGCAACATCAATCATGCCCTCACCGTCACCGACGGCTCTCTGATTGCCATTTTTGACTGCGACCATATTCCCACTAGGGCCTTCTTGCAGATGACGGTAGGCTGGCTGGTGCAGGATCCCAAGATAGCCCTGGTTCAGACCCCCCATCATTTCTACTCGGAGGATCCCTTTGAGAAGAACCTCACCCTAAAGGGCAAGGTGCCGGCGGAGAACTCGCTCTTTCATGACTTCATCCAAAAGGGCAATGACATGTGGAACGCCACCATGTTCTGCGGCTCCTGCGCGGTGATCCGCCGCGGGCCGTTGGAGGAGATAGGCGGCATCGCCGTGGAGACGGTCACCGAGGATGCCCACACCTCGCTGCGCCTAAACCGCAAGGGCTATTCTTCAGCGTTCATCGGTATTCCGCTCGCGGCCGGACTCTCCACCGAGTCCCTGGCAGACCATATCAATCAGCGCATCCGCTGGGCCCGCGGCATGGTGCAGATCTTCCGCATCGACAATCCCCTATTCGGCAAGGGCCTGACCGCGGCGCAGCGGCTGTGCTTTACCAACGCCATGATCCACTTTCTGCACGGACTGCCGCGCATTATCTTTCTGCTCGCCCCGCTGCCCTATCTGTTCTTTAACATCTACGTCATCTTCGCCTCGGGACTGGCCATACTCTCCTATGTGCTGCCCCACATGGTGCACGCCAATCTCACTTCGCAGCGCATCCAGGGCAATCACCGCTATTACTTCTGGGGGGTGATCTACGAGACCGTGCTCTCCTGGTATATCTTCGTGCCCACGTTGGTGGCCTTGATCTCCCCTAAGCACGGCAAATTCAACGTCACCTCCAAGGGCGCCGAGAACGCCTCCACCTACTTTGACTGGACCGTGTCCAAGCCCTATATTCTGCTTATCATCTTAAACTTCATGGGCCTGGTATGGGGTATTTACAAGCTGATCTTCGATCCCTTCGCCGAGCACTGGACCATCGCCATCAATTTGGTGTGGGTAAGTTACAACCTTCTGGTATTAGGCGCGGCCGCCGCGGTAGCTCTTGAGTCCAAACAGGTACGTGCCAATCCCCGCGTGCAGGCGGCCATTCCCGCCACTTTGGAGCTAACCGACGGGCATCAGCTGGCGGTCACCGTGGAGAATTTCTCGCAGCACGGTCTGGGGGTGAGGCTGCCCGTCAGTGCCGAGAGCTTTGACTGGAATGAGCTGCTGCATCAGGAGGAGAAAGTCTTCATCAACATCCGCCGCGATAATTTAACCTACCGCTTCTCCTGCACGGTGCGCCGCATCTTAAGAGAGCAGGTGGGCCTGGCGGTGCACCTGCACTCGTTGCAGGAGAATATTGAGTACGTGCGCTGCACCTTCGCCACGGCCGATCGCTGGACTCACGATGAGGAAAATCTCATGCAGGACTCGCTCCTGCACGGTATCCACATGCTGGTGACTTTGGGTCTGAACGGTTATCTCAAGATGATAAGGTCGGCACCCTTTGGCCTGCGCACCGCGCTTTCGGCCGTGGTCAAGGTGCTGATGTTCGCCTTCAGTCTGCTGCCGCAGCCCCTGGATGTGCAGTACGTGAAAATTGAGGATAAGACCGGTCAGGCCGGCGCCACCGCGCTGCGCTCGGGGGTCTTAAGCCGCGGGGAAGGCGCCAAGCGCCTCACAGCCGGACGGGCGGTGTGACAGTGCAGCGCGGCTATCAGTATTTTCCTCCTGGAACTTGGAACCCCTGAGCGATGCTGCGCGTTCGGCATAATCACCTATCCGGTCGGCAGGCCGCGCAAACAACTGCAGACCTCACAAGTTTGATCTTATCCTTGAAGACAGGAGCTTTTTAGGAAACACCAAAGGTGTTAAACACCCATTTCTCGTAATCAGAACTCATTAGGAAACATCTTTTTGGCATCATAAAGATTCCAATCAGATATCATCTTAAAACCTCTGGCATCCTTCACGGCAAGAGCCCAGGCCGGCAGTGCGGGTATTCTTGAACTTACCTCGTTGAATTCCTTTTCATCTTTGTTATCCAGAAGTTTTGCGGCCTGTATAAGCAATTTCTCTGTTTCCTCCCTGGACACAGGCTGGTCGTACTTTTCACGGTTGGCAAAGTACTCTTTCCAGTCCTTTTCAGTCATTTTCTCATCAATGCAATAACGGGGAGGATGCGGCAATTTGGCCGGTAATGACATGATGATTTTCCTTTTTGATAAGCCTACTGTAGCGTTGGGTTGGGATCGCCGCACAGGCGCTGCTCTCAGGCTTGGCACTACACCCTGACCTGAATATAGTGCAGGTTTCAGCATTTGTCTAACCTTTCAGAGTTCCTAGAGCATAACTCCCAGAGTTGGCAACGGGTTAAACCGCGCCCCCAAACGTTCGACACTCAGATCTTTTTTTGATGGCTGAGGAACTTTACCGCATTCTCATGATTCGGATGTTCCTCAGCAAAACGCTCCATGTGACCTTTTATCATCTCCTTATACAATTTCTCGGCCTTTCTCAAGTTCTCAATGCGGGCCACATTTCTGCTCTTGGTCGCATCAGAGACGGAAGATGCTTGTTCATTTCTGATGGCATCAATATCCACCTTAATGAATTCGCGGAATAAATCATTGGGGAGTCCGTCTTTATCGAAAGATACCGTCTTGTTATTCAGCAAAAAACCTACATAGTTATCATAGTTTTCATTGCTCTTGGCCAGATCCAGAGCCGTCACACTGCGGTTAAAACAGTTTGTCAGCCTTGTTCTCTCCTCACCAGATACTGCATGAGGTTCACCTTTAGATGCGTCTATATTCGCGTTGTGGCTTACTTTTTCGTCTAAAAACAAGCTTTCCAATTGAATAATATCTACCAGCTTGTTTTTATTTCCAACCTCTCTAAAAAAGTTCTCGGCTTGGCCGATTGCAAGATTCTCTGCTTTATAGTAAGCGCGGTTAATTATTAGAGCTTGAGCGAAAATTATGGTACTATCCTCTTAACCGGAGGTAAGTGCCATGTTCGTTCGTAAATTCAAACAGGATCGCCAGGAATTGTTGGCTGAAGGCAAGAACATTGTTAGG
>JAFUGP010000177.1 GCA_017469335.1 Succinivibrio sp. | reverse complement strand
CGGCACGCTCCAGCGCTCCGGCAACGACGGTTTGGTGTCTCTGACCTACAACGATGAGACTGCCTCTGCCTGGTTGGAGAAGACCGACGATTCCATCGCCGATCCGATTAAGGCTTATGCCGCTCAGACCACCGGTGTGGGAAACCAGTTCACTGCCAACTCCTTCGTGAACAAGGCTCTGAACCTGATCGACGCCGATGAGGTTGGCAAGTCCCTGAACAGCGCCGCAAGGATTGCTGTCTTAGGCGGTGCCACGCAGAACACTCAGCTGGCCCACCGTGCCTATACCGATGCTCTTGAGGAGCGCAATGGCTTCATCGCCAAGACTTCCTCCAGCATTGGTCAGGTCTCCGGTCAGGATGTGACCGTGTGGGTCACCCCGCTGTATGCCACTCAGGATTCTGACGGCTACGACGGCGGCAAGTCGGGCGACCTCGGTGTCGACGGCAAGTTGTGGGGTGTCACGCTCGGCGTTGACGGTGCCCTGGAGAACGGACTGACCATCGGTGCCGCCTTCCATGTTGGTAGCGGTGATTCCGACTCCAACGGCTCCGGTTACGCTGCCACGGACGGTGACTTCGACTTCTGGGGTCTGTCCTTCTACGGTGCCTACAGCTTCGACGGCTTCAAGGTCTTGGGTGATATCTCGTACACCTCTGTGGATAACGATATCGACCAGGACAATGCCGCAGGGCACCTGGATACCTCCATTGACAGCTCGCTGCTGTCCGTGGGTGTGCAGGGCAAGTATGACATCGACTTAGATGGCATCACCGTCACTCCGCACATTGGCCTGCGTTATCACCACCTGGATGTGGATTCCTACACGGTACGCGTGCAGGGTGGTGAGAGCATCTCCGGTAAGTCCTTCGATGCCAACTACGTGACCATCCCGGTCGGTATCGGCGTTTCCAAGGACATCCTGACCTCCGGCGGCTGGACTGTGAAGCCCGCTGCGGACTTCAGCATCATCCCGGTGGCCGGTGACAAGGACGTCAAGACCAAGATTGTCAGCAATGACATCACCATGTCTGCCGAGTCCGACATCACCGACGATGTGCTGTTCAGGCTGCGCTTAGGTGTTGACGCTCAATACCGTAACTTCGGCTTAGGCTTCGGCTATGGGTACTTAGGCGGCTCCGACACCAAGAGCCACAACCTGAGCGCCACGCTGCGTTACACCTTCTAAGAAAAACGGATGGGGAACCATGTTCCCCCTCCGGACCACCCCTTCTTAGCTCCGGCTTTGAGGGGGTTGGTTAGAAGTGCGTAAGCAGTGATGCGAAGGTCATTGGTTTAGACAAAACCTGAAACATTAGACAGTAAGGGCGGTGCCCAAAGTGCCGCCCTGTTTCCTCAAGAGCTTTTTGAAAGAGTTCTTGCTGAAACAATGAACAGGCTTTTTTGCTCCTACTGTTTTATATGCTCTGGATTGACAACAATGAAAAAAGCGTTGGTGATTGGAATTGACGACTACTGCGGCGATGCCGCGCTTCACTGCTGCCACAAGGATGCGCAGGAGCTCGGCAAGCTGCTGGCCAAAAACGAGGATGGCTCGCCGAATTTCGGGGTACAGGGACCTGAACACAGTTCCTGCAATCTCTCAGAACTAGTTGGATCAGTTAAAAAGTGCTTTGTAGGGGAATCCGATATTGCGCTGTTTTATTTCTCCGGTCACGGTTACACAGATGGCAAGGATACCTATATTTTGTCCTCAGATTACGGCTCCGGGCAGTTACCTGCCCAATGCGGTCTTAAACTTGAAGACTTAATCAAATACGCCAATGATTCCAAAGCCAAAAACCGCATTGTGATCTTAGATTGCTGTCACGCCGGCTCTGCCGGTGAAGTCGGCTTATTCGGGCAGTCAATAACCGCATTAAAGCCTGGCACAACCATCTTAAGTGCCTGCCGCGAGTACGAGAGTGCAGTTGAGGTCCCTGCGCTTGGACATGGTGTCTTTACCGAGTTACTGTTGGACGCCCTAAAGGGAAGTGCCGCCGATCTGTGCGGTAACATCACCCCCGGCAGCGTCTACGCTTACATAGATAAGGCCTTAGGCCCCTGGCAGCAGCGTCCGGTGTTCAAAACCAACGTGGACAGATTCATCTCCCTGCGCCAGACCAAGGCCCCCATTGAAGGCCAGGTTCTTCGCCAGATCACCGAATTTTTCAAAGATCCTCATGCAAAGTGTCATCTGGATCCCTCTTACGAGTTCACCAACGATCCCAATCTCAAGCACGAAGTCTGTGAGCCCTATGCCACTGAGGAGCACGTAAAAGTACTCAAGGCTCTGCAGAAGATGGAGCGAGTGGGCCTGGTAAGGCCCTCGTGTGGTGAGGCTCACATGTACTTTGCCGCCATGCACAGCACAGGTTGCGAACTCTCTGCGTTGGGACGGCAATACTGGCGTCTGGTGGAAAAAGGACACATCTGATCAACGGGGATATTTACCGTAGCAGAGGATCTGCAAAGGATTTTGGAAATTAGGCAAACAAACTTGCTGTTAACCATGGCGATTTAAGGAAATATAACGATGACCATCAATATCTTTATCTCCCATTCCTGGACCTACTCAAATCAGTACCAGGGGTTGCTGAGCCTCTTGAATAAGGGAAATCTGGACTACAAAAATTACTCCGTGCCCAAAGACGATCCCATTCATACAGCAGGCACTGACAAGCAGTTACTTGATGCGATCAGAGAGCAGATGGTCCACTGCAGCAGGGTTTTGATTCTGGCTGGCGTATACGCCACCTACAGCAAATGGATTGACAAGGAGATCCAACTCGCCAGGGAATTTAAAGCCAAAGGCAACCCCAAGAAAATCATTGCCATAGAGCCATTCGCGTCTGAGCGAACCTCCCAGACGGTAAAGGACGCGGCAGACGAAATTGTTAAATGGAACTCTGCCTCCATCATAAATGCGATCAAGACTAACTGACCGGTGCCCATCTCTGTGCGGAAACTCTCCATAGTCTTTTAAGGAGTTAATTCGTGTACTCAGGATTCAGGTTGAATTTGCCTCAAGACCACGTACTGGTCTTTGACGATCTCAGTGGAAATGACATCCAAAGCTATGAAGATGCTGCTTGGGAGCGCAAAAAAGTGCTTCTATCCTCGTTTAAAAGCTTTATGCGCCGTGACGGCAAGGTTGACGCAACCCGTGTGCAGAAAAACTGGTTCTCCGCCGTGGACAGTTGCCATATTTTTCTCTCCCACAGCCACGAGAGGAAGCCACAGGCTCTGAAACTGGCCGCTTGGTTATACCGTGAGTTTAAGCTCTTCGCCTTTGTTGACTCCAAACTGTGGGGCTATGCTGACGAACTGTTGGGAGAAATTGACGATGACCTGTGCCTGAATCCCGGTGATGAAACATACTCTTACCAGTGCCGCAATGTTTCCACCTCCCATGTTCATATGATGCTCTCCTGCGCCCTCATGCAGATGATTGACGAGTGCGAGTGCTTCTTGTCTCTGGCCGAGGGGGGCATTTCATACCGGGAGAGTATTGAATGCGTACGCAAACTTAACGAGGATTCGGGCTCAGTCGAAGACGAGAGTGAAGAGCCGCTCACCTACTCACCCTGGATCTACGCCGAAACAGAGTACTCACGCCTGCTAAGACGTCGCAAAAAGGAAAGTCACCGCCCGCTCATGGTCACAGAGGACTATCGCAAACCCGCTCTGGCGATGGACGCGGCCATCAAGGACCACTTTTTCTACACCCTGGACATCAAACACTTAACTTTGTTGAATGAGATGGATTTGATCCGTTGGCAGGGAGAATGCGACCTCCTGAACGGCGCTGAGGCAGATGACTTTAAGCGTTGGCAACCCTATCGCTCATTGGATGTGCTCTATGAGCTCAAACACTATCGACCTGAGGATAGGAGTGAACATTCCGTCCCATCAGGCAGCTCAGAGAGCAGCCACTTGGATCATAACAAGGGGGATGCCATTCGCACCCTTCCTTATGGCCTTGATTGACACACAGGTTTCTGCATAAAGGAATACCCGCTCCATGATCAAAAGAGATGCTGAAACAACTCGCTCGGTACGCAGCACAAAGGACGCTGATAAAGACCTGGGGGTTATAAGTAGTGCCGCGTATCGCGTTTACATTCTGGGCGATATGCCACGGCAGGCAGAAGATGATCTCAGGCAGGCCCTCGCCGAGGCCATCGGGCACTACCAGCTCAAGGTAGGCACTGATCTGCTGATTCTGCATGGCTTTGACAAAAATAACAAAAACGACCGTTACTTCAGCGGTGCCGCCGTGGCATTGTTGTGGTACCCGGGTGCAAATGCCGCTCAGCGTGAGCAGATAGAGCTGCAGGCCAAATCCGCATTACAAAGCGGCGTACAGGCAGTCACGGTGGTAACGTCCCGCGTCAACCTGCGACAAATCATTCAGGATGAGGCTCTGCGGCGTATCAACGCCCTGGAGAACAGCAAGGCCGAGCTTGAGGCCCTTCCCGGAGTGATCTTAAACGCCCTGGGGCTTACCCGCAGCGATCGTAAGGTATTTGTCAGCTACCGCCGCGACTCCAACCGCAACATGGCGGTGCACCTGCACGACAGATTATCCGCGGCGGGCTTTGACGTCTTTCTCGATACCCACGATATTCCTCCCGGAGTAGATTTTCAGAAGACCTTAGAGCGCCGGCTCATCGACTGTGATGTGGTCGTGATGTTGCTGTCCGAAGACAGCTTTAAGAGTGAGTGGGTACAAAAAGAGTTCTGCACCGCCTACATAAAGGGCATTCCGCTGTTGCTGTTGGTCCCCGCCTCAGTGTCGCATCTGGCCTTCAAGGATTTTCTGGCCGGAGCATTCTCAGAGCACCTTACGGTCTCAGAGCTTATCGCGCCTGCAAACTCCGGCAGCAAAACCCATGCCTGGCGGCTTAATGTCAAGGGGGCATCCCCGCTCATCTCCTTGGTCAGACGCAAATGCGAGCAGCTCATGTCCGTGGGCTTTGCCAGGCGTATGCAAGATTTGCGTGAGAGCGTGTTAAAACATCTGGAAGCCTCATCGCAGTTAAGCGTGGCAAATGATTCGGTGCGCTCCATAACCTACACGGTACACAACGCCCCAGCCAACTCTCAGCTCAAGCTCGCGCTCACCATCAAGGCCCCGGGAGCAAGGGATTTTACGAACTTACCGGCACCTGTCAAGCAAGGTAAGGCACACAGTACAAGCCCTGTGGGACACCGTGCGGTGGTCTATGAGGATTTCTGCCTTGATGATGGGCTCAAAACAGAGCTGGACTTCCTAAACGGCCGTCTGCATAGGGCCCGTTTCATTCCCTGCAATGACAACATCGAACGTCATAGAGGGGTATTGGAAGCCGATCCCTCTCAACATCTGGATGAGAGGAAGTACCCGGTACTCTTTCTCTCGGCTTCCTTGCCGCTGAATCCCAACGATCCCGCTTGGAAAGACTACCTGCCTATTGACCGCGCTCTGGTGCAGATAGTTCTGCGTGATTTGTTGGTAGAGGCACTGGGACGTGGCTACTTCATCTGGGGCGGGCACCCCGGCATCACTCCCATACTGGCACGGATCTGTGAGGAGTTCAAATTAGACCCCCGTGAGCGTTGCAAACTCTACCAAAGCAGGCATTTCGAAGGTAAATATCCGGCCGAAAACCGGTCATTCGGCCCCACGGTGGAATACGTTGGTAAGGCAAACTGCCCCAGAGAAGAGGGCCTCATGGAGATGCGTTTGGCAATGCTGTCCAAAGACATCACCCATGCAGTGTTCATCGGCGGCAAGGACGGCGTCGAAGCCGAGTTTAACATACTGCATCAACAAAGACCTAACTGTCTGACCTTGGCTCTGGCAGCCCCGGGCGGAGCCGCCCGCGAACTGGTTAAAAGGTGTAACCGCAGCCCGGAGACCTACGGTCTGACCGAGCATTCCTATAGCACCCTCTTTCGGGAATTCCTGTCAGATGGTCTGGCTGAAAAGACAGACTCTAGGACAGCCTTTGTCACCCGGGTGGAGGAATTCATCAGTCAAAGTCAGGACAAGGACAAAGGAGAGAGCGCATGATTTTTCTCTCCGCGAGTATCCCGGTATCCGGCCGTCCCTTTGGCGAGGACTCCAGGCCTGAAGAAATTAAAAAGGCCGTCAGAGCCTTTGTCAGTGTCTGTCTTGAGCAGAGGCGGGCCTTTTATTTCGGGGGACATCCTTCAATCACCCCTGTGGTGGAAGAGGCAACCATGAGCGCCCCGGAGAAATCACGCGAGCTCATCACCCTCTATCAATCGGCGGTTTTCGGGGTATGTGAGGCAGACAGTCCCTTAAGAACAGTCATCACCGAGGCTGCGGTTGCAGTCTCAGAGCTTAAGAGAGAACAAAAGCCCATACAGCCTGAGCTGATAGCCCTAAGTGTTGAGCTCATGCGCCGGCGCATGTTCAAAGATCACCCCGATACGGATGCCGCAGTGTTTATAGGCGGCATGGACGGCATCCTGGTGGAACGGGAGCTGCTACTTGAGTACTGCCCAAATGCCCGTTTGTTACCCCTTCCCGATACCGGGGGTGCGACCGCTTACCTGTATGGGAGGTTAAGTCCCAAAGAGGCTCTGCTGTCGGGACACGATTACGAGCGGTTTTTTAAGACTCTTCTGGATGTTGGCATGGAAAGAGGTAGAACCAATGCGTGATGTTGCATGCGCTTCAACAGCTTTGTTTGCCTCCATTTACCGGGTTTTGACATGCAAGGGCAATAGATCTGCGATAGAAGAATACCGGCTCTCAGGCATCGTCACCACATGTATAGGTTGACGGCGTAAGAGTGAGATTGGCGGCTTTGAATATAGGTGACTAGTCTTTGATCGGAAAGAACAACGTATGACTACTGACAACATTAATTGCAACACGGGAGAGGAACTGAATATTCCTCCTGCATGTCTCAAATTAAGAGAGCGCCTGAAACAGCGCTCCACGGCTTTTTGTCTCCTCCTGGAAGTCCTGCCAATGGACGCTTCGGCTGGACTGGAACTCTCCTCCTTTCGCCGCGCCGGCCTGTTCAAGGAGTATTTCGGCACCGAGTGCTGGATGCTAACTACCCGTTATCAGCCTGACGGGGTGGAGAACGCCTTAGAGCAGATCCGCTTAGGTCGTCTGGACTCGGCCAGGCTCATCAACCTCTATGACTTCATCCAGAGGGTAAACCGGGGCAGTTTAAAGCGCACACCCCCCACTATAGAGAGAAATCCCGGTTGGACAGAGCTGCGGGTTCAGGGCACGGCCGATCTTCTGGTACGGGATAATGGCGGCAAAAATCTCATGTATGTCCACCGGGACAGCAAGAGTTCAGCCATCTCCTTCATCAACTTCATCAAGAACGAGCGCCTGACCAGGCGTGATACCTATGATCGCCAGGGTTGGATCTCACGTACCGAATTTATCAACCCCGAGAATTCCCGCACCCACACGGCTGTCTACTACCGCCCCGATCACAGTGTGGCCTTGACCGAAACCTATGTTTATACCGACAACGGCACGCCGCTGATTGACACCATCCATGTACACAACGAACGCGGCGATACCGTACAGCGCTTTACCCATCGTGACGAGTTAATTGCCTGGTGGCTGCTTACTCTGCTGAGGGACCGGGACACTGATTATGTGCTGATAGCCGATCAGGTGATGGACTACCAACGAGCCTTCATTGAGTTAAAGCGCCAGCAGGCGGCCTACCCGGACGTGCGTGTGATAGGAGTCTCCCATAACTGCCATACGCTGGACCCTGACGATGTGATGGGATCCCGCTTAGGTGACAACTACCTCTTCCTGGTCGATCAGAGGCAGAGAGTAGATCGGGTGGTAACCCTGACCGAACGCCAGAAGAATGACATCTTAGTGCGCTTCGGCGCCCAGGCCCATCCCATCACCGTGATCCCCCATCATTTTGTCGCGCCCGATAAGGCATCTGATAAGCCTTCTGCGAGCGCCCACGATTCAAGCGGCACGCTCTCTTCAGACACCACCTTTAATCCGGCCCAGGGAGATGGTTCGGAAGGGGGAAATGTTCCCCCGTCCGCTGTTGCCCAGGGGGAGGGCCCGGGAGGGGGCTCGCCCCTTCCCGCAAATAATCAGGGGGATGGCTCGGAAGGGGGAAATCTTCCCCCTTCCGCAATAATTCACGTGGGTCGCTTTCACCCCGCCAAAAACCAGGAAGCGGCACTTGAAGCCTTCAAGCTCATTCATGAGCAGGTACCGGAAGCCACCTTGCATTTCTTCGGCTCCGGTGACGGTGAGCAGGCGGCCAAAGACAAGGCAGCAGAGTTAGGCCTTACCGACTCAGTAATCTTCCACGGCTTTGCCTCGGACATGAACCCGGTCTACGCCTCCGCGACCTGTCTAATCCAGACCTCACGCCATGAGGGCTTTCCGCTGGTGCTGCAGGAAGCGCTCTCTTTTGGCGTGCCCTGCCTGGCCTTCGACTGCCACTACGGACCCTCCGCCCTCATTGAGGATGACCACAACGGTTATCTCATAGCTCCCGGTGACATCAACACCCTCGCCTCAAAATGCACCGCCGTGCTTAGGGACAGCGCTTTGCGCCAGCGTCTCTCTGAAGGTGCTCAAAAGTCCATGGAGCGTTTTGCCCCTGCGGGGATCGCCGAAAAATGGGCAGATCTGCTTGCAGAGCTTCTGTATAAGGAGAGCCGCCATGAGTGAACTTGACCAAAACAAAAATCCTGGCGGATCTTCTAAGGAAAACGATCTTGTGTCTGCCGGCAGTTCAAATACCTGCAGTACACCTGATATGCCGCCGCAGTTTCCGCCTGAGTCGGTTTTCACCGCCGCTCAGGATCGCAGCGCCTGCGCTAAGTTTGCCAAACTTTACCGCGAGACCGACTGCCAGCTCTGCTTTCTGCTTGACGATATTCCGCCCCGTGATTCCGTGGCCGGACTTGAGATGTCCTCATTTCGCCGCGTAGCGCTGTTTGAGGAGATTCTGGGCATAGAGAACGTGCTGTTGCTGACCCACCGCTTCCAGGTACATGGGCCCGAGTACACCATTCGCCACATGGAGATCGGGCGTTTTGACTCTGTAAAAGTGCTCAACCTCTATGATTGTCTGCAGGACATTAACCGGGCTGAGCCTCCCGCCCCTGCCCCGGAGCCGGTATTCAACCCGGGATGGCATACCGTGGCAATCCCCGACCGCCCCGATACCCGCGTGGTGGGCAAAGACGGTCGCTGCCTGGCCTATATCCGCCGTTTTCCCTCAGGTAAGGGCATTGACTACATCAACTTTCTGGCCAACGACAAAATCTACCGCCGTGACAACTATGACGTGCAGGGCTTTCTCTCCCGCACCGAGTTCATCATCCCCGGCACCAACTTTGCCCATACTCTGGTCTATTACCGTCCTGATCACACCATCGCCCTGACTGAGTGCTGCCGACAGGGCGGTAAGGATAACACCGTTCAGATCGTCACCTCCGTGGAGGTAATGGACCGCACAGGCCGGGTCGTAAGACGTTTCCCCGGCGCAGACGAGCTCGCGGCCTGGTGGCTTTTGGATCTGCTCCAGGATCGCTCACAGCCGCGTCTGGTCATAGCAGATGAGATCAGCAATTATCAATGCGCGTTCAGAGAGATCAAAAAACGTGCAGATGATTTCAAACATGTGAAGGTGATAGGGGTATGCCATAACGCCCACACTCTGGACGCTACCGATCCCATGCACTCTAAGTTAGGCGACAACTTCCGTTTCCTCTGTGAGCCGCAGCAGCAGGTGGATGCCGTGGTGACCTTGACTCAATGGCAGAAGCACGATGTGCAGGAGCGCTATCAGGCCGATGCCAAGCCCATGACGATCATCCCTCACTCCATGCCGGATCTGCGGGAAGTGCCGGACGATCTGCCGCCGGTGCTGCCTCCCCACTCCATCATTCTGGTAGGCAGGCTTACCGCCTCCAAGGGTCAGGCTCTGGCTATAGAGGTGTTGGAAGAGATCCTAAAGGCCGTGCCGGATGCAACGCTGCACCTGTACGGCGCAGGCGCCTACGGAGAAGAGTTGAAAAAAATCATTTCAGCCAAAAACCTGCAGAACAAGGTGCTGCTGCACGGCTTCGTATCAGACATCGGACCGGTGTACAAATCAGCCTCCGTGCTGATTTCCTGCTCGCGTTTTGAGGGTTTTGGTCTGACCATGCAGGAGGCCATGTTCTACGGCTGCCCGGTGGTGGCCTTTGCTTGCCGCTACGGCCCCGAGAGCATCGTCATACATGGCGAGAACGGGTATCTGGTGCCTTTGGGTGATGTAAAGGGTATGGCTGCACGTTGCACAGCCCTGCTCACTGACACCAAGTTGCGCAGCCGCTTCTCCAAAGCCGCAGTAAAAAGCTGCCGTCGCTTTGCCAAAAAGTCAGTTGCCGCCCGCTGGGCCCGTCTGCTTGCCCCACTGCTGCAAAGTGCCGCTGACGCATTGAAAAACATTAAAAACAGGAGCCTGACATGAACAGCTTAGGCAGTATTTTTCCTCATGATATCCCCGAGATATGCCGCGAGTTCTCGCGCAAATTCAAAGCGCTTCGCGGTGTGATGTGTTTTATGCTCGACTTCATGCCCGACAAGTCTCCGGACGGCCTGGAAATGGCCGTCTTGAGAAGAGCGGATTTGTTCAGCCAATACCTCGAATGCGAGCCTTTGATACTTACCAATCTGTATCAGCATCATTTCGCCGAGAACTCCCTGCACCAGCGCGAGTTCGGCCGTGTCAGCGCGATGCGTGTCATCAATCTATATGATTACTTACAGGGCATTGACCGCAGCCCCACCGCACCTAGCAGTGAGCCTGAACTGCCCTACATAGATCCCGAATGGAAATGTGAGGAAGTAAAAGACAGTAGGGATCTTTCCGTCAAAGACGCCGCAGGCCGGCAGTTGATGTACATCAACCGCGACAACCGGAGTGGCAGACTGGTCGGTATCACCTATTTCACGGGCTCACAGGTAAGCCGGCGTGACAACTACGACGTGCAGGGGTTTCTCTCGCGCATCGAATTTGTCGATCAAAAGAGCAACTTCCCCAGCCAGCGCATCTACCTGCGCCCCGATCATACCGTGGCACTGGTGGAGCGCCCCAAGCCGGGTGGGCCGGGGCCCAACGGCAACGCCGATGACGATGCCATCACCGTGATGAATCGCAAAGGACAGGTTATCCAGCAGTTCGTCTCCCATACCGAGCTTACCGCTTTCTGGCTGCTGTCGATGCTGCGTGATCCTAATTGTTTCTATCTTTTGCTGTTTGACCGTGCCGGTTACTATCAGCGCACTTTTCAGGAGCTTGCTAAACGGCGTGACGCCTACTCCAACCTCAGAGTTATCTGCCAGGCCCACGCCTCACATGCATCTGAGCCCTTGGCACGGCTGGGTTACAACTTCCGCTACATCGATGATCGCAGCATGAGAGTTGACGGAGTAGTGACGCTCACCGAAAGACAAAAGGCAGACATTGAACGACGTTTAGGCGGCAACACACCCTGGCCGATAACCTCGATCCCTCATTTTTTACCGCCCAAACACCGGATAAATGACAACAACGGGACAGTTAAGGTGCAGCTTCCGCCTAAATCAATCATCATGGTGGGCAGACTTGACGGCGGCAAGCAGCCAAATCTGGCCTTGCAGGCTTTTGCCGAGGTGGCCAAAGCAGTTCCCGACGCCTCACTGCATTTTCTGGGCAAGGGCCCTGATGAGCAAAGTCTCCGGCAACAGGCAGCTGCCCTTAACTTAACGGAACGCGTGGTATTCCACGGTTTTGTGTCCGATCTCTCCTCTGTTTACCGCCAGGCGGCGCTGATGTTTCTCTGCTCCCGCTCGGAGGGATTTTCATTGGTCATTCTGGAAGCGCTCTCTTACGGCTGCCCCTGCGTTTCTTTTGACTGCCGCTACGGTCCCGACACCATGATCACCGATGATCTCAACGGGTATCTGGTGCCTCCGGGAGACACCGCTGCCCTGGCTCAGAAAGCGATCGCGATTTTAAAAGATAATGCCCTCAGAGACAAACTGAGCGCCGGTGCCTTGGAGAGCCTAGAGAAATTCTCCCCACCAAGCGTGGCGTCACGTTGGGCCGATTTCCTGCTCGAAATCCTCCCTAAGACACCTGACTAGCCGGGTGAATGGCCAGGCAACGACCACCGCGGCCTAAATAACCGTTTGGTGGTCAATACGGACATTGCTTGAAAACGCACAACCTATGACGCAGTGGGTTTATCGCCACAGCATCAGACCGACATCGACAGAAAAAACTTAGATCCAAATAACCCTATGACAGCAACTTTTCAGAGCACATTCCAAGGTCCTGAAGGATCTCCGCTTACCACCTCAGCTGCAGTGCGTCAAAGCTCCCTTGAGCTGATGCGTATATTGGCCATGTTCCTTATCGTGGCCGGACACTTCGCTTTTCAACCCAAAATACAATTTGACGCCTTCAAGGATATTGAGCCGTTCGGCACCGCGTTCAATAACATCGTCATCACCCAGGCTATGAACATCGGCAGTAAGGTGGGTGTGTTTTTGTTCGGGGCCCTCTCCGGCTATTTTCTGTTAAACAGAACTGCGCATCTGACCTCGCTGCTGCGTATTGTGGCTTTGACTGTTTTTTACAGCGGAGGGTTCTATATTCTTGCCGTGGCGCTGGGTAAAGCGCCTTTTGATATCTGGCAGCTCTTCATAAACTTCATGCCGGTCACTTTCATCAGATACTGGTTCATCACTGCCTACGTACTGATGATATTATGCTCTCCCCTTACCAATGCCGCTTTAAGCAGATTAACCCAAAAACAGCATCTGGCTGTTCTGCTGCTCTTCGGTGTGCTCTGGTATCTGATCCCAACCTTATTGGCGCCCGGACCGCTGCACCTGCATTATCTTGACAAGTTCTTTGAAAGCGAATTTTTAGCACTCATCTATGCCTATGTCTGCGGTGCCTATATCAGGCGTTTTTGCCGTTCTGACTCATTTTCTGCCACCAAGCTTACGCTGATACTCGCCGGCTCAATACTCTGCCAGCTTTTATACATATTGGCAGCGGAAATACACGCCCTGCACCACAGCTATCTCTATGTCTTTTGGTTTTGGATCATTCACTACAACAGCGTCTTCACCCTGATAAACGCCTGGTGCGTCTTCTTGCTGTTTCTCAAAATTCCAAGTTTCCACTCTCCCTGGGTAAACCGCCTCGCCACCTGCATGCTGGGGGTGTACCTGCTCCACGATAACACTTATGTAAAAGGGGTTTTGTGGAGAGGGATCATAAACCCCGAGCCGCATATGCTGGGTGATCCAACGCTTCCCTATCTCTGTTACATAGCCTTCGCGGTGGTATCACTGTTTTGCGTATGCACTTCGGCGGAATTTTTGCGCTCTTACCTCACCTCCCGTTTATCAAGACAGTTTTTCAATGCGCTAAAACCCCTTGACCGCTATTTTGAAAAGCTGTTCCCACCCTTTGGCTTTGATGACGTACCCACTGGCAGTAAACTCTCTGCCCCGGCAGCTGCAACCGCAAAATCCACAGAGTGCTCCCGGGGCTCTTCAGCATTTATAGAAGAGGCCGAGCAAAATAAACTCAAAGAGCCGGGCAGGTTAAGACGTTTTTGCTCCACCGTCCCCTGCCTTAAGTCATCTTTTGGCTTCACCACTTTGCTGGGCGCGGCAAGCCTTATCTTTGCCCTGTTGGTTGAAACGCTCATCTTCAACGGCAATGCCCTGTTTTTTAACAGCCAGCACTATCCCGAGTACGAACTCAAGCAACAGCTAAACGAGAAATACGGGCGAGTCGGCTTTCCTCTCACTAAGCAGTACTCTGCCGTCGTCTTCAGCAACCTAAACCTCCCTGCTCAAAACGTGCGCATCGATACCTGGGCCCCGGTTTCAGGAGTAGTCAGGGTCAAAGTCTTTATGCATGATGCGGCGTACAAGGACACTCCGGTGTGTGATTTCCTCTTGAATCCGGGTGGCTCCTATAACTCATCTCTGTGCCGGTTCAGAGCCAGCAGTAATCTCCGAGGACTAAAGGTTGAAGTAGAACCGTCTAGCATGCACTCGGACGTCCTGCTGACCACGGCCGTGATAAATCACAGACCATCTGTAGAATTCTCACCTATACATCTGCTGGTACTGTTCCTGCTGCCCTTCTCGCTCGGCATGATCTGGCGTTTTAAGCTGTACACTCTGCAGACTGACTTTGAGAATTCCCTCGGACAGAGACTGGCCCTGTGGTCAATCCCCGTGCTGGCACTGATTTTCACCCTGCACATTTTCAATTCGCTCAGTCCCAAAAACACTCCGGAGTACGCGATCCTGCAGCCTACGGAGATCGTGGAGACCATCACCCCCAAGGATCATTCCCTGACAGTTCCCCTCCCTGACAACTACGAAGAACTGCGGCAGTCCAACCGTTATACAATTCTGTTTCACGCGTTGCTTCACGGCCATCTGTATTTGGATCTGCCCAGCGATCCTAAACTGCTTACCCTGGAGAATCCTTATTCTGCTGTTGAGCGCTCTGCCAATGGCGTCAAATATTTCTTTGATTACTCCTGGTACAAAGGGCGCTACTTCTCATATTTCGGGATAGCGCCGCTGCTGCTCACCTACCTGCCCGTCTATGCTCTGACCGGAGAGGTTCCCACGCTGGCACTCTCAGGTCTGATCCTCACTGTACTGGCACTGCTCTCCATCTGCCTGGCCCTGCACACCCTCTTCAAAGTTCTGGTAGGCCGCTGCAACCTGCTGTTGCTGCTCGGCACCCAGACTGCCGTGATCTGCAGCAGCGGGATCTGGCTGTATCAGACCAGCTTATGGGAATACAACTTCCCTTATCTAAGTGCCTTTATTTTTCTTTCCCTCGCGGTTACAGCCTCCTGGAGACTTCTTGAGGCGCAGTCACCTGCAATGCAGAGACTCTGCCTGTTGACCTTGGGATTTTGTGTACCCTTAGTTGTCATGTCAAGGCCTCACATGCTGCTGTTCACCCTGGCCTTATGCCTCCCGCCTCTGGGGAAATATTACATAGACCTGCGCAAGGCCAACTCATCTGTAAAGACATCCACATTGAAGGACTCCAACAGAACCGCTGACGGTAACTGGAGCGCGGAATTGGAACTCTCACCGAATAAGGGTGGAGTGTTGTCTGTCGGAACGGCCCTTTTACTGACAGGCATACCCGTTATTCTCGGCGCAATATTTGTCATGTGGTACAACTATGTCCGCTTTGATTCTGTCTTTGAATTTGGTCAGAAGTACTGCTTAAACGCGGCAGATGTTACAAATCCTTTACTGACACTATCACTGTCTGGCCTCTGCGATACTGCCTGGTACTTCTTCCTTGAACCGCTGGATTATCTTAAAAACTTTCCTTTTATTACCTCGCCTGCGCACAACTATGGCGACAATGGAGGGTTGCTGTTCTTTGATAGAAGAGCGGCTTTATTCACCTATCCCCTTTTTTGGTCTTTGCTGTTGCTGTTCTTTCGCGACCGTCCGGCCAAGGCAGCAAGTCCTGACAGCGTTTCTGACAGCGTAAAGGGCAGTCTCCTCCGCCTCTCTGCAGTGCCCATCTTTATCTTTCCGCCTCTGCTCGCTTACTTTGTCTATCTGACGGTTACGGTAGTGAGCTTTAGGTACATACAGGAGTGGGCACTGCCTACCGCATATATCTGCTTTGTGCTTTTGTTACGTAATCTGCGTTTTGAGATTGCCTCAATCAAACCGATCATTCTAAGTCTGCTCCTGTCAATATTTTTAGCCAGAACCATTTTGCAAGCGGTTTTTCTGCCTTTCAGCATTGATCAGTGCAACTTTCTCTACAACTTAAATCCTGATCTGTATTTGTATCTTTCTCATGTATTTTAATCGTTGGTTTTTATATGTACATCTTTGATCTGAATGAGACAGATTTTTGATTAGTAGTGTTAATAAAATGCACAGGATGTGACACACGTGAGCTGTGATATGAATGAATCATCCATTCCGCTGGTATGCGACTTGGATGGTACGTTGCTGCGCACCGACACGTTGCATGAGCTCATACTGCGCGCCGTCGCCACAGATCTTCTGACGTTGCTGCGCGCTATTCTGTTGCTGATAACTCGTGGTCGTCTGCCCTTCAAAATCTACCTTGCCGAGCACATCCAACTCGATCCGGCTCTGCTGCCCTATAACTCACAGGTCGTTGCCTTGCTCCGCACTGCACGCGATTCAGGCCGTAAAACAGTGCTTGCCACAGCTTCTTCGCAGAGCATCGCCGAGGGGGTGGCTGCCAATCTATGCCTTTTTGACACCGTTTACGGCTCCACTCCCTTCCGCAATCTCAAAGGTACGGCCAAAGCAGAGCTGCTGACCTCTCTCTACGGGGCAAAAGGGGTTGATTATATAGGCGACTCCAAAGTCGATCACCCGGTATTCGCTGCTGCCCGTTGCGCTTACGTTGCCAATCCGTTCCGCAACACGCTTACCCTTCTGAACAAAACTGATGAGCGCGCCACCGACCTCACAATCTCAAAAAGTCCGGGAGATGAGCAGGGCGAGAAAATGGCTCCCTCACCTGTCATCAGAGCTTTGCGCCCGCACCAGTGGGCCAAAAATGCACTGATTTTTGCTCCTCTGCTTCTTGCTCATGATTTCTCGCCGGATGCACTTATCGCGTCATTCACTGCCTTCATGATTTTCTGCGCGGCGGCTTCGGCAGGCTACATCATCAACGACTGTCTCGATCTACCAGCCGACCGAGCACATCCAGTGAAGTGTAAACGTCCCTTCGCCTCGGGCGCCTTAAGCCCCCTGCCCTGGTTTGTCGGCGCAGCGCTAATGCAGCTCGCGCTGCCCTTGATCGCGGTGCTTATGCTGCCCTTGCACTTTGCCTTGTGCCTTGGCTGCTACATCGTACTCAATCTCTGCTACTCGTTTAAGTTCAAGCAGCTGCTCTTTTTGGATGTCATAGTACTTACCTCACTTTATGTGCTCAGAGTAATAGCCGGGGCCTGCGCCATCGACTCCCCGCTCTCGGCCTGGGTGATGTTGTGCTCCTGCTTTGCCTTTTTAACCCTGGCACTCGTAAAACGGCTTACCGAACTGACCCGCCTGCGCGGCTCTCAAACGGCCGTGGGGAATGGTTCAGAAGGTGGAGATACTCCCCCTTCCGCAATCTCGCGCCGGGCGTATCGCACCGAAGATAGGCTCATTCTGGCCGCGCTTGCGGCAGCCTCAGCCTGCTCTACCGTGTTCACTTTGATCCTCTACGCTTTTGAAGATGCTGCGACACGTTATTACCAAAGCCCCATCATCATTGCCTTCACCGCGCTGCCGGTCTTCTTTGCCTTCGGGCGCTTGTTGTTACTTGCCTGCCGCGGGTCCCTGCGTTATGACCCGGTGATGTTCGTGCTCAGGGATAAGGCCTCACTGTGCTGCGCACTTTGTTGCGGTGCCTTGTACCTGTTGGCCAGCTTTTGCGGAGTACCATGGTTATGAACAGACTCAAGGGACTTTGGCAGTTGGCCTTGCTTTACCTGCTCTGCGCCCTGTCATCAGTTGTGGCCGTGGTGCTGCTGTTTCAGCTGAATCTGTTGCGTTACCTGCTGCCGGTTTACTTCTATCGTGGTCTGTGCTACATCCTGACGGCGGCCCTGCTTACAGGCTTATTCTCGCTGTGGCTTACCCACAGGCTGCGCCGTACCCATGCTGAAGGAGTTCAATCAGGGCGTTTTTCTTTTGCGCACGCCTGTTGCATCACCTGCTGCAGCCTCTGCCTGTGGAGTACTTTCTTCTGCATGGTGCCGGTCATCCTTGATCGCTCGTTTTCCGTATTTCTCTTGGGCTGGATGTACGAGCACCCGCAGCCTGTAACCAAAGAAGAGGTGGCGAAAGCCTTCAACCTCGTGTACGCCGAACGCTATGACATGTTCGGCAGACGCCTGGAAGAACAGCTAATTACCGGCAATCATACCCATTACCTTAAGAGCTAAGCCGCTATCTTGTCGGTGCAATACGGCCCGGCGTTGTTTATGTAGTCCAACAGGAGCGGCAAATCCTTAAGCCGGTCCTTGTCTCTTTGAGAGGGAGTTGTCCTCTGGCACTTCGTG
>JAFUGP010000176.1 GCA_017469335.1 Succinivibrio sp. | reverse complement strand
GATGGGCTTCTCGGTGGCACAGTCTCCCAGACAACTGTCCAAAGGAGACAGAAAACGCCATCTGGTGGACAAAAGCCAGATGAAGCCCCTGCTGGATGAGGCCGGTGCACCCACCGGTGTGTACTACAGCATCTCCCCCATCACCCGCCGGGGTCGGGTGACAGATGATAAAGGCAACAAGCGCAGGGTCAAGGTCGAGTGCTCACTGATGATGACCTACAGCGACGAGCGCCGTCAGCGCGATTTGGATGTCTTGGATACCCTGGTGGCCAAACGCAAGGCAGCGGGCAAGCCGCTCTCTGCCCAAACCGAGCAAAAGCACCGGGACTGCGCCGGTTATGCCGGGGTGCTGTTCAAGCAGCCGCCGGACATGGAAGAGGGAGCCTTATCTGCCGAATACATCGCCGGTCTCTATCAAAGGCTGGTCAGGATAGAAGAGTGCTTCCGCATTATGAAGAGCGAGTTTGACCTCAGGCCGATGCACGTCTACACCCAGCCCAGTGTCGGCGGCCACGTTTTAATCTGCATACTGGCCCTGATGATAATGCGCCTGCTGCAGCTCAAACTGGCACAGAAGAAAATCAGCATGAGCCCCGAGCAAATCTCCAAGACCCTCAAGGAGGCCGAGGTGGCGGTAGCCAACACCTCACTGGGCTACACACTGCTCAATTTAGGGCGCATCCACGCCCAGGAAGATACCAAGGGCAGGAACCGCGATATAGCCCCCGATCCGGTGGACAGATTAATGCTTGCGCTTGATCAAGAGCCCCTGCCTGCCAGCAGCACTCTGGCAGATATCAGGAACAAATTCGGCCTGCGCAGTCTCAAGCTCACCGAGCTGCAAATTAAGTGGATCAAAGAACACAGCCCAGACGAGATTTCCCCCTCTATAAAAAGTGAATAGGGAAAAACCTAGGAAAGCTCTCAAAATTAGAGGGTTAGAGAGGTCATTCACCCACTATACTGTCAAAGACAGGCTATATTCTCTGTTATCATTTGCCAACCATTTTGATTCAAATAGTTAATACGATCAAGACATGTATTAATATTCTTATAATCATCTAGAATCATTAGCAATGTTTTTGGATTTACTACAATATTTAAATTGCGAGCTTGAAGTGGAAAGTGTTTTAAATTTCCTGTGGTCAGATATGAATCGGCATAAGAACCGCAGAGATCAGTAATTACTTTATAAAAAATCGTGTCACTGGGATCAGGTAACCTTTCTTCAACCTCTCGTGGATTATCCAAATTAAGAGCATAAGTTAATACTGAATTTATGATTTGTTCTTGCAAAGTTGATGAAAATGAAAATTTTTCCTCAGCGATTTTACGTTGATATTCTGAAACTATGAGCTCATTGACAACTGGAATGATTTCACCAGCAGCTGGCTTTTCAAGAAGTACATTGCAGTGTCTCTTTGAAGCTTCCTCAGTGTCGTAATTACGCAAATTGTAAGCTGCAGAGACAAGTACATTTGTGTCGATTACAACTAGGATTTTTTTCATTTACTTACCGCATTTTTGGGATTATGAATTTTGTTATTGTCATTGATCTTTTGAATTTCCCTAACAACCTCATCCATTGTCATTTCATTCGAATAATCTTTTATAAAAGAATCGAAGGAAATATAACCACGATCTTTTACAAGTCTCTCCAACTCGCCCTCCAATATAAAATAAGCCATATCTTCAGCACAACTTCCGCATTCAAGGTTGCCTATCAACTGCAACACGCGGAATTGTTCTTCGTTTAGTTCAACATTAATCTCAACTCCGGGCATAGTTCACCTCTCTCCGCAGAACTCAATATCCTAAGTATAGGTAATAATTTCTATATTTCAAGATATTATTCAATACATGCATACTGCAGGATTGGCTATTATTATGTCAGATGCACTTAGCAGGTTTGGTCAGGCCGGCATAGCGAGCAGCACTTTTAGCAGCCCCTTGTGGAAAAAGTCTGGCCAAAGCCAGAGAAGAGGCAAGTGCTGCATGACCTTCTTGTCTGAGTAGTGCAATTAAGGCACGCATGGCAGGGGTAGTAGCGTATTTTTGGTGATAGTTTCGTACAATCTCAATGACGGCAATATGATTTTCAGTAAGTGTGAGACCGTCCTTTAATGCCATAAAGTGCATCAGTTCCGGACTCCACTGAGTTTGATCGAGCAAAAAGCCCTCATCGTCAGTAGCAATGAGTGTGCCATTGAAATCAAGGTTGACCATGATATAATGTGCTCTGTTCTTAGGATAGATGGCAGAGCGGTCTAATGCAACGGTCTTGAAAACCGTCGAACACTTCCGTGTTCCGTGAGTTCGAATCTCACTCTATCCGCCACAATGATAAAAGCATGCTGCCTCAACTGAAGTTTGGTCATCGTGACCAACCCTCACTTGAGGCAGTTGTGTTTCTACCAAGGCTTAAGGCAGTTTCTGGTATTCCTCATCGGAGACCGCCTCCAGCCAGGTGGTAGAAGCTCCCTCAGCCGGTACCCCCAACGCAATGTGCTGAAAATAGCTGTCCTTGGCCGCGCCGTGCCAATGCTTGACCTCGGCGGGAATATCCACCACCGTGCCTTCCCTAAGCTCAATGGGGTCCATACCTTCTTGCTGATACCAGCCACGTCCGCTCACACAGATTAAAATCTGCCCGCCCTTGTGGTGGATATGCCAGTTATTGCGGCACCCCGGCTCAAAGGTAACATTGTGCACCGGCAGTTTGCCCTCACCGCTGGCCAGCGGCGCCAGGTAGCTCTTGCCGATAAAGTACTTGCTGTAGTTGACATTTTCCTGGCCTAATGGGAACTTGAGTGCATCGGCCGGCACGCCCTCCTCCTTGCCCATAGCCTGCCTCAGGCGTAAGGCTTCGTTGCGGCCTACCTTATCGGCCAGTAGCACCGCCAACTCGTCTAACTGCTCCTGAGTCACGCCCATGTTAAGCGCACCACGTACGTGAGATTTGAGCTGAGAAGGCACACCCCGCAGACCGGACAGGGCACTGACCGTCACCAACTCACGTTCGGCGGGGGTCAGAGTATCACGCTTGAAAATGTCGCCAAACAGGTGCGCCTTCAAATAGTAATTCAGAGCAGGACTGAAGGTATAGTCAAATGGCTTGCCGGATAATTTGGTCTGTACGGCCGTGCCTTCCTTTAATGCATCGTAATCTTTAGGGTAAGGAGCGGCATCCTTGCCTTCATCTACTTCAACTCCTTTTCCCGCCAGCTCCTCACTGACCTCGCGCAGAGCGTTGGTGGCATTTAAACTGCGCGGAAAGCCTGTGTAAGCATACAGCTGCGACATGGCCTCCTTCAGTGAGCTCAAATCCACCTTATGCTCTATGGCCTGGGCAAATACTTCTTTTAAACGATGAATATCCCCCTGAGCCTCCAGACAAGCCGCCCGGGTCAGGTACTGCATCTTAGTCGAAAGCACTTTATCCTCCGCATTAACCACACCGGCGCCGCACAGCGCAACGCCTAACATTAAAACTGCCAGTGAGTTTTTCAGCATCATAAAACTCCATAAAAAAACAAAGAAATGGGTAAGGTCCAGGGGAGGTTATCCCTGACACAGGAGAGTGACCGTCACTGCTCGTCGGGGGCCTGCATGTCCTGAGCGGACATACTGGTAAGACCTACTTTTAGATACATCACCATCGACCAGATGGTCAGAACCGTGGCCAGTACCAGCAACCCCAGCGCAGCGTAAATCATCGCCTCGTTGTAGCGCCAGATCAGCCCTGAAATGGAGATGAGCTGGATGGTGGTTTTCCATTTGCCCACCCAGCTGACCGCCACCATGTTGCGCTTGCCGATCTCGGCCATCCACTCACGCAGTGCCGACACCACAATCTCACGGGCAATGATGATCATGGCCGGAATGCTCACAAACAGGTTCATGTGGGGAAAGTACTCATGCACATGCACCGAGTAATACTCCACGATGAGCACCAGTGCCACGCAGACGGTGATCTTGTCGGCCACCGGGTCCAAAAAGGCGCCGAACTTGGTGGTTTTATGCAACCGGCGGGCCAGGTAGCCGTCCAGCAGATCGGTAAAACCGGCCAGCACGAATACCAAAGCCGCAAACAGGTTGGAGCGCTCAGTAGGCCAGTAGAACAGGGCCACGATGATGGGGATGAGCGCTAAGCGGACAATGGTAAGCGTGTTGGGTAGATTGAGCATAAATACCTCAGATCGGTTTTGCAATTATAGACTATCGACTCAAGGCAACCACAAGGGTCCGATAAAATCGCGCTCTGGTAAGTTAAATTCTTTAGGATAGGTCACGTCTACTAAATACAGGCCCTCGGGCTGGGCGGTGGGACCGGCTGCCTGACGGTCACGAGCCGCAAGAACCTGTTCAAACCACCCGGTGTCATGGGTACCCTCCCCTACCTGCAGCAGCGAGCCTACGATATTGCGCACCATATGGTTTAAAAAAGCATTGGCGGCGATATCAAACACCAAAAAGGGACCGTGGCGGCTGATGTTGAGAAAGTGCACGCAACGGCTTGATGAGCGTGACTGCTCATCTGCCCCCATAAAGGAAGAAAAATCATGTTCTCCCAGGAGAAGTTGCGCCGCCTCCTGCATGAGCTTTAGGTCATAATTCCCGTGATAGACTGACACGCCGGCCCGCAGAATGCCTGGTCGGTGCTCCGTGTTCTGCAGAATATAGCGGTAACGCCTTGCCCGGGCGGAGAAGCGGGCATGAAAGCTCTCGGAGACCTCCTTTGCCCAGCTCACCGCTATGTCCGCTGGCAACTTGGTGTTGGTACCCTGCACCCAGGCGCGGGTCGGGCGTATGGCAGTGGTATCAAAGTGCACTACCTGTCCCGTGGCATTCACGCCGGCATCGGTACGCCCGGCACAGGTAAGCTGTACCGGCTCGGCGGCAATGGAACTTAAGGCACGCTCCAGCTCTCCTTGGACCGTACTGAGTCCTGCCTGACGCTGAAAGCCGGCGTAGTGCCAGCCCTCATACTCAATTCCCAACGCGATCCTGCTCATAGCTCTCCTCTGATGAGAGCCTGTGCTCCCTGAAGATGCAAAACTTGGAGATAAGGTAAGTCAAGGCCGTGGCGCTGAGCATGGCCACCAGCAGCGGCGGCAGTCCGCGCTGCCAGCAGCGCAGCATAAGGTACAACAGTACGTTGCGCAGCACGAGCATACCCAGGGCCAGCGCCAAAAAGGCGCTCAAACTGCCGGAGCGGCGAAAGGTGTAATGACGATGCCCCAGATACGAGATGGCAAAGGCACACAAAAAAGCTACAGTACTGATGAGGTTTTCAGGCAAGTTAAAAGAAGTCTGGGCGAACAGGAGCAGCGTCACCGTCACATCCGCTGCGGTGGCCACGCTGCCCACCAGCGCAAAGCGCAGCATTTCAGGCCCCGGCCCGCTGTCCCTCAACCGCGCCTGCAGGTTAGTCCTGACTTTCATGACGAGGCGTCCTGATCACGGGAAGAGGCAGTTGCGCTCTTTGGTTCTTTCCCGTTATAGACCACACCGTTGCTGGCCGCGTTGAGCCCTGCGGCCACCCGCTGTGAGAGCGGACCCGAGATCCGGGAGACCACATACACCGGCCGGTGCTTGACCTCTTCGGTCAGCCGGCTTAGGTACTCACCCAACACCCCCACCGAGATCAGCTGTACCGCGCCCAAAAACAAAATCACGCACATCAAGGAGGCGTAGCCCGGCACATCAGCCCCGTAAAACGCGACCCGTAAAATCAGCACCACCATGCTCACCACGGCAACCAGTCCCACGGCGCAGCCGATGTAGGACCATACCCTAAGCGGCAGCGAGGAAAAAGCCACGATACCGTCCAAGGCGAAATTCCACAGCTTCCAGTAATTCCACTTGCTGTGTCCGGCGGCGCGGCCGGGACGGCGGTATCCCACCCCGCGCGAGGCAAAACCAGGCCAGGCGAACAGCCCCTTCATAAAGCGGTTACGCTCACCCAACTGACGTAGGGTCAGCACCACCTTGCGGTCAAGCAGTCTGAAATCTCCCACATTTTCGGGGATACGGACCTTACTGGTCAGTTTGTTGAAGATATAGTAGAACCCCTCTGAGGTCAGACGCTTGGTGTCGGGATCAAAGGAGCGATCGGTGCGGATACCGTAGACATCATCCACACCCTCCTCTTTCCAGATGCGGATAAAATCCAGCACCAGCTCAGGAGGGTCCTGCAGGTCAACATCCATGGGGATCACGGCATCGGCATCCACCAGATCCAAGGCTGCGGTCATGGCCGCTTCCTTGCCGAAATTGCGCGAGAGCCTGATCAGGCTGACCTTGAGCGGTTCCTGAGGGGAGAGCAGTTCCTCTATTCTGGCCACGGTCCCGTCCGTGGAGCCGTCATCGACAAAGACCAGTTCCAGATGAGGCAGTTCCGGGGAAAGCGCTGTGAGCAGCGCCTGTACGAAACCGCTGATGGACTGCTCTTCGTTATAAACCGGCACCACCAGTGCCACCAGGTAGTTTTCATGTGGGCATGACATGCGCTCACCCGCCTCAGTGTGGGGCTAATCGGCCAGAAATTCGTGTCTGGACAAATGGTTGGTTTTGAAGTAACCGCCTAAGGCGGTGGTGGTGGTGAAGGAAGTGGGATCCTTGATGCCGCGGGATTTGACACAGTAGTGGGTGGCGGAAATGGTCACAGCCACATCCTTGGTGTCCAGCAGAGTCTGAATGGCCACCAGGATCTGCTGGGTCATGCGCTCTTGAACCTGGGGACGTTTGGCGAAGAACTGTACGATGCGGTTGATTTTGGACAGACCGATGATCTTGTTTTTGGGGATGTAGGCTACTTTGGCAGTCCCGTCCATAACCACAAAATGATGCTCGCAGGTGGAGGTCAGGGTGATATTGTTGATCTTGACCATCTCATCAAAGTGCATTTTGTTGTCAAACACCGAAACCTGCGGGAAATTGCGGTAGTCAAGGCCGGAGAAGACCTCGTCGACATACATGCGGCTGACGCGCTGCGGGGTATTGGACAGCGAATCATCGTTGAGATCCAAGCCTAAGGTACGCATGATCTCACTCATGCACCCGGCGATGATCTCCTTTTTGCGCTCGGCACTCAAGCCGTTGTCCAGGCGGGGATTCTCCAGACCGCGGGCAAGCAGCGCCTCGCGTACCAGCCGCGCCTCCGGACTTAAGCCCTGCTCATCTGACGGTTCCTGTGTCGCGCTCATGATCCCGAGTGCTCCCCTTCCTCATCATCCCAGTGAGTATCCACAGTGAGTTCGTAATCGTAGGTTGAAACGTTTTTCTCGGGCGTAAAGTGCAGGTGCACATGCTCAATTTCAAATTTTTCCGCCAGGTACTGGCCCAGGCGCTTGACCCCCTCCTGCTCAGAGGCGTGATGACCCACCACAAATACGGGCGTGGCGCTTTCCACGGCCAGATGATAGGTCTGCTCTCTGACATCCCCGGTAATGAGAGCCTCGAAATCAGGCGTGGGATTGCCGTCAAGCATGAAAGAGCCCGAGCCGCTGCACACCACGGCACCGCTCAGTTTGAGCTCATCATCGCAGTGTCCCAGCACCATCACCTCGGTATCCAGGGCCCGGCTTAATTTCATGGCCACCTGCCGCACCGAGAGACGGCGGGTAAATTTACCGCGCAGCGCGATGGAGCGGGGATCCCCGGGTACCACGAACTCCTGCTCAACCATGCCTAAAATGTCGCACAGGCAGCGGTTGTTGCCTAAATCCGGGTGAGCGTCCAAGGGCAGGTGGTAGGCCACCAGATTGAGGTTGGACTCCAACAGGGCGCACAGGCGCTCCTTCATGACGCCGCACACCGGCGCCGGATGACCTTTCCAGATGAGACCGTGATGCACCAATAACAGATCGGCCTTTTGTTCGACTGCGGCGTCGATGGCCTCCAACGTGGCCGAGGCGGCGGTGGCAATGCGCCTTATGTCCTCACGACCTTCCACCTGCAGCCCGTTGAGCGATACGTCGCTGAAATTGGGCAAATCCAGCAGAGTGTCGGCGAACTTAAGCAACTGAGATCTGTGCATGTCGGTCTCCTTGGATTATTTGCCCGCAGGCAGGATGCGGGGAGCCGTACTCACCGCACTTTGCACTTTGTCGGCCGCCTTCTGCGCGGCTTCGCGTGATTTGTAAGTGCCGGTAAGCACCTTGAACATGTTCTGCCCGTTCAGCACCACCTGCTCGGTGTGCGCCGTGATGCCGGCCTTTTTGAGCTTGGCCACCACGGAGCTGGCGTTGGCCTGCTGTGAGAACACTCCCACCTGCAGCACATAGCTGCCGGAGGCGGAGGCAGCTGCCTTGGCCGCAGGTTTGGCGGCTTCCTTTTTCTCAGGCTTTTTGGCCTGTGCGCTCTTAGGCGGCTCAGCCTTTTTCTCCGGTGCCTTGGCAACGGCTGCCGCATCCGCCCGCGCGGCCGGGGCTCTGCTGCTTACTAATTTTTCACTGCCCGCAGGCGTCTCATCAATGGGTCCCAACTCCTCTTGCAGGGCTCTATCCAAGGCCGCCGTCACCTCACGGTTTTCGGCTCTGAACTCTGCGGGCACATAGTCCGGCGCCACACCTGAGGCACCGGGACGGTCATCTACAGGTTCCAGGAGATCGGAGTAATCATGCTCCACCACCGCGCCGCCCTGCTCCTCATGCAGTGACGCTGCCCCGTCGGGATTGACCGCGATGCTCTCGCGGGCTCCGCGTTTTTGCTCATTAAGCTGAGGGCTCATCATGGTCGGTACCATGATAAGACCCAGAGCCACCACGGCCAACAGGCCCACTATACGGTTACGTACATTAGCTTGCATAATTATTTATCCTTATTTTTTCGGGATTTTTTAGCAGATTCAGAACGTAAGTTCCGGCCTTTTTCACCTAAGTCGACACCTTTTGACTCAAAATAATCCAAAGCCGCCGTCACGGTGACAAAAGAACCAAAGACGATGAGTTCGTCCTGTGACTCCAAAGAGGGCAACGCCGCCTCCAGCGCCTCCCGGGCACTGCCATAGGCGAAAATGGCCTCCTTAGGATAGCCCTGCTCCCGCAGAGCCTTGGTCAGGCGCAGCGAGCTCTCACCGCGCACCCCGGGCAGAGAGCAGGTATAGATCCGGGCAAAACAGCGTGCGCAGATGCGCAACACTCCTTCGATGTCCTTGTCCTTGAGCATGCCGATAACCGCACAGCGCCGTCCCCGCACGGGGCGTTGCTCTAGGCGGGTACGCAGATACAGAGCGGCCGGAGGATTATGGGCCACATCCAAAAACACCGACGGCTCCGACTGCACCTTCTGCATGCGTCCGGGCAAAGTGGTCTTTTTCAAGGCCGCAGAGATGATCTCATCTGAGAGGTCATAGCCGCGTTTGCGCAGCAGATGCAGCACCTCCAAGGCGAGTTTGGCGCACTCCACGGGCAGTTGCGGCAGCGGATAACGGCTCAGCGTACCGTCGCCAAGATCCTCAAACTCCAGCTCTCCTTCATCGCCGTCGCCCAGCACGCTGCCGTCAAAATCCTCGCTCTGACACAACAAAGTGGCATTTAATTCCGCCGCGCGAGCGCGAATGACCGCCAGTGCCTCCTCGGCCATGACTCCGGCCACCACCTGCGCGCCCTGTTTGATGATACCGGCTTTCTCAAAGGCAATCTGCCTTAGACTGTCTCCCAGCAGCTGGGTGTGCTCAAGACCGATGGAGCAAATCACGCCGATATCGGCATCAAAGGCGTTGACGGCATCAAAGCGTCCGCCCAGGCCTATCTCCAGCACCATAACCTTTACATTGGCCTGATGAAAGCACCAATAGGCCGCCAGGGTCGCGTATTCAAAATAAGTAAGCTGAATATCCGTCTGACAGGCTGCCTGTACGGCATCCAGCCCAGCTGCGAGATCCTCGTGGCTTACCTGCTGTCCGTCAATGACAAAACGTTCGGTGAACTCCCGCACGTGCGGAGAGGTATAGAGGGCGGTTTTGATCCCCGCCTCGCCGAGGGCGGCTGCTATCAGCGCCGCAGTGGAACCTTTGCCGTTAGTTCCTGCCACTTCGATGATCAAAGGCTTCACAGGCCATTTGAGCGCCAGACGGTTTAACACCACCTTGACCCTCTCCAAGCCCAGAGCGATGTGAGCGGGATTGATGGACTCCAGGCGCCTCAGCCAGTTCTCAAACGGCGTGTGGCCGGTTGATGTGTTGCTGCTCATAGTTCTCTCCAAGAATGACCGGCCCCGGGGCCGGCGTCCTAGATGCGGGCCTGGGCCGACTGACTCTTTTTGCTGCTCTTCTTTTTGACCGCGCGGGTCTCCTTCTCACCCGACTCAGCCTCGGAGTCCGGATCGGGCAGCTGCAAGAGCATCGCTATGAGACGGGCCAGCTCATTGCGCAGCTCCCGACGGGGAATAATCATGTCCACCGCGCCCTTATCGCGCAGGAACTCAGAGTGTTGAAACCCCTCCGGCAGCGTCTCGCGCACCGTCTGTTCTATGACGCGCGGACCGGCAAAACCGATGAGGGCATTGGGCTCGGCCACATTGATGTCGCCCAACATGGCCAGCGAAGCACTTACCCCGCCCATGGTGGGATTGGTCATCACACTGATGAAGGGCAGCCCTGCGTTGGAAAGACGCGCTAAGGCCGCCGAGGTTTTGGCCATCTGCATCAGGGAGAACAGCGACTCCTGCATACGCGCCCCGCCGGATGCGGAGAAACATACCAGAGCCCGACGCTCCTTAAGACACTCGTTGACGGCGGCACAGAACTTGGCGCCCACCACCGAGCCCATGGAACCGCCCATGAAATCGAACTCAAAGGCACAGACCGTCACCGGCAGACCGCGCAACGTTCCTTTCATCACCACCAGGGCATCTTTTTCCCCGGTTTTTTTCTGCGCGGCGGTATAGCGGTCCTTGTATTTCTTGATGTCCTTGAACTTGAGAATATCCTTGGGTTCCAGTTCGGGTGCCAGTTCCACGCGCCCGTGCTGATCCAGGAAACTGTCCAGCCGCGCTCTGGCCTTGATACGCATATGATGCCCGCACTTAGGGCAGACATTCATGTTGTGCTCAAGCTCGGCGCGGTACAGCACCTGTTCGCAGGCTTCGCATTTAGTCCAAACTCCCTCGGGAATTTCATGCTTGTCACTGCCGGTACTGCCCGCGTGCAGAATATTGTCAATCCAGCTCATACGGTAAAACCTTTAAAAGCTCGTTTCTTTTGAAACAATTAGAGATTAGGTTGCACAAAAACGCTTTTAGGGATTATAACGCTATATATTCAAAATGAAAGTGAGCTAGACGGCAGAGCAGGCTTTGCGGCACCGTTTAGACCAAAAAGCGTCTGCAGGCCCCTGGCGCTTTTGCCAAAAAGAGGTGGCAAAAAGCGCTGAGGTGTGAAAAAATGACGCAGACCAAAAATCATCAGGCCCACCCGGGGCACGGCCTTAGGTGCCGTAAGGAGCGCGCATGATCACCGCCTGCCGCATCAATGAAGACGACAAACTGACTCTGCTTACCGTGGAGCCCGGCGATGCTCTGCCCTCGGATGTGGTGTGGCTGGACGTCTGTCAGCCTGATGACGCCGAAAGAAGCTGGCTGGAAAAACTTTTTGTCGAAGATGTGCCCGAAGAAGATGAGATGGACGACATTGAGTCGTCCTCGCGTTTTAGGGTAGGTCCCGACGGCGTGCACATCCTCTCGCTGTTTCCGCAGCGGCTGGCCAACGAGACGCATGGTGTCAACATGTCCTTTACCATGCGCAAAAACCTGCTCATCTCCTTTCGTGAAGAAGACGTGTCCATTGTCAGGTTGCTGCGTTTCTACATCCGCCATGACAAGGCCAATCTCTATTCGGCACTGGATATTCTCATCAAGCTGCAGGAGCTGAAAATCGATCAGCTCTCGGATTTAATCGAGGAATCCTACACCACCTTGGAGGAGACTGCCGACAAGATCATCGATGAGGAACACGTGGAGGAGATCTTAAGCGAGCTCATCAACCAGGAGGAGTTGAACGGTCAGATCCTGCAGGCCCTGCACGATACGACCCGGGCCCTGCGCTTTATCAAGAAGACTTTCGAGAGCGTGCTCGACGATCGGCAAAACCGCACCGTCGACGAAATCCTCAACGATATTGAGTCCATTCTGCCGCATACCCAGACTCTGGCCAACAAGATCAATTTCCAGCTGGAAGCCTCCATGGGCTATACCAACCACAAACAGAACAAGATCATCAAGATCTTCTCGGTGGCGGCGGTAGTCTTCATGCCGCCTACCTGGATTGCCTCCGTCTACGGCATGAACTTCCGCTATATGCCCGAGCTGGACTGGCGCTTCGGGTATCCCCTCTCCATCGGCATGATGATAGTGTCAGCCGCCTTGACCTACCTCTTCTTCCGCAAGAAAGGCTGGCTCTGAGCACTCAGCCTGAGTGCTGCAAGATTAAGGCGGGTTAAGCCCCAGATCTTCCGCGCGTGAGATAATTTCCCTGAAAACCTGCACCGAGTCATAGGTGCAGTCATGGGACAAGGCGAGCAGTTCCTCCCGGGTAAGGTACATAAGCCCCGAGACCTCACTCTTTTGTCTGACCGTGATGCAGTCGGCCCGGGCAAAGTAGAGATAGGCCATCAGAAAATGCACGCCGTCGGCGTACATCACCTGCTGCACGCCCAGAGGCGTAAACTCAACCTGCGCCGCGGCATCCGCAGCGTCAATGCCCAACTCCTCGAGCAACTCGCGCCGGGCCGACTCCACTTCCTCCTCACCGTGCTGCATGATGCCGCCCACACAGGCATCAAACTTCCCGGGAGCATAGTCCTTGCACAGAGTCCTGATTTCCACCAGATAGCGTCCCTGCCGGTCACACAGCGCGATGTAAGAGGCGCGATGAGGAAGCTTTTCCGTACGCATGCGGGCGCGGGTAGTCACTTCCACCACCTCGTTGTGCTCATCTACGATGTCGACCAGCTCCTCGCGGGAGTCCGTGGTCACTTCCGGTTCACTGTCCACGCGTCACCTCGCATCCCCATTCAAGCGCAACCGCGCAAGCAAGTCACAAAAAAGATCCGCCCTCCCGCACGGGGGAGGCAGATCCAGTAAGTTCAGACCACAGGGTCTTATAAGAGTGTCAGGCGCGGTGGGCAACTTGGTGGTGGCCGTGCCCGCCTTTTTTGTGCCCCTGGCCGCCCTCTGTCACGCTCTGCGCTGCGCTCTTCTCGCCCTTGAGCTTGTCGGCTAGGCCCTGTACGGTGCGCTCCAAGGCATGGGGATTGATGAGCTTGCGTTCGGTAAGCACCTTATAGCCCACGGCGCCGGCGATGACGCCCAAGGCCAGCCCCAGCCAGAACTGTTTGGTCAGAGTATTCATACTCACCGCTCCCGTACTCAGCCCTGCTTGCTCTTGACGTCGGCGATGAGATCCTCCAGACGCTCCTTCTGGCTCTCCAGCTCCTCCAACGTCATGTCGGAGGCAGTGCCGTCCGCAGCGCCCTCACCACCGGCGACTCCGCGCAGGGCGCGCAGTTTGTCGTCAATCTCATTCTTGTGGGCGCCGTAATATTTGGTGCCCAGCACGCCCACGACCAGACCGGCGGCCAGGCCTATCAGCATAGAACGATCTAAAAATGCCATCTTCAAGCTCCTTTAGCTTTTCTGTTCTCGTCAATCAACACTCTGGCGCTGTTAAGCACCACCCCTAAAGTCGAAGCGTTATGCACCGCCGAGGCCCACAGCGGCGTGATCATGCCCAGCGCACCGAGCATCATCGCCACCGTATTCACGGCAATGGTAACGGCAAAATTCTGATGAACCAAGGTCATGGTCCGGCGTCCTATGCCCACAAACTCCGGCAGTTTGAGCGGATCCTCGGAATTGATGGTCACGTCGGCCGTCTCCATGGCGGTATCGGTACAACCCGTACCCATGGCCACCCCGATGTCGGCATAGGCCAGCGCCGGAGCGTCGTTGATGCCGTCACCTACCATGAGCACCCCGCCCTGACGCTGCAACTCCCGGACAAAGGCAGCCTTGTCCTCCGGCATCACCTCGGCCTTATAGTTGTCCAGGCCTAAGGTTTCGGCGATGGAGCGCGCCACCTGGCGGTTGTCACCGGTGAGCATCACGATCTCCTCCACCCCGCCAAAGCGCAGCCGGTTAATGGCGCGTTTGAAGTCATCGCGCACCGGATCGTCAATCTCCAATACGCCCTGCAGTTGCCCTGCCACGGCGATATAAATAAACGAGGAAGTAGGACCGGAAGCCTCCAGTTCCAAGTTGCCCTTGACTTCACGCTCCTGCATGAAACGCTGCGAGCCTACCAGCACCTCCCCGCCCTCACACTCATCCACGGCTGCCATATGCGCCACCACGCCGCGTGCTACCACGGTGTCGGTGTCCAGATGATCGGGTATGCTCAGGCGGCGTTTGCGACACTCCTCCATGATGGCCGTGGCCATGGGGTGTGAGGAGTGCAACTCCGCGGAAGCCGCCAGTTTGAGCAGGGTATTTTCACTCAGAGAGCCTGCGGAGGCAATCTTCACAATCACCGGATGTCCCTTGGTGATGGTACCGGTCTTGTCGAGTACCAGCGTGTTGACCGCAGCGGCCTGCTCAATGAAGCTGCCACCCTTGACCAGAATGCCCGCACGGGCGGCGCGGCTGATGGCCGCCGAGATAGCGGTGGCCGTGGAAAGCTTGAGGCCGCAGGAGAAATCGATAAAGAGCATGTTGAGGACCCGCTGCACATCGCGTGTGGCCACAAACACAATCATGGCGGCCAGAAAAGATACCGGCACCAGTGCGGCGGCCATCTTGTCGGCGTAGTGCTGAATGGGCGCTCTGCGGCTGTTGGCGTCCTCCACCATGTGCACGATCCGCGCCAGTGAGGTGTCATCGCCCACTTTCTCCACCTTCAAGGTGAGCTCGCCCAAAGCCACCACCGAGCCTGCGTAAGCCTTATCGCCCTTGCGCTTGCCCGCCGGAATGCTCTCTCCGGTGATGGCGGACTGATCCACTGCCGCCTGACCCTTGGTGACCGTACCGTCCACACAGATCTTCTCGCCCATATGCACGGTTACCAGCATTCCCGGCTTGACCTCTTCCAGCGGCACCCGCCGCTCCGAGCCGTTCTTGTCGGTGACCCACACTTCGCGCTCATCCAAGGCCACCAGATCGGAGATGCTGCTGCGCGCCCTGCGTGCTGCCAGAGTGGTGAGCATTTCGGCAAAGTTGGAGAGTGTCAGCAAGGTCAGCGAAGAGCCCGGTTTACCGGCCGCCACCGAGGCTAACACCGCCGTCACCGTCAGGGTGTCGGCATTGGGCCTGCGCTCGGCCAGGGCTCCCTTAAGTCCGATTTTAAACAACGGCAGCGAGAGCATCAGCACCGCCGCGCTGCGCAGCAGCGTGGAGGCGGCATACCAGGTGGGGTTAAGCCTTTTAAGCAGCTCAAAGACAGCCAAAAGTCCCAAAGACAACAGTGCATCGCGGCGATGTGCCTGAAAATCAAGCTCAATGTCATCGGCTGCTTGATTGTGTCCGCCCGCCACGGGGGAGAGTACCTGACGGGTATGTTTGGCACCGTCCAGGCCGCGCTCCACGATGCTGCCTCCCGCCGAAGCTCCCAGACTCAGCAGTGCCCGCAGCAGCGGCCCGCGGCCTCCCCGGGTCATAATCTTGACGTAACCCTGACCGATACACACCGCCGCCACAGCGGGCAGACTGCGCAGCCGCGCCTCGGCGCGGGCACATTGCTCATAAGACAGAGTGACGGGAAAAGGGAACTTGTAGGTGTTCATATTCAGCCTCTGCCACCCTCAGCGTTCTTGTTGCCCAGCAGGGCCTGTTGCAAATCTTCCTCCAGCCCCTTGGGATCGGGATGGGAGGGCCGCAGCAGCAGCGCCAGGCCCCACAGCAAAATCTGCGGGCCGGAGGGGCGCTCACCGCTTAAAAACACCCGGTTGAAACCGTACATCAACAGCGCGATGCCCGCGAGCCTGGTTAAAAAGGCCGGCTCGGCGTGATTGAAGAAACGGGTCACCCCCATTTTGAGGCGGCGGAAGGTATCAAAAACATTGTCTCCGGCGGCCAGCACTCCGGCCGGGAGAATGGTGGACTCCTGCAGGGCATGCTGCCCGGCGATCTGATGGGAAAGCGCGTCAAACAGCTCGTTGATGGCACGCTCCCTGAGCGTGTACTCCACGGTCACCGAGCCTAAGAGCGGGTTTACCCTGGCATAGCTGATGCCGGGAAAACGCCTGAGCAGCGCCTCTAAGTCCTCGCAGGTGGACTGCACTCCCTGCAGGGCCTTGCAGATGTAGCGGCGGCGGCCCGGTATGCGGTTCACCACCACCATGCCCTGATTGCCAAACAAGGTGGCGTTGATAGCCTGGCCAATCTTCAGACCGGTGTCAAATCCCGCCAGTTTCATCATTTGCCTCCGAAATAACGCGCCCGCGCTCCGTCGATGAGTCTTGCGGCAAAAGTGCCGCTTTTAATCTTGTCAGGATCGTAATTGATGACGATGCTGCCGGTGGTACGGTTGACGCTCCAGGTAGTGATCTCATGGTAGGTATCCAACGTGGCGCAGATATCGGCATAGGCATCATCGTCGTGTTTCAAACGGTCGTAAACCACGCGGATGCGCCCGTCATTGACGTGCGCCACCCTGATTTTGCCCAGGATATATGAGGCTTTGAGCGTCTCCAGCATGAATGTTTCGTCTCTTGTTTTTCACCGCCGCCGCAGCCCGGATACAGCTGCAACGTCATTTTAATCTGACCTTGAAATTTTATCACAGAGGTAACTTTGGAATGCGCATAAAGAGGGTTTTGGCTCGCAATTCCGCCCCCTGCTGCCCGCTCTTTGCTATGATTGCGCACGGAAACTAATTAACTTGGAAGTGAGGTAATCATGCCCGATTCACCAGGCCTGGGCGACATGCCCGGCGAGGAGCGGCTCATCGCCCTGGAGGAGCGCATCGCCTGGCTGGAGATGCTGCTGCACAATCAGGGGGCGGAAATAAGCGCGCTGACCAACCGCCTTGATGATGCCATCCGCCTGCTCAAATACCTCAGCAGCAAAACCGCCGATCCCTACGCCGTACGTCCTCAAAGCGAAGAAGAGCCTCCGCCCCACTATTGACCCGACGGAGTTTGGCCCCCGTCAGTTTCGCTTAGTGTGCTAAAATCAGCGCACTGTGCCAAAGTGCTCATGTCAAAGGCAACTTGCGATTTTTTATGAAAAAACATCTTTTTTTAGGTCTGGCGCTCGGCGTTTTGCTCGCCTCAGGCTGCTCCTCCCTGCCCGAAGGTACCGGCAAACCCAAGGTGCAGGTTACCTCCTGTCGACTGGCCGCGGTCAACCAGGCTGCGGGAGTCTATGTGGATTACAGCGTCCATCACAGCCTGAGCAAACCACTGCAGCTCAAACGCAGAAGCCTGGAGGTGAGCCTGAACGGGCGTAAGGCAGGCTCACTTGACGAGGAGGCCGACAATCTCATCTCACCTAACCTGGAGAGTTCTTTCAGCGTATTTGTTCCTCTGAACTCACAGTTGCGTGCAGGCCGCGATTCCATCAGGTACAACCGCATGCTCAGCGCCGCCGGACGCTGCAGCGTGAAACTTTTCTTCAACCCCGGCGGGGACGATTCCTTCAACCCCGGCACCACTTACACGGGAATAATCACTCATGGCGGAAACTAACAGCGAAGAGCTGCTGCGCAGGCGTCAGACCTTCGAGCCCATGATGGGCAAAGTGCAGCTTATTTTCGGCATCATCTACAGTTTCATCACCGGCATCGGCATCATCTTAGCCTGCTACACTTACATCAATTCGGGCCATCAGCACCCCTTGATGCAGTATTTCTTCGTGCTGCTGTTTGCCGCGCTCTCGGGCAAGAGTTTTTACCTCTACTCCAAGGTGCGCATCATGTCTTACCATGCCTTTAAAACCATCGGCACCGTACAGGCGATTATTCCCGATCACGGCATCACCAAGGTGCGCGGCAGCATCAAACTGGAGAACGGCAGCGATCTGCTCATCGAGAGCCGTTACGCCGGCGAAACCGTGGCCCGTGAGCTGCAGCGGTTTTTGGACGAGCAGCACACCAAGCACCTGCCGGCTCTGGTGGTTGATCAGAATTCCAATAACCCCCGCGGTATGTTCGTGATTAAAACCTACGCCGGCAGACTCGATCCCGAGTACACCAATCAACTCATAGTTGACAGAAAATAACCTGGAAAAATAAGGTGATAAAGTTATGCAACTTTCAAGTGCCAAAGAAATATTAAGCGGCAGCCTGCCGCTGGGCAGCAGCGTGTGTCTGGCCGGCTGGGTGAGAACCCGGCGCGACTCCAAAGCCGGACTGTCCTTTGTGGCCGTCAACGACGGCTCCTGCTTCAACAGCGTTCAGGCCGTGGTCCCCTCTTCGCTTTCCAACTACCAAAGTGAGGTGCTCAAACTTACCGCCGGCTGCTCGGTGCAGATAGAGGGCATTCTCAAGGCCTCCCAGGGCCAGGGGCAGAGCGTGGAGATAGAAGCCAGCAAGGTCACCGTCATCGGCCTGGTCGAGGATCCCGACTCCTACCCCATGAGCGCCAAGCGGCATACCGTGGAGTATCTGCGCGAGCATGCCCACCTAAGACCCCGCACCAATCTCATGGGGGCAGTGATGCGCATCCGGAATACGGTGGCTTACGCCATTCACACTTTCTTCCAGCAAAACGGTTTCATGTGGGTGGCCACCCCGCTTATTACCGCTTCCGATGCCGAAGGTGCCGGCGAGATGTTTACCGTCACCAACTTCGATCTCAATGAGCTGCCCCGCGACGCTCAGGGCAAGGTGGATTTCTCCCAGGATTTCTTCGGTCGTCACGCCTACATGACGGTATCGGGGCAGTTGGAGGTGGAGACCTACGCCAGCGCCTTCACCAAGTGCTATACCTTCGGCCCGACCTTCCGCGCGGAGAATTCCAACACCACCCGTCATTTGGCCGAGTTCTGGATGGTGGAACCCGAGATGGCCTTCACGGATTTGGAGGGCAACGCCCAGGTGGCCGAGCAGCTGCTCAAGTTCGTGTTCAATACCGTGCTCAAAGAGCGCGCGGATGATCTCAAGTTCATTGTGGAACGGATAGACCCCGCGGCGAGGCAGCGCCTGGAGGACTTCGTCAAGGCCGATTTCGCGCAGGTGGACTATACCGAGGCGATTGAGATCCTGCAAAAATGCGGCCGCAAGTTCGAGTATCCGGTCTCCTGGGGCATCGATCTGCAGTCCGAACACGAGCGCTACCTGGCCGAGGAGCACTTCCACTCTCCGGTAGTGGTCAAGAATTATCCCAAGGAGATCAAGGCCTTTTATATGCGCCTGAATGATGACGGCAAAACCGTGGCCGCCATGGACGTGCTGGCCCCCGGCATAGGTGAGATTATCGGCGGCTCGCAGCGTGAGGAGCGCTTGGAGGTGCTGGACAAACGCATGGCCGAGCTGGGGCTTGATCCGCAGAGCTACTGGTGGTACCGGGATCTGCGTCGTTACGGCAGCGTACCGCACTCGGGCTTTGGCTTGGGCTTTGAGCGGCTGATCGTGTACATCACCGGGGTGGGCAACGTGCGCGATGCCATACCCTTCCCGCGTACACCGCAGCATGCCGAGTTCTGAGGCTGCCCGATACGGCAGCGCCTGTTTTTTTGACTACAACTGCGCTTTCAGACGCAAAGGAGTGAGATTATGCTGCGCCGCGGCTTAGTGTATCTGGCGACCATGGTAGGCATCATCGTGGTCATCGGCATCGTGTCCAACATCATCTGCGCCCTGCTGGGCGTGGATCCGGGCAGCGGAGGGATAGGCTCCATTTTGCTGATTTCGGCGGTAATGGGCTTTGCCGGCTCGCTCATCAGTCTCTTTATGTCCAAATCCATGGTCAAACGCAGCATGGGAGTGAGGGTCATCGGCGCGCCGCAGACGCAGGATGAGCAGTTTTTGGTCAATACCATCAGCATGCTGGCTCAGAAAAAAGGGGTGCAGATGCCGGAAGTGGGCATTTATGACGCCCAGGAGATGAACGCCTTTGCCACCGGCTGGAACCGCAATCAGGCCCTGGTGGCGGTAAGCTCAGGACTGCTTAGGCAGATGAACCAGGAGGAGGTCAGCGCCGTGCTCGGTCATGAGATGTCACACGTGGCCAACGGCGATATGGTTACCATGTCCTTGGTTCAGGGCATTGTCAACACCTTTGTCTATGCCCTCTCCTACCTGGCAGCAGCGGCTTTGGCCTCACGCGATCGCAACTCCCGCGGCGGCAGCGTCATGATGCAGTACGCCGTACGCTCGGTACTGCAGATGTGCCTTGGGTTTCTGGGTACCATGGTGGTGATGTGGTTTTCGAGGCTGCGCGAATACCGCGCCGACGCCGGCTCGGCAGAGGTGCTGGGCAATGCCGCCATGATCAGGGCCCTGCAGGCGCTCAAACAGCAGAGTGCCAGCACTCAGAAACCTGCCACGGTGCAGGCTTTGTGCATCTTCGGTGTCTCCTCGGCCAGCGAACTGTTCATGAGCCATCCTCCTCTGGACAAACGCATCGCGGCGCTGAGCTCGCACCAAAATTAAGCAGTCAGAAGATTTTTAGCAAAAAACTCTTCACAGCGGGCAGAAAGTGCGCTATTTTGGGGACAGTTGAAAGTTTTCTTGGTTAAGGAATACTTTGAAGATGATTACCCGCATTGACTTTTACTGGTGGTTTCCTGCATAAACTGCGGGACAGAGAGTCATTGCCTTTGATCTGACCCGCACTTGTGCGGGTTTTTTATTTTCTTTAAAGCAGTTTGTCTGCGGAGCTTGTAATGAAGGACATCAGTTTCGAAACGCGCTACCTCAAGGACGCGCACCTGTTCTACCGCGATCACTGCCGCGGTGAGAACACCATGCTGCTTGAGTCGGCGGAAATTGTCGACAAGAGCGGGGTGCAGAGTCTCATCGGGGTCAGCTGCGCCCTGAAGATCACCTGCGAGGACCTCAAGGTCACCGTGCAGGCCCTCAACGGCAACGGTGAATACCTGCTCGACTACCTGGGCGAGTCCCTCAAGATCAAGCCTGAGGACGGGCAGCTTAACGTCAGCTACCACCGCCCGGCCCGTGATACCGATGAGGATACCCGCCTGAGGGTACCGGGTCCTCTGGATGTCATGCGCCGGCTGCGTGGCATCATCTCGCCGTGCAAAGGGATCATGATAAGCGGCATGATAGCCTTCGACTTCATCAACAACTTTGAGGACTTAGGGCAGGTATCCAAAGGCGACAATCCCTGTGCCGACTACACCTTCTATGTCTTTGACGTGGCCGTACGCTGCAACCATATTGAGCGCAGCACCAAGGTGGCGGCCTTCGCCTTCGGACCGCAGTCCTACAGCGAGACGGCCTTAAAAGCCCTGTCCTTGAGGGACAAGATAGATGAGTTCTTCGCCCCCCGCGACGTAAAGGCCGATCTCAGCGTCAAACCGAAGTTCAATCCCGACCTCGATGATGCGGCCTTCGGCGAGATTGTAGCCAAACTCAAGGATCACATCATCCGCGGTGATGCCTTCCAGGTGGTGCCCTCACGCACCTTCAGGGCGCCCTGCACCGACCCCCTGCTGGCCTATTCATATTTAAAACAGCTCAACCCCTCGCCTTACATGTACTTCATCGATGATCCCAAGTTCACCTTCTTCGGGGCCTCGCCTGAGTACGCCGTACGCTACGATGCCCCCACCAACACGGTGTCAATAAGCCCCATCGCCGGTACCCGGGCCCGCGGTGTCTTTGAGGACGGTACCCTGGACCGGGAACTGGACAGCCGCATCGAGCTGGAGCTGCGCACCGACAAAAAGGAGGTGGCCGAGCACCTGATGCTGGTGGATCTGGCACGCAACGACTTAGCGCGTATCTCCCGCACCGGCACCCGTTACGTGGACAATATGCTGCATGTGGACAAATACCAGTCCGTGATGCACCTGGTCACCGATGTGCATGCCCAGCTGCAGGACGGCCTGGATGCCTTCCACGCCTATCAGGCCTGCATGAACATGGGTACGCTCTCGGGGGCGCCCAAGCTCAAGGCTCACGAGCTTATCTACCGCTACGAGGGCAAAAAACGCGGCACTTACGGCGGAGTGGTGGCCATGGTGAGCAATGACGGCACCTTCGACTCGTGCATCGCCATCCGTTCGGCCTTCGTCAAGGACGGCACCGCTTACGTACAGTCAGGCTGCGGTGTGGTATATGATTCAGATCCCCAGGCCGAATGTCAGGAAACCCGTAACAAGGCACGTTCGGTGCTCAGCGCAATTGCGATGTCCATGGAGGGCAGATAACATGGCCTCGACCGTAATCTTTATCGATAACTTTGATTCCTTTTCCTACAATCTGGTCGATGAGCTCAAAGTACTGGGCAACCGGGTGTTGGTCTACCGCAATGATGTGGCGGTTGACCTGCTAGAGCAGGTAGCCGGCAAATGCGCCTCCCAGGGTGAGGACGTGGCGTTCGTACTCTCCCCCGGGCCCTCCACTCCCGCCGAGGCCCACAATCTGCTGCCCTTGGTGCGCAAGCTGCTGGGCCGATATCCCATGCTGGGCATCTGCCTGGGCCATCAGGCCTTAGGCGAGGTGCTCGGCGGACACATCACCCAGGCCCCGGAAATCGTCCACGGCAAAAGCTCGGACATCATCCACCACGGCACGGGGCCCTTTGCCACCCTCCCCTGCCCGCTTAAAGTGGCGCGCTACCATTCCCTTATCGTGACCGATCTTCCCTCTGAGGTGGAAGTGCTCGCCGAATATGAGGGGATCTGCATGTCCTTGTATGACAAAGATCGGCGCGTGTTGGGCTACCAGTTCCATCCCGAATCCATCATGACGGCCTATGGCCGCAGACTGCTGGGCGCGGGGCTGCGTTGCCTCTTTAGTGCCCAGAATGATGATTGACGATTAACATATTTGTAAAATAAGGAGATTTTTACATGAATCCCAAACTTGAACAGCTCTATACCGGCAAGCATCTGAACTTTGCCGACACTCAGGCGCTCTTCGGGGAGCTTTTCGCCGGAACCTTGGATCAGATCCAGTGCGCCTCCATGCTCACCGCCATGAAGATGAACGGTTACAGCTACGAAGAGATAGGCGGTGCCGCCACAGCCATGCTCAAGGCGGCCAAGCCCTTTAAGCGCGATCTCTGCGTCAAGACCGGCGAGATTGTGGGCACCGGCGGCGACGGCTTCAAGACCATCAATATCTCCACCATGTCAGGCATAGTCTGCGCCACCTTGGGGCTGCACGTGGCCAAGCACGGCAACACCGCCGTATCCTCGGGCTCGGGCGCCTCGGACGTGCTCTCCTGTCTGGGTTATGACGTGCGCTGCTCAGAGGAACTCTCCCGGCGCAATCTCGAAGAGCAGGGCTTTGCCTTTTTGTTTGCCCAGGTCTACCACCAGGGCATGAAATACGCCGCCCCCGTGCGCAAGGCCTTAGGCACCAGCACGCTCTTTAACATCTTAGGGCCGCTGGCCAATCCGGCCCGCGTCAATTATGAGCTGTTAGGCTGCTACGATCCCTCCTTGCTGCGCGTGATGCTGCAGGCCTTAAAGCTCTCGGGCGTGCAGCGCGCGCTGGTCATCAACGGCAACGGCATGGACGAGATCTCCATTTTCGGCTCCACGCTTTATGCCGAGCTCTTTGAGGACGGCCACATCGAGGAGGGCATACTCAACAACGACAATTTCGGCATCAAGGGTGACTACAACCAGGAGATGCTGCGCGGCGGCACTCCCGAGGACAATGCCCGCATCGCCCGCGAGGTGTTAGGCGGCAAGGGCAGCGATGCCCACAGTGCCGTGGTGGCGGCCAACACCGCCGGCATGCTCAGATTGGCCGGGGTTGAACCGGACTACCGCAAGGGCTTTGCCCTGGCCATGGATGCCCTGCGCTCGGGGGCGGCCTTAACCAAGCTGGAGACCTTGTGCAAGATCTCCCGCGGCGAGCTGTAGGTCTGACCATGCTGCAGGCTCAACCCTTAACTGAACAAGCCCGCAACTACCCGGGGCTTAAGCTTGAGAGCATCGAGAATACCGTGCTCTCCACCATCATCAACCGCAAGGTTGAGGATGAACTGCAAAAAGAAGCCCTGCCCCTGCCCTCGTTGGACCGCAGGCTGGTGCTGGAAGATTTCCAGGCGGCCCTGACCTACGGCAGCGGCCGGCATTTTATTTTGGAGTGCAAACAGTCCTCGCCCAGCTTAGGCGACTTCTGCCGCGATTTTAACCTCGACCGGCTACTGGACTGCTACAACAGGCACGCTGCCGCCATTTCGGTGCTGTGCGAGGAGCATTTTTTCAAAGGCTCATTGGAATACCTGACCTATGTCAAGGAGCGCAGTCAGGTCCCGGTGCTCTGCAAGGATTTCATTATCTGCAAAAGGCAGCTGGAGGAAGCCTTCACCGCCGGAGCCGATGCCGTGCTCTTGATGCTGAGCGTGCTGAAACCCGAGCGTTTTATAGAGCTCTTTGAACACTGTCGGGATTTGGGCCTGGCCGCTTTGTGCGAAGTCGACACCGAGGAGGACGCCCGCCTGGCCCATGCCCTGAAACTGCCGGTCTGCGGGGTCAACAACCGCGATCTCAGAGTGCTGAAAATCGACCTTAACCGCTCTTTGCGCTTAGCTCCATTACTCAGCCACCGCTGCAGTATCGTCGCCGAGTCGGGCATCAGCACTCACGCCGATCTGCTCGCCTTAAAGCCCCTGAAGAACTTCCTCATCGGCTCTTCCTTATCTGGCAGTGAGGATGTCTTTTTCAAGGCCAATTCCATGCTCTACGGGCTCAACAAGATCTGCGGGATCAAAACCAAGGAAGGGCTTAGGGCCGCCATCAAGGCTCATGCCGCCATCGCAGGACTTATCTTCGTGAAAAAATCCCCGCGCTGCGTAAGCCTTAAGCAGGCGGAGGAACTCATCGCTCAGGGCAGGCCTTACATCCGCTTTGCCGGAGTGTTCCAGAATGAGGATCTCGCCGAGGTGGTGAAGCTTGCCACTCAGCTTGAGCTGGAGTACCTGCAGCTGCACGGTCAGGAGGATGAGGCTTACCTGGACGAGCTTAAGGCCAGACTGCCAAAGGTGCAGCTCATCAAGGCGCTGGCGGTGAAAAATCAGGAGGACTTAGGTGAGGTGGAGCGCTACCTGGATCACTGCGATCTGCTCCTGCTTGACTCCGCCTCCCCGGGCTCTGGCAGGACCTTTGACTGGAATGCGCTGCCTGACACTCTGCCGCGCGGGCGCATGCTGCTCTCAGGCGGTATCGGCCCGGATAATGTGGAAAGGGCTTTGCAGCTTAACTTTGCCGGCCTGGACCTTAACTCCCGTCTGGAGCGGGAGAAAGGCATCAAGGATCCTGAACTTATCGAGCAGACCTTTGCCATCATCAACAGTTTTTAGCAGTTCCACTGAGCTTAAGTGGAGTTTAATTTTTGAGGTTTACCATGACCATACTCAATCCATTTTTCGGCAAGTACGGCGGGCAGTATGTCCCCGAAGTGCTGATCCCGGCCTTAAACGAACTGGAGGAGGCCTTCATCTCCGCACGTGATGATCCGGCCTTCAAGGCCGAACTCAGCGAGCTCTTGGTAAAATACGCCGGCCGCCCCACTCCGCTGACCTTGTGCCACAACCTCACCCGCGGCACCAAGACCAAGATATATCTAAAGCGCGAGGATCTGCTGCACGGCGGCGCCCATAAGACCAATCAGGTGTTGGGGCAGGCCCTGTTGGCCCGCCGTATGGGCAAGAGCCGGATCATCGCCGAGACCGGCGCCGGGCAGCACGGTGTGGCCACCGCGCTTATTTGTGCGCTGCTGGGCTTTAAATGCACCATCTACATGGGCGCGGTGGATACGGAAAGACAGAAGCCCAACGTCTTTCGCATGCGTCTGATGGGCGCGGAGGTCATCCCGGTCAAGGTGGGGGCAGCCACCCTCAAGGAAGCCTGCAATGAGGCGCTGCGCGACTACGCGGCCAGCTTTGAGACCACCCACTACATGATCGGTACTGCCGCAGGCCCTCACCCCTTCCCCACCATCGTCAGGGAATTTCAGAAAATAATCGGGGTGGAAATCAAAAAACAGTTCCTGGAGGCCGAAGGACGCGAACCCGACGCCCTCATCGCCTGTGTGGGCGGCGGCTCCAACGCCATCGGCATGTTCGCTGATTTTCTGGACAGCAAAGTGCCCCTGATCGGAGTTGAGCCGGCCGGTCTGGGACTTGACAGCGACAAACAGGGTGCTACTTTGGAGCGCGGCAGTGACGGCATCTTCTTTGGGGCCTTCTCCAAGAATCTGCAGACTCAAGACGGGCAGATCAAGGAATCCTACTCCATCTCCGCGGGACTGGATTTCCCCTCGGTGGGGCCGCAGCACGCCTACCTGCAGGACATCGGACGGGCTCAGTACGTAGGCATCACCGATGACGAGGCTCTGGAGGCCTTTGTGCTGCTCTCCCGTGAGGAAGGCATCATTCCGGCCATGGAATCCTCCCACGCCCTGGCCTATGCCTTAAAGCTGATGCGTCAGGATCCGCATAAGGAACAGACGCTGGTGGTCAATCTCTCCGGCCGCGGAGACAAGGATATCTTCAATGTGGCCTCAATTCTAGAACAGCGCGGCTGTGTTACCGAGAGCGGCATCGATCTTACGGCGCTTAGGGGTAAATAAGGAGTACTGACATGGAAAACCGTTTTGAAACCCGCTTCAAGGAGCTTGAAGGGCGTCACGAGGGGGCCTTCGTGCCCTTCGTCACCTTGTGCGATCCCGACTACGCCACCTCCTTTGAAATTTTAAAAACCCTGCTCAAAGGCGGTGCCGATGCTCTGGAACTGGGCTTTCCCTTCTCCGATCCCTGCGCCGACGGCCCGGTAATCCAAAAAGCCGACAAGCGCGCCTTAGGCTCCGGGGCCAGCGTTGATGATATGTTTGCCCTGGTAGGACAGTTGCGTCAGAGCGACGATAAGGTACCGGTCTCGATTCTGGTCTACTCCAACGTGGTGGTGGCCCGCGGCGTGGACAAATTCTTTGCCGATGCCGCCGCAAGCGGCATCGATGCCGTGCTGGTGGCCGATGTGCCGGTAGGCATGCTGCATACCGCGGGGGATTTCACGCAGTGTGCCCGCAAACACCAGGTGGGATTGGTGCTTATCGCCCCGCCTAATGCCGACGAACAGACCCTGCAGAACATCGCCGGCATCAGTCAGGGCTACACCTACGTACTCTCACGCTTTGGCATCACCGGCACCGAAACGGCCTTTGGCAAACCCGTGCGGGTCATCGCCCGCTTAAAGGAGCTGGGCGCGCCCAAGTCGTTGCTGGGCTTTGGCATTTCCAAGCCCGAACACGTCCGTCAGGCTCTGGAGATTGGCGCCAGCGGAGCCATCGCCGGCTCAGCCTGCGTGAAAATCATTGAAAAGAACCTGGGCAATACCGAAGCGCTCAAAAACGAGCTGGAGGCCTATGTAAGGTCCATGAAATCAGTCACCAGGCTGTAACTTGGAAAAATCAGGCTGCGCCGCCCCAAGGCGGCGCCGCTTTTCCTGCCTGGAAGGAACCCCGGGCAGTTTACGGGGTGTTTTCTGTCTGAGGCGTTGCGCTACCGCTCTCCCCGGCAGCATCCGCGGGACTCTCCTGATCCCCGGACACCACGGGCACACCGTCCTCACCTATGCTCATGGGACCTGAGGCCGTACCTAAATCGGCACTTTGATCCTCAGCCCGGATGGGCTTGCCGTCCTCGCCTATGCTGGCCACCCCGCCGCCCGGCTCAAAGAGCTTGGTCTCGGGCTTTTGCTCCTCGCTGCCCGTATCCTGAGGGCTGTCATCAGGCTGTTGCTGCAGCTCCACCACGGTCAGCCCGTCGGTGCCGGGTTTGGGCTTGAGCGTGTAGTGACGCGGTGCATAGCCATCCGGCTCCTTGGTGACATAGTCAGGCAGGAACTTGACCTCACCGCGGGAGCTGCCCGCCTGCTCATTGAGCTTGGTGCAATCGGACAGTACGGCATCGGAAAGCGCGATAAATCCCTCCAGCGGCACATTGAAGACCCGGGGGTTGGAATTGGGTCCTTCCAGAATGGCTATGTAGAGATCGGCGCCCTCGCGCAACTGCAAAAACAGATCCGACAGACGCTTGTTCTGAGACTGGGTAAGCGGCGCGAACACCAACCGCGCCGGGGGCAGGAATTCGCCGCGCAGGGCATATTCCTGACCGTGATCGACCAAAAAACGGGCAAAGGCATAGCCATTGAACTGATCGGTGATGCGGATGTCCAGAGGCTGCGTCTGCAGTTCAAACACCGGGGTCTTGCTCTGGTAAAGGCAGCCTACCTTGAAAGTGTAGGTGTTAACCAGTCCCTGACGCCTGGTATATTTGGCCTGACGGTTTAAGATGAGCCGGTCAATCTCCAGGATCTTGGCCGGGGTACCCGAGGTAAAGAAATAATCGGCATCAGGTTTCAGACGCCAGATACCGACACTTGATACACTCCAACCCGAATTGGACTCGGCCAGGGCCGCCGGACTCAGACCCAGCATCGCCCCCAGAATCAATAAGCCTTTTTTTAAGTCCAACTGTGTCTCGCTTTACCGATCAGTAGAGAATACGGCACTTTAAGGTGCCGGGGATCTGCTTGAGTACCGGTACTACCTGCTCGGGCTGTGCGGTGTGAATATCCATCACCACGTAGCCTATTTCTTCCACGGTCTGCAGATACTGTGCGGCCACGTTCAGATTCAACTTGGCAATCGCATCGTTGATCTGCTTCATCATGCCCGGCATATTGCGATGCACGTGCAGCAGCCGGGAGACCTCTCCGCTGCGCAGAGCCGGCAGCGAAACCTCCGGGAAATTGACAGCGGTAAGAGAAGTACCGTTGTCCGAGTACAACGCCAGCTTTTCCGCCACCTCGGTGCCGATGTTGCGCTGCGCCTCCTCGGTCCCGGCGCCGATATGAGGGGTAAGGATCACGTTGTCAAATTCCCTCAGCGGCGAGACAAACTCATCACCCTTGCCCTTGGGCTCGCTGGGGAAGACGTCACAGGCGGCGCCTGCGACCTTGCCTGAGCGCAGCGCCGCGCACAAGGCCTCAATGTCCACCACACTGCCGCGCGAGGCGTTCAAAAAGCGCACCCCGTCCTTCATCTTGGCGAAGGCCGCCTCGTTTATCATGTTATGGGTAAGTTCGGTAGCGGGCACATGCATGGTGACGATGTCGGCGACGGCAAACAGCTCATCTAAGCTGTCCAACTGCTGGGCATTGCCCAAGGAGAGCTTGCGCTCGATGTCGTAGTAAACCACCTTAAGTCCCAGCGACTCGGCGATGATGCCGACCTGAGTGCCGATATGTCCGTAGCCTATAATGCCCAGGGTCTTGCCGCGGGCCTCATAGCAGCCTACCGCACCCTTATCCCAGCCCCCTTTGTGCAGGAGGGCATTGCGTCTGGGAATATCGCGCAACAGCTGCAGATACTCTCCGGTGACCAGCTCGGCTACCGAGCGGGTATTGGAGTAGGGAGCGTTAAAAACCGGAATGCCTAACGCGGCAGCGGCATTGAGGTCCACCTGGTTGGTACCGATGCAGAAACAGCCTATACCGATGAGCTTTTTGGCCTGGGCGAGCACTTCGCGGGTCAGGAGGGTGCGCGAGCGGATACCGATGAAGTGCAGATCGGAAATGGCTTCCAGCAATTCCTCCCCCTCATAGGCTTTTTTCTCCAGGCGCACATTGGTATAACCGGCCCGGGCCAGTGCTTCCACGGCGCTGGGATCGATGTTCTCCAGCAACAGGATCTTGATCTTGTCCTTGGCAAGAGACAGCGACGGATGCATGACAACTCTCCTCTCTTAACTGTGCTTCCAACAAAAAATCTTTTCTGCCTGCTCAGTGCTGACGGCGTTCGCGCACGGCACGGGCCAGATCCTCCAGCAGCACGCCGGTATCCTCGATGCTGATGCAGGCATCGGTGATACTCTGCCCGTACACCAGCGCGCTCAGATCACTGCCTAAGTCCTGACGGCCTTCCACCAGATTGCTCTCCAGCATCACCCCGAAGATGCGTCTGTCGCCTGCGGCTATCTGCGCGGCCACATCCTTGCAGACATCCAGCTGACGCTTGAACTGCTTTTGGGAGTTGGAGTGGGAAGCATCAATCATGAGCATGGGAGCGACATCGTGCTTTTGCAGCAGCTCGCAGGCCTGCTGCACCTGCTCGCGGCCGTAGTTGGGCTCTTTGCCGCCGCGCAGGATCACATGGCAGTCCTTGTTGCCGATAGTGTGCACGATGGCCACATGCCCCATCTTGGTCACTGACATGAAGGTATGACCGTGCTGTGCCGCGATAACCGCGTCCACGGCAATCTTCACGCTGCCGTCGGTGGCGTTTTTAAACCCGACCGGGCAGGACAGAGCCGAGGCCAGCTGCCTATGCAGCTGCGACTCGGTAGTACGGGCGCCGATAGCCCCCCAGGAGATGAACTCGTCGATGTACTGCACCGTGATGGGGTCGAGAAATTCGGTACCGGCCGGCATACCCATGGCATTGATGTCGCACAGCAGTTTGCGGGCGATGCGCAGACCGCGGTTGATGTCATGGGAGTCATCCAGTCCCGGATCGTTAATAAGTCCCTTCCAGCCCACGGTGGTACGCGGTTTCTCAAAGTACACCCGCATGACGATTTCCAGATCATCAGCGTAGAGCTGACGGTACCTGAGCAGGCGCGTGGCGTAATCCAGCGCCGCAGCCGGATCGTGAATCGAGCAGGGGCCGGCAATCACTACCAGACGGTCATCCTCACCGCTGTGGACGTTATGGATGTTTTCGCGGGTGGCGGCCACCAGGTTCTCGGTATATTCGGTGGCAGGGAAGCTCTCCATCAGGGCGATGGGAGGCAGGAGCTGATTGATTTCGCTGATGCGGGTGTCAATAATACCGCGTCCGGCCTCATTGACAGGTACGGTCTTGCTGAGATCTAACATAAAAAAATACTGCCTTGGCAACCGGAGCGACACTTCGCTGTTTCTGTCCGGTCAAACTGATAAAACTGCGCTAATTTTAGCTCATTTTGGGCTCTTGCGCACCTTTTGGACTCGCGTCCCTCCCGCCCCTGCACCTCAACCTGACGGTATGCCGTATAGTGAAACAACCCGCCTTTTCAGGTCTTTTTCTAGGAGGATGTTTACCATGAGCAAATTCCACCTGGGCGCTCTGAGCGCTGCGCTGATCATGCTTGGTTATTCCGCCACCACCCTGGCCGTGCTGCCCGATGAGGCCTTTGCCATAGACGGCATCAGACCGGGGGTGCCGCTTGAGCAGGTAAGGTCAAGTCAGGAACTTGAACAGCTCAAACACGATAAATTCCGTACCGGCAAGGGACTGATCATCGAGTGCGATGACGATACCTCAGAACTCATCATCGAGGAGCTCAAAGCCCGCAGCCCCGAGCTGCTCACCCCCGCCGGAGTGGGCGTAGGCATGCCTGCCACGGTGCTTAAAGAGCGCTACGGCGCACCCGATCGGCTTGAACACGACCACCACAGCATTGAGCATAAGTACCGCAACCAAAACCGCACCCTCAAGCTCGAATTCAAGGTGCGCGACGGCATCATCGAAGCTGTCGAATGTCAGTACGACGCTGACTGACCAAGCGTTGGTAAACGCGCCTTAGGACCGCCGGGGCGGTCCTTTTTCATGCCCGGGAAGATGGCGATTGCTCAGAGTTTGAGCGTAAGGGAGATGGGGCAGTGATCCGAGCCGGTCACCTTATCTAAGATATCCGCTGAGGTCACGGCGCCTCTGAGCTCGTCTGAGACAAAGAAATAATCAATCCTCCACCCTATGTTGCGCTCGCGCGCCCGCATGCGGTATGACCACCAGCTGTAGCGCTCAGGCTCGTCACCGTGCACCAGACGGAAGGTATCTAGGTAACCGCAGGCCACCAGCCGGTCCAAAAAGGCCCGCTCCTGGGGCAAAAAGCCGGTAGTGTGCTCGTTCTCCTTCGGACGGGAGAGGTCGATGCTGCGGTGGGCGATATTGAAATCCCCGCAGACCACGATGGGCTTTTGCGCGCGCAATTTTTGGGCATAGCCTAAGAAAGCCTCGAAAAAGGCCATCTTGTAGGGCACACGCTTGAAGGTACCGGTAGGGCGGCCGCGTTCGTCCAGGATCTCCTCCCCGCCATTGGGAAAGTAGCCGTTGAAAAAGTGAAAATGCTCAAATTCCAGATGGATGATCCGCCCTTCCCCGCGCTGTGCGTCAAAGGGCAGCTCCTGCTCGCAACTGAGCGGAGCGTAATCCTCTTTGACATAAACGGCGGTGCCGGAGTAGCCCTTTTTAACCGTGGACGAGCAGAAAAAGCTGCTATACCCGCTCTTCTGAGTAAGCGACTGCGGCAGCTGTTCAACACGGGCCTTGGTCTCCTGCAGCGCCAGCAGATCGTAGTCATTTTGCCCATAAAAAGCCCAGCCTTCCTTGCCGGAGGCAGCCCGGATGCCGTTGACATTCCACGAAACGAGTTTCAGGGTCTTGCTCATGCTTGCACCTCTCGTATCAAAAACAATCAATTGCCCTAATAGGGCACCTGATCCTGCGCCTGTTGCGTATCGCCGCCGATGGCGCACATGAGGCTCAAATAGGACTGCAGCAGGTTGCGTCTGGCCTGCAGACTTTCGATCTTGGCGCTGCGCAGCGAATCGGAGGCATCCAAGAAGTCAGTCAGCTCGCTTAAGCCCTCACGATAACGGTCGTAGTAACGGTTGTAGTTGCGCTGAGCTAGGTCAGCCTGCAGTTCAACGTTGTCCAGAGTCTGACGGTACAGTTCGATGGAACTGACCTCATCGTAGACCTCCTGTACGGCGCTGATGTAAGAAGCCACAAAATTGACCTGCGCGATCTCCTCATCCGTCCAGGCCTGCTCCTCCTTGATGCTCAGCTGATTGAAATTGACAAAAGGCAGCGTGATGGAAGCGCCCAAGGCGGCGACGGGATTGGCCAGAAAACGCAGCAGTGTGCCGCTGTCACCTGAGGAAAGACCCGCGGTCAGACTGAAGTCAGGATAATAAGCCAGACGGGCGGCGTCATAATCGGCCAGAGCCTGTCTTAGCTGTGCCTCGGCCGCCATGAGATCGGGACGGCGGGAGAGCAGCTGCGCGGGAACGTCTAGGGAGAATTCCGGCAGCCTGGCGGCGTGCAGACGGCTCACCTCCACGTCCTGATCGGCAGTCTGGCCGAGCAGCGTATCCAGTGCCGTACGGGCCTTTTTGAGCTGTTCGCGACGGCTGTTCAGGGTCTGCTCCACTCTGAGGTGATTAATCCTGGCACTGTCCACGTCAAGGATATCCACGGCACCGGCCCCGAAGCGGCCCAGCACGAGCTCATAGCGTTTTTGGGAATCTTTAAGTTCCTGCTGCCCCATGGCCACCGCAGCGCGGGCGTAGGCATACTGCCAGTAGGCGGTGGCAGCCGACTCGATGACGGTCAGACGCATGGCCAGATAATCATAGGCGCTGGCGCGGTACTGCTCGGCGGCACTTAAGTTCGCCGCCTCAATTTTGCCGAAGAGATCGGTCTCGTAGGAAAGATTCAAAGAAGTCGAGGAACTCTTATGCGTCTGATCGTGATAATCCAGTGCCCGCTGTGCGCTCGAGCCTAAGCGCGCCGAGGCGGTAGGATGGCGGTCGGTGCCGGCCAAATCCACATTCAAGGACGCGCGTTTGACATTCAAGGCCGCTTTTTGCAGGTCAAGATTCTGCTGCAGCGCCTTTTCTATCACCGCGTTGAGTTTGGGATCCTCAAAGTCCTCCCAGAATTTCTCATTGAGGGCCTCGCCTAAGTACGCGGCCGCACCTTCGTAGGAATCCACCTGCGGCAGCGCGGGACGTTCATATTTGGAGAGCATGAGCGAGCAGCTGTTTAAACTCAGCACGGTCAGCACCACGGCACCAAAGGTCAGGTATTTTTTTTGTTCTGTCATCAAATCTCCTCAGAGAGGCTCGACGCCTCTCTTGTGGTTTTCACACCCTTGTACGCAGTCTGTCAGGGCTCCTGCCCCTGCAGCAGCACCTCATCCAAATAATCCTGCCAGTGCGGCATGCCCAGATTGAAGACAGCGCTGCAGCGCATGGTCTCCAGTCTGGAGTCATTGGGTCTGACAGCGGCGCTGTGGTACTGAGCGCTGCTGATATCCTCCACCTTAACCTCGTGATCGAGCAGGCCCAATTCCCGGGCCCTCTGGAAGATTGCCCGGGCAAAATCCGCCCAGCTGCAGGCCGGTTGTGCCGCGTAATGATAGACGTCATAACGCTCAAAAGAGGGGGTCAACAGCACCTGTCCCATCTGCACCAAAGCCTCGGCCAGAGCTCTGGCCGGGGTGGGATTGCACAGTTGATCGGCCACCACCTGTACGCTGTCACGGGTCTGTCCCAGTCTGAGCATGGTCTTGACGAAATTGCGCCCTCTGCGCCCGAACAGTCCGCAGCTGCGCACCACCAGATGCCGGCAGCCGCTGCGCCTGACAAAGATCTCCCCCGACAGCTTGGTACGGGCATAGGCACATCCCGGTCTGGGGGTCTCACGCTCGGGATGAGGCTGTCCGGTCAGCTGGCCGAACACATAGTCGGTGGAGACATGAATTAGGGGCACGCCCAGCGCACTGCACTGCGCGGCGAGGATTTTGGGGCCTAGCGCATTGATGGCGTAAGCCTCCTTCTCATGTTCCTCGGCACCGTCCACGTCGGTATAGGCTGCGGCGTTGATGATGAGCGCCGGCATCAGCTCGCGCAACACGCTCTCCACCTCATTGGACTGGGTTATGTCCAGACTCTCATGCCCCGGTGCGGCCACTTTGAAGTCAGATTGCAGCAGCTGTTCGGTCAGTTCATAGCCCAACTGCCCACCACCGCCTGTCACCAGTACCGTCGTCATCGTGTCACTCCTCGCATCACGCGCTCATCCTGAGCCTCAGCGCTCAGTGATGGTTCACCTCAGCTGCAGCGAGAGTCACCAGACGGCGGCAGACCTCCTCACACTTATGCAGGGTCTGCACCGACAGACACTCCCAGGGGCCGTGACAGTTGAGCGCACCGGTAAAGACATTGGGACAGGGCAGGCCCCGCGCGCTCAGGATGGCTCCGTCGGTACCGCCGCGCACCCAGTTCTCCGCAACCTCCACCCCGCAGTCGCCATAGGCCTGACGGCACAGTTCCACGATGCGCGGCTTGGCCTTAAGCACGTCAGCCATATTGGAGTATTGCGGGACAATACTCGCCTCAAAGGCCGCATAGCCCAGCTGCTCGTTGAGCATGGCGCAGATCCCCTGCACCCTGCCCTGGCGCACCAACAGTCCCTCCCGCTCAAAGTCCCTTAAAATCATGAAAATTTTGGCCTGATCGACAGCGGCTTCGAGGTTGTGGACATGGTAGAAGCCCTCGTGGCCTGCGCTGCACTCGGGGTTTTCCTGTGCGGGCAACTCAGCAAGAAAGCGCTGACACAGCCCCACCGCGTTGACCATGCGCCCCTTGGCCACGGCCGTGTGCACGGCGCGCCCCTGCACCTTTATCACAGCCCCCGCGGCATTGAACGTGGCCACATCCAGACTGCCCAGATCCCCGCCGTCCAGCGTCACCGCGTAAGTGCAGCCTAAGCTCTCCACCTCAAGATGCTGACAGGACAGTCCCAGCTCCTCGTCGCAGGTAAAAACCACGGTGAGCGGGCCGTGAGTAAAACCGGGATCTGCGGCGCAGCTCTTAAGCAGTTCCATGAGCACCGCCACGCCGGCCTTGTCATCGGCCCCCAACAGGGTACGGCCGTCGGTGACTATGAGGTCATCTCCCACATGTGAAGCCAGCTCGGGGCTTAGGTGCTCATCCAGCGTAAGAGCGTTTTCAAGCTCAACGCCCTGCCCCAGGTACTTCTCCACCAGCGCAGGTCTGATATCACAGCCGCTGGCGTCGGGGGCCGTATCAAGATGGGCGAGCAGGCACAGCCCGGGTGCACTCTGGCAGCCTTCCGTGGCCGGTACTTTGGTTATCACCACGCCGTGTTCATCCTGTTTGCTGTGCAAGCCCAGCTCGCAGAGCTCGGCGCTTAAGTGCGCCCCCAATCTTAACTGCCCTGCACTGGAGGGGGTGAATTTACTGCCGCGTCTGGCCATGGTGTCGTAGGCGGTCAGCCCGATAAAACGCCGCACCAGTGCGTCATGCTGCATCAGTTTTGCCAGTGCGTCCTTGCTGCCTTGCTGCATATTCAATCCGAAAGTTCCTGCATTCTGTAGTTCAGCGTCTTCATCCTACTCGCGGGCCAGCGCCTCGATGGGGTTTAAACGGGCGGCATTGCGCGCCGGCATGAAACCGAACAGCACACCGATAACCGAGGAGGTCAGTACCGCCACGGCAATGGAGGCGGCCGAAAAAGACAGCGGTACCGAGGGCGCCACGTAGGAGAGGATCCAGCCCATGAGGATGGAGAACAGCACCCCGGCCAGACCGCCTATGATGCACACGGTCACCGACTCTATCAAAAACTGCGTCATTATGTCGCTCTGCCGCGCTCCCACCGCCATGCGTATGCCGATCTCGCGGGTACGCTCGGTCACCGAGACCAGCATGATGTTCATCACCCCGATACCGCCCACGATGAGCGAGATCACGGCGATGGCCGAGATAAGCAGCGTAAAGGTTGAGGTGGTCTGGCTGATGGATTTCATGATGGTGTCCGAGGAGCGGATGAAGAAATCCTGCCTGCCGTGCCGGGACTTGAGCAGACTGACCAGGCTGCGTTCGGCTACCGCAGTGGAGAAGCCCGAGGCAATCCTCACGATGATGGAGGAGAGATAGGACTGCTTCATCATGCGTGACATCATGGTGCTGTACGGAATATAGACATACAGCGCATCCGAGGGCATGAATGCCACCTCCTTGTCGGTGAGCACCCCTACTATCTGCACCGGCATGTCATTGATGAGAATATGCTTGCCCAGTGGATCCTCGTTGGGGAAGAAAGTCTTTTTGGTAGTGTTGTCGATGACACACAGCTGCGGGCTGATATCCGACTCGTCGGCCGAGAACAGTCTGCCCTGAGCCACTTCCATACCGTAGACGCGGAAATACTCGTTGTTAACGCCGTAGATGGTGGCGTTGTTCTCCTGATTGGAGTAACGCAACAGAGCCGAGGACTGAATGGTCGGCGATGCCGAGTCCACAAAAGGCTGTCCCTGCAGGGCCTTGAGATCGCTGATGCGCAGCGTGCGAACCTTACCCGAACGCACGTCACCCATGCGCTCGCCCGGCATCACCGTGATGGTATTGGTACCCATTGAGGAGATGTTTTCGATGACCTTATTGCTCGCCCCGCGCGCCAGCGCCACCACCGAGACCACCGCCATGATGCCGATGATGATGCCCAGCATGGTCAGCAGCGTACGCATGCGATTGGAAATCATGGCGCGGATCGCCATGATATAGGCCTCCTTAAAACGGTCCAGATACGCCCCCACCGAGTTGGCCCAGCCCGGTTTGAGCCTGAGATCCGTCTCGTCAGAGACCGCCGGCTCATGGTCGGGAACCTCCATATTGATCTCGTCAGACTTGATGATCCCGTCCTGAATGGTGATGACCCGATGGGCATGAGCGGCGATGCGCGGATCGTGGGTGACAATGATGACGGTATGTCCCTGAGCGTTGAGTTCGGTGAGGATTTTCATCACCTCGTTGCCGCTCTTGGTATCCAGGGCACCGGTAGGCTCATCGGCTAAGATGATCTGCCCGCCGTTCATGAGTGCCCGGGCAATGGACACGCGCTGCTGCTGTCCGCCTGAGAGCTGCGAGGGCTGATAGGTGGCACGCTCGGAGAGACCCAGCTTGCCTAATAACATCTGCGCCCGCTCCTGACGCTTGTCCTTTTTAAACCCCGAATAAATGGAGGGTACCTGCACGTTCTCGGAGGCATCAAGATGCCCCAGCAGATGATAGCGCTGAAAGATAAAGCCAAAAAAATCCCGTCTGAGCGCCGCCAGCTCATCGGCATCCATCCCCGAGGTGTCACGCCCTGAGACCAGGTAACTGCCGGAGCTGGGCTTGTCCAGGCAGCCTATGATATTCATGAGGGTGGACTTGCCCGAGCCCGAGGGGCCGATGATGGCCACCAGCTCACCGCGGTTGATGTTCAGGGTAATACCGTGCAGCACCTCCACCTCGCTGGGGCCTGAGGGGTAGGAGCGGCGTATGTCCATAAGTTCTAGCAGTTTTTCACTCATCAGAACGGCCCCCGCGGACGACGATCGTTCTGCATGGCCGCCTGCTCGGCAGTCTGCACGTCATCGCCGATGACCACGCTCTCCCCACTCTCCAGGCCCGAGGTGATCTCCACAAAGCGATCATCGCGTATGCCGATGCCCACCCGACGTTCCCGTACCTGTTTTTGATCATCGAGCACATAGATGGTGGCCGTGTCGGATCCCTCGCTGCGCAGCGCGGTCAAAGGCAGCGCCAGCACCTGCGAGCGGCTGTCGATGTTGATGGTCACATCGGCGGTCATATCCTTGCGCAGCACCCTGTCCTCATTTTCCACCAGCAGATCGGCGTTGTAGTAGATCGCGGTGGAGGAAGAGGATGACGAGGAACTGGAGGTACTAGAGGAGCTCTCATAGCTTGACGGAGCCGGCGCCACCCGGCCGAGCACAGCCTTGAATTCGCGATAAGGCAGGCCCAGCACCGTAAAAGTGCACTCCATGCCCGGGGCGACGTTCACCACATCAGCCTCGGAAATCTCGGTTTTGACCACTACCGTATCCATGACCGCCATGCGCAAAATGGTGGGGGTGGTCTGGTTGGCGTTGACGGTCTGACCCTCCGAGACCACCACCCCGTAGACCGTGCCGTCCATGGGAGCGGTGATTTTGGTATAACCTAAATTGGTCTTGGCATCATCCACGGATACCAGATCCTGCGTGTACTGGGCGTTTAGCTGATCAAGCTCGGCCTTGGCTATCTCGTAGGCGGCCTCCGAGGCTTCCAGTTCCTGTTTGGAGGTGGCATCGATTTTCTTAAGCCCCGCCTTGCGCTTGTAATCGGCGCTCAGTTTTTTAATCTCGGCTTCCTTGGCCCTGATCTTGGCACTGATCATCAGCACCTCTGCTTCTGCCGCCCGCAGGGTGTTCTCCTGGATCTTGGGGTCGATTTCACAGAGCAGATCGCCCTTTTTGACCTCATCGCCGGTCTTGACGTGCAAAGTGAGGATCTGACCTGACACCTGCGCGCCCACATCCACCTCGGTACTGCCCTCGACGGTACCGGTGGCAAACACCTGTTTTACGATGTCGCGCACCTGAGGCTGCACGGTCATATAGGAGGGTGCTTTGTCGGCATTGCAACTGCGGTAGAGCACAACCCCGCCGGCCAGCAGCACCAAGATGAGCAACCCCAGTTTCACCGCTTTGGCAGTCTTGAAATTTCCCTGCGCCATTCCTCCCTCCTCTGAATTTTTCCGGACAGCCCCGCGGCCGCCTTTATCATTTTAGCCCCTCATCCTTAGATGAAACTTAGCCAGGACGGCAAAGCATCAACCAGACAGGGGAAGCAAAGACCCAAAAGCTTCATTTAGCGCAGTGCCGCAGGGGGCCCTTGGCTGCGCATTGGCGGCACTGTATGCTGTCAGGGGAAGACAATAATGCTAGAATTGCCTCTCCCCTCCTGAGTTCTTGCGACCTTCTTGTTAGGTTGGAGAGCTTTACACAAGGATGCCAGATGCTGCCAGAGCTTATTTTACACGAGGGACGCGAAAAATCCCTGTTGCGTCATCACCCCTGGGTGTTTTCCCGGGCCATCGCCTCTCTCCCTAAGTCACTGCCCAACGGAGCGGTGGTGCGTCTGATAAGCTCCTGCGGAGACTTTTTAGCCTACGGACACTACAGTGCCCACTCGCAGATCACGGTGCGCGCGCTTTCGTTTGAAGAGAATCAGCTGCCCGATGAGGACTGGCTTTTTGCCCGCTTAAGTGAGGCGTTTGAAAGGCGTCGGGCACTGCAGCGGCGCGGCAATGAAGCCGTAAGAGTGGTGGATGCCGAGGCCGATCTGCTGCCGGGACTTACCCTGGACCGTTATGGCGATTTTCTGGTGATGGCCATCTCCAGCTACGGCATGGACTTATGGCGTCAGCTGATTGTGAGCGTGCTGCGCCGGCTCTGTCCTGAGGTCTCCATCTACGAGCGTTCCGATCTCAAGGCCCGCCGCAAAGAAGGACTTGAGGAGCGTTGCGGCGTGCTGTGGGGCCAGGAGCCGCCCGACTGTCTTTACCTGAAGGAGGAGAACACCATTCTCCTGCCCTGCAATCTCAAAACCGGGCACAAAACCGGCGCCTATCTGGATCAGCGCGACAACCGCCGGTTCGCCGCGGATTTTGCCGCGCAGGCCCGCGTCCTCAACTGTTTTAGCTACACCGGAGGCTTCGGACTGTGGTGCCTGAAAGGCGGGGCACTGTCCCTTACCAACGTCGACCTTTCCAGAGCGGCTCTGGAGCAGGCCAAAAGTGCGGTACTGGAGAATCACCTGGATCCGGGACGCTGCCAATTCATCAAGGCGGATGTCTTTGATTTTTTAAGGCAGGAGCAGCAAAAGGGGGCGCGTTACGATCTGATCATTCTGGATCCGCCCAAGTTTGCCGACGGCGCGGCTCATTTAAAGCGGGCCTGCCGCGGTTATCAGGACATCAACCGCTTAGGTTTTGAGCTGCTCGCCGAGGGCGGGATGCTGCTGACTTTTTCCTGCTCAGGAGCCCTGGAACGAGCGCTGTTTCAGAAAATAGTGGCCGATGCGGCTGTCGATGCCGGCGTCTGCGCTCAAATTACCGCTCACCTCTCGCAGGCCGGAGATCACCCCGTAGCCCTCAGCTGCCCCGAGAGCCTCTATCTGAAGGGGCTGGCGGTCAGACACTGCGGCCGCTTTAAGGCCAAAACAGACCGTCTATTGGTCGCACAATGAAGTAAATGGAGTTGCCAATGCTGATAAACGAAGTTGTCGTAGTCTCCCCCTACCAGCAAAACTGCCGTATCCTAAGCGGCGACGGCCACCATGCGCTCATCTGCGATCCGGGCGATGAGGCCGAACGCATTCTTGCCACCTGCCGGGAACTCTCTTTGGTACCGGTGGCGATACTGCTCACTCACGCTCATCTGGATCATTGCGCCGCGGCAGCTGAACTCTCAAGGCTTGCGCAGATCAAAATCATAGGTCCGGGAGCGGGGGATGATTTTTTACTGCAGAACCTGCAGGCTCAGGCCGCCATGCTCTCGCTGCCGGTTACCGAGGCGTTGCATCCCCAATATGTCAGTGACGGCGAGCTCATCGAATACGCCGGACTCAGGTTGCAGGTCATCAGCACCCCGGGGCATACACCCGGGGGAGTGAGTTATTACTGTCAGAGCGAGAATTTCGTGCTCTGCGGTGACACCTTGTTTTACGGCTCGGTGGGCCGCACCGACTTTCCCGGCGGGAATACCGAACAACTGCTGCACTCGCTGACCGCAAGACTTTATGCCCTGCCCGCGCAGTGCCGGGCTCTGTGCGGACACGGCCCCGACACCACCATCGGTTTTGAGAAAAGCAACAACCCCTACACCCTCAGCTGGAGCTGAGGACGTAATGCAGGGCAAAGAAGATTGGATGGGGAGCGCTGCGCTAAGAGCCGGCCACTTTAAGCTGACGCGCTTTTTCCAGAAGCTGCAGCGCCGGCGGCGGATTGGTGCGCTCCTCTTCAGCGGCAGGCACAAAGCCCACCAACTTGTAGCTCTCGCGGTCAAGGGACTTGCACCACACAAACCAGCAGCTCTTCTCAAGCCCCTCCGGGAAGGTGAACATATAGTAGCCCTCGGCGACCGTGGTGCCTTCACTGTACAGATTGCTCATGATGCCTCCCTAAAGCCCGCAAGCGGGTCCCTCTTAAATTTCATGATCCAGGCAACCTGAGGGAATCCTAACAAAGAGCGCGGTGCCGGTCAGCGATCAGCTTAACAAAGTGGCGTGCCCGCAGCCTGAGCGGCGTCAGTGGAAAAAATCATTGAGCTGTTCGCGGGTTAAGGGCGGCAGCCCGCGGTAACGGCGCTCCTCGTTGATGAGACTCTCCTCATCCTCCTCGGTGTCGATGCGCAGTAAAAAACCCTTCTCATCTAAAGCCGCCTGCAACTGCTCGGGGGTGATTTTGGGCAGCACGGGATGTTTTTTAAGCGCGAACATCATCAGAAACTGCGGCATGCCAAAGGCCGTAAACAGCGCCTCGGGCAGCACCGAAAAGTCATCCTTCTCCCTCAAATAAAGATAACCCCTGAGGCGTTTGCTGCTCTTGTAGACATAGACAATGGTGTCTCTCATGCCCGCTCTCCTGAGAGTGCACCGGCACTCTCTTAAAATTAAAGCCAATAAAACAAAAGGTTACGCAAGACAGATTGTAGCATATCCTGCTGCAGAGCGGGCCGTGCCAGCGCTGAGAATGCCTCTGTCCTTGCTCCCGCCAAGCGGCATTTTTGTCCCCCTTTGTGTGCTAGAATACGTTTGTGTAAAAAAGGGCCGCCTGTAAGTTCAGGCAGTGGCGGCCTCAACTAATACAGCTGCCCCACCACGGAAAATAAGAGCGTAATGAGCGAAACAGAAGAGATTACCACCGGACGGAATCCCCGCGCGGCGGATCTGTCGCGCACCGGTTACGCCTTCAACACCATCATGCTGCCCAGCGGCAAAGTTGAGGATCTCAGGACTCTGTTGCAGGAGAAAATCGCTCCCAACCGCGAGATCTATGAAAACGTGCCGGTGGTTATCGATGTGGCCGAGGTCAACTATCTGCAGGATCTCGATTACCCCGCCCTGCAGGCTTTGTGCCGCGAGTACGGCATGTTCCTTCTGGGACTGTCGGGGGCCATCACCGAGGAGCGGGCTGCGGTCCTGACCAGACGCGGCATTCCGGTGGTCAATTCCAACCGCTATGCCCGCCTGCGCGACGATAACTTCAAACCCAAGGTGATTACCAAGACCATCGAAGTGCAGGTCCCGGTCAAGGTGCCGGTCCCCTACGAGGTCAAGGTGCCGGTGGAGGTAAAAAATCCCGAACCACTGCTGGTCATCAGCCGCAACGTGCGCTCGGGAGAGACCATCAGTGCCCCCGGCAACAGCGTGCTGATCCTGGGCTCGGTGGGCAGTGGCGCCCGTGTCATCGCCTCGCACCACATCATCATCTTAGGCGATCTCAACGGCGAGGTCTACGCCGGCTCCCCGCGCAATGACGCCGACCCGGGTTACCCCGAGGCCCTCATTTACACCCAGGGGCAGTTTGCCCCCACCTTCGTGGCCATCGCCGGCAACTATCAGACGGCCGAGGATATCGAAAAGGATCCCTTAAACAATGCCGTAGCCCCGTTGGGCTACGGACAGCTCGTTACTTTGCAGGGCAAGGCGCTGCACTACCGCAGCATCAGGATCCACCAGCAAGGTACTGCGAGAAATTAACCTCAGGAAACTACCATGTCAAAACAGGACAAACAAAAAAAGCAGGATAAAAAAGAACTCCAAGAGGAGCTTTTGGACGATAAGTCCCTCATGACTGAAAACGAGGAGCAAACTCAGCAGGCAGACGGTCTCACCGAGTCTGCCGCCGCCCAGTCAGATGCTCCGCAAGCGGACAGCACCGAGGCAGAGAAAGCCGCCCAAGAGGGGACCGAGCAGGCTCAGGGTGCAGACGGGAGCGACGCGGGGGATGATCAAGACAGCGCAATCGGGGAGCAGGAGAGTGACAAGCTCACAGGCAATATCAGTCCCGAACCATTCAAACTGCACATCATCGTGGTGACCTCAGGCAAGGGCGGCGTGGGCAAGACCACCTCCTCGGCGGCCATCGCCACCGGTCTGGCCATGAAAGGCCACAAAACTGCCGTCATCGACTTTGACGTGGGGCTGCGCAATCTCGACCTTATCATGGGCTGCGAGCGCCGCGTGGTATACGACTTCATCAATGTCATCAACGGCGAGGCCAAGCTCAATCAGGCTCTCATCAAGGACCGTCATGTCGACAACCTCTTCGTGTTGCCGGCCTCACAGACCAAGGACAAGGATGCTCTGACCTTGGAAGGCGTGGAAAAAGTGCTGCGTACCCTGGATGAAATGGATTTTGAGTACGTCATCTGCGACAGCCCGGCCGGAATTGAGACCGGCGCGCTGATGAGCCTGTACTTTGCCGACGAAGCCATTGTCACCACCAACCCTGAAGTGTCCTCGGTACGTGACAGTGACCGCATCATCGGCATTTTGAACGCCAGATCCCGCCGGGCCGTGCTCAACATGGAACCGGTGGTGGCCAAACTGCTGCTTACCCGCTACCTGCCTCAGCGGGTCAAACGCAACGAGATGCTGTCGGTGGAGGACGTGCAGGAGCTGCTCACCATCCCGCTGTTAGGTGTGATCCCCGAGTCTCAGGACGTGCTTAAGGCATCCAATTCCGGTAATCCCGTGATCCTCAATCAGCAGTCCGATGCCGGCAAGGCTTATGACGACGCCGTGGAGCGCCTGCTGGGCAATGAAGTGCCCCTGCGCTTTACCGAGGTCAAAAAAGGCCTGTTGAGCAAGATTTTCAAAAAATAGAGGGGAGCAGTGAAAAATGTTGAATTTAAAAGCATTGCACGATGCCATCTTCGGCCCCGGCCAGGAAGAGGACAATGAGCGGCTGTCGGCCAAAAAACGTCTGAGCGTGGTGCTCATCAACGATCGCGCCGACCGCGACACCCCCGATTTCATGCCGCAGCTGCGCCAGGAAATCATCGCGGTACTCAAAAAGTACGTACCGATTTACTCCGAGGATGCAGTAGAGGTGCACATGTCCAATCGCGGCAGCACCTCCATCATGGAGATGTCGGTTTCCCTGGAGCAGCCCGAGGCCTGATCACGGCGCAGGATCATCTGTCAAACGCGGGCATAGGTCCCGCGTTTTTGGTGAGTCTGCGTGCCGCAGGCCGTTCAGCGGGCGCGCAGCACGGCCCAGATCCCCAGCAGTACCAGTCCCATTCCCAGCGCCATGCTCAAGGTCAGCCTCTCATCTAAAAACACCACCGAGCCTGTCACCCCCACCACCGGAATGCACAGTGAGCAGGCAGCCAGTTTGGAGGCGGCCATACGCCGCAGCAGATCGCTCCACAAAAAGAAAGCCAGCGCCGAAGCCAGCAGCACGTTGTAGAGCAGGCACAGTGCCGCCCCGCCGCTTACGGTGTAGGCGGTCTGCCCGCTGAAATATGCCGCAGGCAGCAGCAGAGCCGCCCCCGCCACAATCTGCCAGGCGGTCAGCGAGAGCATGCTCATGGAGGTGAGTTTGCGTTTGACCACGATGCTGGCAGCTGCCCAGACCAAAGACGCGCTCAAAGCCAGCAGTACATACAGGGCGGAGCCTTGAAATTCAATGTTGAGAATGAGCACCAGTCCCATGAGACTGATGAGCAGCCCCGCTATCTTGCGTATGCTCAAACTCTCGCCCAGAAAAAGTGCCGCCAATAAGGCCACCCACAGCGGCATGGTGTAGTTGAGCACCGCCGAGAGGCCCGAGCCTAAGTTTGCGATACACAACTGCATGACGGCGTTGTTGTAGGCTATCTGCATGGCCCCTGTCAGAGCAACATAAGGCCACAGAGCACGCGGGGGCAGTGAGCGATCGACGATGAGCGTAAGCGGCAGCATGATGAAGACGCACAGGCCAAAACGCAAGGCGGCAAAGAGCACCGGCGAGAAATAACCGTTGCCCAGTTTCATCACCACCCAGTTCATGCCCCAGATAAGGCACAGCAGCACCAGCTCGCGGGCGATCATGCCTGGTCTGCCGAGGGACTGCGGGACGCAGTCAGGCTCAGAGTGGCGTAGAGGTAATCGGAGAGCTTCACCACCACCAGCTGCCGGGACAGCGGCTCCCTGCCCGAGAACAGAAAGATGTTCTGCAACTCCAGCCCCTGCTCGTCCAAGGCATTCTCCAAGGTGAGATTGACCCGGTGGCAGCGATAGCCGCACAGCCAGAAGAGCAGGTTAAAGCGCAGGCGTCCGAGCAGCACATCGCAGAGCGAAAGCAGCAGAAAATAGCCCAGCACGGTCAGTGTGTAGACGAAATACACATTGGCGTGGATCATGGAGATCAGGCGGTTGGCAGCGCTCTGCTCCACCACCAGATTTTGTACGTCCGGGGCGATGCCGCCGAACATGGCCTTATCGATGCACACCATCACGAAAGCCGCACACAGGGCCATGCACAATGAGGAATAATCCAGCGCTGACTGATCGTAACTTACTGCCTTCAGCGTGACCTGCGCATAGCCGTCATCTTGGTGCGAGTCCTGTTTGTGCCGCTCATAACTGCGCAGCAGCGCCCGGGCCGACAGATATACCAATATCAGGCAGCCCACAAAGGCCAAAACCAGCGTGGCGCACAGTGCGAGCGCGTAGCTTAAATAGCTGTGGCGCACCCAGAGGGCAAAGCAGAGGTTGCCCAGGCCAAAAGCCAGAGCGAGCACCAAAAGATCGCTTAGCACGTTGGCAAAGGACAACGTGATCAGAAACAGCAGGCGTTTTCGCCCGGGTATGCGGCTGCTCATACTCGCTCCTTTGATGAAGGAAAATTGAAGAACTCGCGCCCTGCTCTCATTATAGCCTGCCGGCTGAAGCTTACTGTTCGTGCTGAGGGTGCCGGCCCAGACTGACCCGCTCCAAACCCTGCAGATCCTTTAAGGTGTGTATTTCAAGATAGCCGTAAGAGCACAGCAGGTCCCGGCACGCCGCCCCCTGCTCATAGCCATGCTCAAACAGCAAGCTGCCACCCGGGCTCAAATAAGCAGAGGCGTTGGCGACTATGTGAGTGATAGCATCCAAGCCCGCCGCGCCGGAGCTTAAAGCCTCGGGGGGCTCAAAGGGCAAGGCGCCCTGCGTCAGGTGCGGATCGCCTGCGGCAATATACGGGGGATTGGACACAATGAGATCCCAGTGGCGCGACGGCAATGCCTCAAACCAATTGCTGTGCAGAAAGTTGACCTCAAGACCCAGGGTAGCGGCATTGTCCCTGGCCATGGTCAGAGCCTTTTCCGAGATATCGCAGGCCCACACCTCCAGGTGGGGAGCCTCATGCTTTAAAGCCAGCGCCACCGCCCCCGAGCCGGTGCCCAGATCCAGCACGCTGTGCGCATCTGCAAAGCTCAGCGCGGTTTCCACCAAAAGTTCCGTCTCAGGTCGCGGTACCAGCACCCCGGGCCCGACCGCAAGAGTAAGTCCGTAAAACTCCTTGCTGCCCGTGAGATAGGCCACCGGACAGCCCAAGGCACGCTCTCTTAGCTGCGCCTGGTAACGACTCTCCACCTCAGGTGGCACTTCCTGCTGATCATCGATAAACAGGCGCACCCGCTCCACTTTAAGCAATGAGGCCAACAGCAGCTGGGCGTCGGTCTGCGCAGAGGTGATGCCTGCCCGGCGCAGCACTGCGGCGCCCTCGGTGAGCAGGCCCCGTACCGCCGTCATTGTTTACTGCAAGGAGCCCTGACTGGCTAAGGCCGCCAGCTGCTCGGCCTGATACTGCTCGATGACCGGCTGCAAGAGCAGATCAAGGGCGCCTTCCATAATCTCGTCGATACGGTAGAGCGTGAGATTGATGCGGTGATCGGTCACCCGGCTTTGCGGGAAGTTATAAGTGCGGATGCGGTCGCTGCGATCGCCTGAGCTTAAGATGCTGTGTCTTAAGGCGTCGGCCTCCGCGTTGCGCTTGTCATCTTCCAATTTGGCCAGACGCGAGTACAGCACTTCCATGGCACGGGCGCGGTTCTGGTGCTGCGAGCGCTCGTCCTGACACTCCACCACAATGCCGGTGGGCAAGTGGGTAATGCGGATGGCCGAATCGGTCTTGTTGATATGCTGACCGCCGGCACCCGAGGAACGGTAAGTGTCAACCCGCAGATCGGCGGGGTTGATCTCCGGGGCCTTGGCCGGCGGGATCACCGGCAGCACCATCACCGTGCAGGCCGAGGTATGCACCCTGCCCTGGGTCTCGGTGACCGGTACGCGCTGCACGCGGTGCCCGCCGGACTCAAATTTCATGTAGCCGTAGGCACCCTCTCCGGTCAGTTTGCAGATGATCTCCTTAAACCCGCCGACCTCACCCTCGCTCTGGGAGACTATCTCCAGGTGCCAGCCCTTGGCATCGACGTACTTGGAGTACATGCGAAAGAGATCCCCCGAGAACAGGGCCGCCTCATCTCCCCCGGTACCGGCCCTGATCTCCAAAAAGCAGTCGCTGTCATCCTTCTCATCATGAGGCAGCAGCAGAAGCTGCAACTTGTGCTCGTACTCGTCCAAGGTCTTACGCGTAGGCTCAAGCTCTTCCTCGGCCATGGCCTTGAGATCGGCATCCGGGCCCTGCAGCATGCGCTCTAACTCCGCCACGTCCTCTAGCGCCGTGCGGTAGGCACGGAACACCTCCACGGTTTCCTGCAACCTGGAATACTCGCGGTTTAGCTCGCGGAACTTGTCTAGGTCGGCGATGATCTCCGACTGGCTGAGCAGCTGCTCAACCTCCTGATGGCGCTCCTCAAGTGCCTCTAATTTGCGCAAAATATCTGGCTGCATAATAGGTCCGTATCTTCTGGAAACTCAAAAAACCTGAGGTATTTTAGCAAAGGGAGTGCGGCATACTGCGCCGCAGACGCTAGAGCTCGCGTAAAAACTCATGATCAAGCCGCTGCAGGCCTTCCTTGAGGACCACCGCCAGATCGTACATGGCCGGCTCGGTTTTTGGAGTACGCTCAAGTTTCCGGCACAGATCGTTATAGAAACTCTGCTGTTTGGCGTTTAAGGACAGCTGGGCGCGGCGGCCGAACCAGTAATAGCCCTGCAGCGGGATTAAGAGCAAAAAGAGCACGCTGATAAGCGTCATGGGCCAGGTGTTCTGCAGCACGAACATCAAGGACACGCCTTTAAGCCCGCCGCCGCGCACAAAGGCCCAGACCAAGATGAGCATGATAAAAGGAGGCAGCAGCAACTGCGCGAGTTTCATGAAGTACTTGACCCGGTTTTCTGGGAACAGCGCGCCTAAGATCTTCTCTTCAGGCCAGATCTTCATATAACGCGTCCCCAAACTCACCGTAGCCCAAAAAGCCATACCCTGCCCTCGCTGCCTGATCGTGTCACAAGTTTACTCTCAGACAAATGGTCCTGCAAACTGCCTGAGCTCAAATCACACTCCGGGCAGACTGGAGGCCCGGATGATGAGCTCGGTGGACAGCAACATGTGGCGGGGAGGTATCTTGGGATCTTCTATGCGCTCTAACAGCATTTCGGCGGCGGTAAAGCCCAACTGCTGTTTGGGTTGATTGACCGAGGTGATGGCCGGTCTCACCACCTCACATAGGGCAATATTGTCAAACCCCACCACCATCAGTTCTTCCGGTACCGCCACCTGATGGGCTCGGCTTACATTGACCGCCGCTGCCGCGAACACATCAGAGGCGCAGAACACAGCATCGGGGCGGTTGCGGGAGCTCAAAAAGCCGTTGACCACGGTATAGGCCATCTTATAGTCTACGGCCGGCAGATTCACCATGAGCTCGGGAAGCAGGGTCAGACCTAAGTCCACCGCTGCCTGCTTTACTCCCTTAAGCCGCTCGCGGGCATATTTAAAACGCATGGGACCGTTTAAAAAAGCTATATTGCGGCGGCCGCAGGAGACCAGATAACGTACAGCATCCCTTGCTGCGGCAAAGTCATCTATGCTCACGTAAGGCAATGAGGCCTCTTCGTTGAACTCACAGCACTGAACCAGCGGTACCAGCTTTTCAATTTGCGCGAGCTGATCGCTGCTCTGCTGTCCCATCAAAATTACCCCACTTACCCCCGCCTGTCTGATCAACCCGACAAAACTCCCGGTGCCCTCGGCATCGAGATCATCATAGCTGAGCACCACATGACAGTTCCTGGAGTGTGCCGAGGCCATGATGCCCGTTATGACTTCCTCATAAAAGGGATTGAAACCCTTAGGACAGTTGACCAACAGGATGCGGTGCGGTGCAGGTGTCGGTTGGGGCACTGTCACTTCATATCCCATCTGCTCCATGACCTTGAGGATGGCATCCTGGGTCTCTTTTTTGACTAATTCGGGATGGTTGATGGCCCGCGAGACCGTGGCCGGCGACAGCCCGGTCCGGGCGGCTATCTCATGAGTTTTGATCCGGGCATGGCGCACTTAGAACCTCCGTTTCACCTTGTTTGAATGACAAATGAAATGATAGCGCAAAAATTCAGCCTTTTATAGAGCTATATTTCATGAAATACCTAGTGCATTATTTCATTATATTTGCAATTTTATGTGATCGGCGACAAATAAATGCGCAAATACCGTTATTTTTGCTTGAAACCATTTCAATACTGTCTATACTTGACCTAAAGATTCATGAAACAATCTTTGTCATTTCAGAAACAGGAGCATTTCAAACATGATCAAGGTCGGCATCATCGGTTGCGGCAAAATCGCCCAGGTCCGTCACATCCCCGAGTATCTGGAAAACAGCGAGACCCAACTTACCGCTCTTTTTGATTTCAACACCGGGCGTGCCCGGGATTTGGCCGCCAGATATGGCGTGCGGGCCTGTGACAGCATTGAAGAGCTGCTAAGCATCCCCGATCTTGATGCCGTCAGCATCTGCACTGCCAACATGGCCCACGCCGAGAATACCCTGGCAGCGCTGGAGGCCGGCAAACACGTGCTGTGCGAGAAGCCGATGGCCACCACCATTGAGGATTGTGAGCGCATGGTGCAAAAGGCTCGGGAAAAAGGTCTGGTGCTCATGATTGATCAAAATCAGCGTTTGGCACCGGCGCACCAAAAAGCCCGTGAACTGATAGCACAAGGTGCCATCGGCCGGGTTCTGACCTTCCGCACCACCTTCGGCCACGGCGGCCCCGAGACCTGGAGCATCGATCCGGGTACCGCCAGCTGGTTCTTTGACCGCAGCAAGTCCGCCATGGGTGCGCTCGCCGATCTGGGCGTGCACAAAACCGATCTCATCCAGTACCTCTTAAATCAGAAGGTGCGCGCCGTTACCGCCCGCGTCACCACTTTGGACAAGCGCGACGCCCGGGGACAACTGGTGGGCGTGGACGACAACGCCGTGTGTATCTACGAGATGGACGGGGGTGCGGTAGGCAGCATGACCGCCAGTTGGACCTACTACGGAGCTGAAGATAATTCCACCGTCATCTACGGTGATAAGGGCATCCTCAAAATCTACGACAGCCCGGATTATGCGCTGCGTATTGTAGGCCGCACCGGTGAGGTCATTACCTATGAACTGGGGCAGATCCAGACCAATGACCACCAGACTTCCACCGGCATCATTGATGCCTTTGCAGCGGCCATCCTGGGACAGCAGCAAAACCTCATTGACGGCGCCGACGTGCTGCAGGCCATGCGGGCGGTATTCGCCTGCCTCAAGTCCAGCGACGAAGGCCGTCGCATTGAAATATAGAGAAGCAAAGTTTTCACCTTCAGGTCAGTTTAAGGAGCACAACATGAAGTTTGGGTTTGTCAGCGCCATCCTGGATGGCTGGACTTTTGAGGAAATGATCGATGAGGCCGCGCGTCAGGGCTTTGAGTGCGTTGAAGTGGCCTGCTGGCCGCAGGGCAAGGCCGAGCGCCGTTACGCCGGAGTGTGTCATATCGACTGCCGCAAAGTGCTGGAAGATGATGCCTATGCCCGGCACGTCACGGACTACGCCAAAGAAAAAGGCATTGAGATTTCCTCCCTGGCCTACTACCCCAACCCGCTGGACCCGGATCTTGAAAAGCGTACGGCCACCCTCACCCACCTCAAGGAGGTGATTGGCGCCAGCGCCAAACTGGGAGTGGGTCTGGTCACCACTTTCATCGGCCGCGATCAGTACCGGACCGTGGAAGAGAACCTCAAACTGGCAGAGCAGATCTGGCCGCCGCTGCTGGAGCACGCTCAAAACCTGGGCGTGAAGGTGGCCATCGAAAACTGCCCCATGCTCTTCGGATCTGACCAGTGGCCGGGCGGACAGAACCTGATGACCAGCCCGCGTAACTGGCGGATGGTCTTTGAGGTGCTGCCCTACGAGAACCTGGGCCTTAACTACGATCCCTCGCACTTCGTGTGGCAGATGATCGATTACATCAAACCTCTCTACGAGTTCAAGGACAGGATCTTCCACGTTCACTACAAGGACATCAAGCTGTTCAGGGACCGTCTCCAGGATGTGGGGATCACCGCCTATCCGCTTGAGTACATGTCCCCGAAACTGCCAGGTTTAGGTGATGTGGACTGGGGGCGTTTTGTCTCGGCGCTCACGGACATAGGCTACCGGGGCTGTTCCTGTATCGAGGTCGAGGACAAGGCCTTCGAGGGCAGCCGCGAGAGGGTACTGCAGAGCCTGACCTTATCGGCCCGCTATCTGCGTAATTTTGTCATCTGAAGATTAACCGCTAACCCATTTTTTTAACTGATTTTTCTGCTCATGCAGGAACTTTACCCAAGGAGATATGCCATGAAACTTACCCGTACCCTCATCGCCGCCGCCGTGGGCGCTGCCTTATCCTTCAACGCCCTGGCCGCCGAGCGCAACATCATCGTGCTGACCGCCGCCGAGGATCACGGCTGGACCGGCTCCGTGGCCACCTTTGCCAAGCAGAAGGCCGCCGAGATCAACCAAGAGGGCCGTTACGGCGCCGAGGTAATTACCTGCGACAGCGCCGGCTATCAAATCAATCAGATTGAGGACATTTTGGCCCGCGGTGACAAGAGCCTGGCCGGCATCGTCATCCAGCCCATTGACGATACCGTAATGTCCGGTCTGCAGCAAATAGTCAACGCCGAGATCCCCTACGTGGACTTTGATCGCATCATCGACGGTGTCAGTGACAAAGCCGTCTCCAATGTCAAAGGTGACAACGAGGGCATCGGTGCCGGCGCGGCGGCCTATTTTGTCAGCAAGGGCTTAAAGCCAGGTGATAAGGTCTATGTCTACGAGGGTGACACCTCCTCGGTGACTACGTTGCGCAACTTAGGCTTCACCAAATACCTGACCGGACAGCTGGCCTTCAACGGGGAGAAAATCCCCGACAACCTCAAGTGGACCGAGGATCAGGTCAAAAAATCCCTGACCTACTCCGGCGCCACCAACTGGAGCCGCTCCAACACCAAAACCTCCTTTGAATCCCTGCTGGGTGAGGCCTCCAACGCCGATATCCGCTGGATTTACGCCGAGGACGATGAGCTGGCCATGGGCATCCTGGAGGCGCTGCGCGGCGGCGGCATCGACGATGACATCAAGGAGCGCTTTCTCTCCCATCAGCCCGTTATCACCGGCTGCGGCGGCCTGGAGGAGCTCTACAGTGTGCTGCGCGGTGAGGAGTATCAGGACCTCTATAAAAAGCTGGGAGGCCTGATGTCCGTGACCTACAGCCCCTCCATGATTCAAACAGCCGAACAGGACATGGTGGACTTTTTGGACGGCAAAGCGGTCACTCAGGATCACGTCATCGAGTGCCATAACGTTACCGCCGACAACGTAGGCTCGTTTAAGTCCTTCAACTGAGGATAACTGCCATGTCATTACTGCTCATGCGCGGTATTTGCAAGGCCTTCAACGGAGTGCCGGTGTTGAAAAACACCGCACTCACCGTCGAGCGGGGTGTGGTGCACGCCCTGCTCGGCGAGAACGGGGCCGGCAAATCAACCTTGATGAACATACTCACCGGCACCATTCCCGCCGATGCCGGTGAGGTGATTTTCGACGGACAAAAACTTGACCGTCCCACCATACGCCAGACCGAGGAGCTGGGCATCGCCTTTGTCCATCAGGAACTGAACCTGTTCAATGATCTGAAGGTATTCGAGAACATGTTCATGTGCAAGGAGTTGGAAGGAGCGTTGTGGCATCTCAAAAAGAAAGAGATGATCGCCCGCTCGCGTGAGCTCTTTGACCGCCTGCAGGTGAACATCGATCCCCAAGCTTACGTCCACGAGCTCAAGACCGGGGACAGGCAGCTTTTGGAGATCAGCAAGGCGTTGCTGTTCAAGGCCAAGCTCTTGATCTTGGATGAGCCTACCACTGCCTTGAACAACGAGGAAATAGAGCACCTCTTTGACATCGTCAAAGGTCTCAAGGCCGACGGACTGTCCTTTATTTTCATCTCCCACAAGATGCCGGAGATTTTCAGCTACTGCGACAACTACACCGTGTTCCGTAACGGCGAATACATCGCCGAGGGCCGCATCGCCGACACCAACCCCGAGGAAGTGACCAAACTCATGGTAGGCCGCAGCGGTGCCGCGCAGAGCTTCTATGAGCCGCGGGAAACCGGGGATACCGTGCTTGCACTGGACAAATACAGCGGTGAGGGTTTTCACGATGTGGACCTTGAGGTCAAACGAGGACAGGTGGTGGGATTGACCGGTCTGGAGGGGTGCGGCAGCAGCGAACTGATGCAATGTCTGTTCGGGCTCTCGGCCAGCACGGGCGGCAGTGCCACCGTAAACGGCAAAGTGCTGCCCCCGGCTTCGGTGCACGCCGCCATGCGGGCCGGTATCGGTCTTCTGGCCGCCAACCGCAAGGAAAACTCGGTAATTCCCGATATGGATATCCTGGAGAACATGTACCTGGCCGAACATACCCTCTCAGCCGGCAAATTTCATATCCGCAAAGGAGAAGAGCTGAAAAAATACTTCCACTACAAGGAACTGTTAAATCTGAAGGCCGCCTCCCCCGCCCTGCCGGTGGTCTCGCTCAGCGGCGGCAATCAGCAGAAAGTATTCATCGCCCGCTGGCTTAACACCAACGCCTCGGTACTGCTCTTTGACAATCCCACCCAGGGTATTGATGTGGGCGCCAAAGCCGAGATTTACAAGCTCATCTTAAAGCTGGCAGCCCAGGGCAAAACCGTGCTGGTGAACACTCTGGAAATCCCCGAACTGCAAAAGGTCGCCGATTTCTGTCTGGTGTTCTACAACGGCGGCGTCATCAAGGTGCTCCCTCATCAGGAAATAGAAGAGCACCGCATCATGATGTATTCAACCAATTCGGCAGGAGAGTGAACATGAACAACCAATCTTCGGGAGCGCTGCTGTCCAGGCTCTGGCACAGTTACAGCTATATTTTTGTCTTTGTGATTATTTTCTGCGTCTACGCGCTCAGCAGCAACGGCCTGACCCTAAATGCGGCCATGAACATCCTGCGCCATTCGGCGGTGATCGGCATCATCGCGCTGGGGATGGGCATGGTGTGCATCACCGCCGAGATCGACCTCTCGGTAGGTTCCATGCTGGCTTTAGTCAGCGGCCTGAGCGTGGTGGTGTTCAACGTCACCGACAGTATTCTGCTCACCTTCCTCTTCGCGGTAGGGTTTGGGTGTCTGTGCGGGCTGTTAAACGGCGTGCTGGTGGGCATTGTGAAGATGCCGTCCTTCATCGTCACCCTGGCTACCATGCTCATCTTCCGCTCTTTTGCCCAGTACATCTGCCAGCACATCGACAAATCCCTGGCAGGCGGTGGCAGCTCGGTGTACCGCATGATTTCCAAACTTGACATGTTTCAGCCCATGTTCAGTTTCGGCAATTCCAAGTTTCTCTCACTGCCCATCGTGGGCATCATGCTGGTACTTTTAACCGCCCTCTTTGTGTACATCTTAGAATCCACCAAATTCGGCAAGAAAGTCTACGCCGTTGGCAGCAGCTACAAAGGGGCCTTCATGGCCGGCATCAATGTCAGTCTCATGAAGACCATGGTATTTGTCATCACCGGCGGTCTGGTGGGTGTGGCCTCGTTCTTTTGGATCGCCATGAACGCCTCCTCCGATCCTGCCACCACCGGTTCAAGCTATGAGATGTACGCCATAGCTGCGGTGGTGCTGGGCGGTATCAGCATGGCCGGCGGACGCGGCCGCTGCCTGGGTATCCTGTTTGGTGCCCTTTCCTACACTGTAATTGACAAGATCATCATCGCCCTGAAGATGGACTCGCTCATCAACGACGCCGTCAAGGGCATCATCCTCATCGTGGTGATCCTCATTCAGGTGGCAGGTCCGCAGATCCGCGAGAGAATGCGCGTCATGCGCGCCCGCGCGCAGGCCCAGCACGGCTCTTGATAACCAATACTCCTCGATGATCTTGGGCGCGGCCATGGCTGCGCCCTTTTTTGCCTCAGACCATCTGCCGGCCGCATCCTCAGCCGCAGGGAACAAGATAACCGACGCAGACCGCGTCCACGTTGACAGCTCAGATGCAGTACAAGATAGTGAAGCGTGAAACGGATTTGCAAGCAGGCTCTCCGGGAGCACAAATTCCTATGCTACTATGAAGCCACTTTCAGGGGTCCCGGCGTTGAAAACACCGCTGAAGAACGGGTTTTGAGTTTGCAGCCAAAGCCTTTTCACAACTCATTTGAGGTTCTCTTTCAATGCCAAATTCAGGATTATTTTCAGTCAGTTAAGTGAGGAGCAATCGTGACTCATAATGTAATGCTAGTTCCTGCCGGCAAGGCGCAGGGTCTGTTTCCCGTCACCTTAGGCCTGGTTAAGGCACTCAATCAAAAAGGGGTGAAAGCGGTACTGTTCAAACCCTTCTCCGATGTCTTCAACGATCCCGTTGAAAAACGTACCCTGTGTGTCAACTGCGCCACCAAACAGGTAGCCAAGGGGCAGCGCTCGGAGGTGCTGGAGAGCATTGTTGCCAACTTCAACTCACTGGTGGCGGAAACCTCCCCTGAGGTGGTAATCATCGAAGGAGTGGAAAAATTCCTGGGCGGCCGTGACCGCATCAACGCCGAGACCTGTCACGCGCTGGATGCCGATATTCTCAGCGCCATTCCCGGCAAGTGCGGTCGCGCCAAAATGATGCTCGAAAACACCTTGCGCGCCTTCGGCGAGGCCGGCAAAAAACGCGTGCTGGGTACGGTGCTGCTTAATCCCGACGCGCCTCATGGCAAAGAAGGGGAACGTCAGCTCTCCTTTGCCTGTGAGTGTGACGGTCCGCAGGGCAGCTGCAGTGCCAAGGCCAATGCTCCGGCGGCCATCACCAACATCATCGCCACGCTGCACTTTGACCAGAAACTCTACGCCCCGCGTGCCCGCGATCTGGCTGTGTACCTGGACGGCAAAGTCAGCTCAGGCAGTGAGAACACCCGTGTCTTCAAGGCCGTGCTGCCCGGGCAGGGCGAAGACGAGGGCGCTGCGCTTATCGCCGTGACCAAGCCTGATTCCACCGCCTGCGGCGTGGCCGTGCTGCCACAGGGCTTAGGCGGCGCCGTGTCAGGTGCCGGCGCGGTGATTGAGACCGCTCTCTCACCGTTGGATATTGCCGCGGCCCTAAGGCACTTCCCGGCGCTGCTGCCTTATGATGACACCGAGCGCAAGGATCTTGCCGAGCAGGCCGGTGCAGCCATCTTTGACCAGACTGCCTTGCAGATCATCTCCCAATACGATAAAGAGCGCATACCGCTCATGAGTCCTGCCTCCTTCCGCAGCAAACTCACCTCCCTGGCCAGGGCCGCCCACAAGCGCATCGCCTTGCCTGAGGGTGACGAGCCGCGTACCGTCAAGGCTGCCGCGGAAGTGGCCCGGCAGAACATTGCCGTGCCGGTGCTGTTCGGCAACAAGGAGCATATTCTGGAGGTGGCCAAGGAACTGGACGTGAGCTTAGGCGAGGGCGTGGAGTTCGTCGAGCCCGAGGCCGTGCGCAACAATTACGTGGATCGTCTGGTTGAATTGCGGCAGAAAAAAGGCATGACCCCTGAGCTGGCCGTGCAGATGCTGCAGGACAACGTGGCTCTGGCCACCATGATGATCGAGCGCGGAGAGCTTGACGGTCTGGTATCCGGAGCCGTGCACACCACCGCCAACACCATCCGTCCGGCACTGCAGATCATCAAGACCGCCCCGAACTCCAAACTGGTATCGGGCTCCTTCTTCATGCTGATGCCCGAACAGGTCTACCTCTTTGCCGACTGCGCCATCAATCTCAATCCCACTGCCGATGAACTCTCCGAAATTGCCATTCAGTCGGCCGATACCGCCAAAGCTTTCGGCATCGATCCTAAGGTGGCCATGATCACCTACTCCACGCTCAAGTCCGGTAAAGGCGCTGACGTGGATCTGGTGACGCAGGCCACCGAACTGGTCAGGCAGAAGCGCCCGGATATCGCGGTGGACGGACCGTTGCAGTATGACGCCGCGGTCGAGCCTGCCGTGGCGGCGCAGAAGGCTCCTGGCTCGCCCGTTGCGGGCAAGGCGACGGTCTTTATCTTCCCGTCTCTCTCCACCGGAAATACCGTCTACAAGGCCGTACAGCGCTCGGCCGGCGTGGTTTCCGTGGGTCCGCTGCTGCAGGGACTGAAAAAACCGGTCAACGATCTCTCGCGCGGTGCGCTGGTAGATGACATCGTCTACACCATCGCCGTGACCGCCATTCAGGCTACCATGACTGCCTGAAACTGATTGTTCAAACAGCTTAAAAAAGAGGGGCATCAGTCCCTCTTTTTTAATACGGTACATACAATCTTTAAACTAAGAGAGCAACCAAACATAAAGGATCTCGAAGATTTTTTGAACCCAATATTCATAAAAGTTCTTGTTTATAAAGACATTTAATTTATTATGTCAGCCATTTCAACCAGCTCACCCTTTTGGCCTGATTATGCTCGGTCAGAGCTTAGCTATGGTAGAATTATGCCTTTAGCAACAGACGGCACCAAGACCTGACAGCGTCTTGACTTGATGTCATTTTTTTCTCAGGCCCAGCCTTTTTAGGGCCATTGTCGGTACATCACCATGAGTTCTTCCGCCATTTTCTTTCGGCCGCTGCAAACTGAGGCTGCGCAATTTTTTTACCGGCATGCCAGCGCGGGCTTATTTGATAAGCTCAGCGCGGAACATAAAAAACTGTTCGCCGAAAAAAGCGACGGCGACAAACTGCGGCCCTATCTGGAACTCTACAGCTGGGAAGAGCATGGGTTTAGTTTCAATCTGGGTATTCCCATCAAAGGTCGTACCAGAAGTCATTATTTCTATTACGAATCAGAACATGTCAATCCTTACGACTACGAAACCAAAACTTATGAGGTAAAACTCAAGGCACTGTCCAAAGAGCTTACCGATCCCATCGCCGATTTTCTGTTTGATAATGCTTCAATCTTCTGGAGCGGCCCCTACGACTTTCTTGATCCTGAGTACAACCAGAAACTGTATGTGGCCAGCAAGAAGGTGCTGGCGCTGCCTGCCGAGGATTTGATAGAAGATATTTCTGAACATTCCAGGCTCAAGGAGGTATCGACTGCCAAGCGTAACCTGATCTGGGCCATGACGGTGCGCTTCATCGCGGAGCTTATCGACCGTTATCCGCGTAATGTGCTAGATTTTGTACTGGATCGGGATAAAGATGAGCTGCTCCTTGAGCGGGGGTTGAAGCTCGAATACGAGCAGACCTACCGCAAGCCCCAGCTGCCGTCCATGCCGGATAGCTTTAAAGGGCCGGAAATTGAACCTGTCAAAGTGGCTAAATTGCCGCGCGCCGCGCGTCGGGCCCTGATGTCGGCAAAAGCTGCCAAAGCCGCCCGCCGGGGTGCACAACCTCAGGAGACTGCGCCAAATCCGCTTGACGAACAATCTCAAATGCGCCTCAATCAGGCGGTGGATAACCTCAGACTGCTCAGTGCGTTGCAGATCCCCACTTTAACTGACTTACTCATCAAAATGCAGGATGATTATGCCGCACAGTTCTTGGAACGCGGTCTGACCACTGCCTGCCGCAAGATTATAAAGGCCACCGCCAAACGCTGCGCCGCCGTGCTGCGCGGCAGCACAGAACGCACTCTGCCCACCTACTCCTCCGAGGTGCCCTTCATGAGCTTTGACAAGAACGGGCTGTGCTGGTGCGACGAGGGCATTTACTGGCAGATTCATACCACCCCCAAGAAAATTACCTGCAGCCCGGTGCTTGACGGGCACAGCCGTACCAAAAAGCAACCCTTTCAGCACGAGATGTTCCAGCTGCAGCAAATGCCGGAACTGGTACGGGGATCAGACCGGCATCTGGAGGCCATGTTTCATGTCTGGCGTCTGGCCACCGAGTTGTGCTCGCGCGGGGCGATGGTACCTGCCTGTCTGACGGTGGAAAACGAATACCAGGGCAGCTATTTTTACAGCTCCGCAGAAGAAGAGATGGTTATCCGCTGGGTACCGGCTGCCTGCTCCCCGGTAGTGGCCAGGCTGTGTGCCGAAGTAGGTCGTAACCTCCGGGCTCTGCCACGCAGCTTTTTAAATTTTGATACCAAAAAAGCTCCTTCAGATCTGCAACTTGGGCTCTACGCTCTGGGCTTTTTCATGGAGGGTTATATCGCCGAGGAGGGCAAGCAGGATCTGCTCAGACTGAAAACCCTGCCCTGGCAGCGCAGCGGCCTGTTTGCCTACATGCGCTCGCCAGGCTCGCTCAGAGCCTTTGCCTACGCCACGGACGAGAATGTCGATCATACCGGCAGATGGCTCAATGACATGCTTTACCGGGAAAGTGAGGGCACTCCCGCGCTGCGCTTTAGCGTAGTTACCAAAGAACAAAACAAAGAAGAAAATGCCGAGCACTGGCTGGACCTTGATGGCTTTGAGCTGCCTGCCGGAGAAGAATTGATTGAACTTGACCTGCGCGTAGCCGGCTATCCTCCGCTTTATGGGGGAAAGACGCTCTCTGAGGCGGACTTTGACGCTGAGGATGAGGCCGAGGCTGACAAACCGACTGCAGCCGAGCAAAACACTGAGCAGAACGCCGCCACTGCAGCCCAAGCAGAGTCTAAGGCGCAGCAAAAGCAGCTGCCGGCGGTGAAGCCGCAGTGGGAACTGTCAGTGCGCGATCTCTACCAAAGTGAGGCTAACTCTTCCCACGCCGCGGCAGTGGTCAAACCGGTAAGACGCCTGGGCAGAATACGCCCGGAGATGGCTGAGTTCTACTACCACCCGCTCAGAAGACACGCCATTCTGGCCGAGGACTTTGAACAGTTCATCAAGGACAGCGCTGTCTGGCTGAAATCTTACGGCGTGGAATTGCAGTTTGGGGATCAGAACGGAGTTCTGCCCATACCCAGGAGCATGCTCAACGTCAAACTCAACGGCAAATGGGAGAGTTCCACGGGTTTCGTCGGCCTCTCGGAGTTGCTCGATTACGACTGGAAACTGGCCATCGGCGACAAGAACATCAGCGAGGAGGATTTCAAGAAGCTGTGCAAACGCATGGGACAACTGGTGCAGTTTAACGACAGCTACATCTACGTCGATCCCGAGACCTTCGGCAAAATCCTCGACAAGCTTTCCAAAAAACAGCAGGCCATCAGCAAGCCCAGGCTTATCGCTGCGGCCATGACCGGTGAGTTTGAGGGACAGAACGCTCAGGTTTCAGAACAGATTATTCAAGCCCTGCAGGGGCTGATGAAACAGCCTGAGGTGGCGCTGCCCGGTCAGCTTGAAGCCAAGTTGCGCCCCTATCAGGAGCGCGGTTTCAGCTGGCTGTACCGCAATCTCAAGATGAACATGGGCTCGATTATCGCCGATGACATGGGCCTGGGCAAAACCGTACAGGTCATTGCGGCTCTGAGCAAACTCAAGGAGGAAGGCGAACTTACTGGACAGCAGGCTCTGGTAGTGGTTCCAACCTCAGTGCTGATCAATTGGGAGCGCGAGCTGTCGCGTTTCGCGCCGAAATTGACCGTGAGCCGGTTCTATGGTCCCGGGTGCGAATTCCGTCATGATACGGACGTGGTACTTACTTCCTATGGCAAACTGCGTCGGTCCATCAACGAACTCACCGCCGACACTCAATTGAAACTGCGGGTGCTGGTGATAGACGAAGCGCAGAACATCAAAAATCACCTCTCTCAAGCCGCCAAGGCGGTGCGCTCGCTCAAGCCTAGCAGCGCCATCGCCATGACCGGCACCCCGGTGGAAAACCGCCTTATGGATTACTGGTCCATCATGGAATTCGTCAATCCAGGTCTCATGGGCTCGTCGGCAGGTTTCAAACGCGAATTCGCCACTCCCATTGAAAAGCATCAGGACGAGGAAGCCGCCACCATGTTCCGCAGTGTGACCTCGCCCTTTATTCTGCGCCGGGTCAAGACCGATCGCAGCATCATCAGCGATCTGCCGGATAAGCTCACCACCGATACCTTCTGTGAGCTGACCCAGACCCAGGCGGCCATGTACCAGAATGCCATTGACGATCAGATTGAGGCCATTACCACCAGTGAGGACAAGTTCACCCGCAGTCGCACGGTACTTGATTTGATCCGCAAGCTCAAGCAGATTTGCGACTCACCGGCACTGCTCATCAAGGACGGCCGCTACGATGATCCCAAATATTCCGGCAAGGCCGATATGTTGTTGGGTCTGATCGGCGCCCTGCAGGACGCCGGGAACAAGGCCCTCATCTTCACGCAATACGTGGAAATGGGCCATCTCATCCAGAAGTGGATTGAGCAGGCCACCGGTTTTAAACCTTCCTTCCTGCACGGCAGTACCCCGATGAAACAGCGCACGCAGATGATTGACCGCTTCAGCGTCTCCCCGGAGGAATTCTGCTTTATTCTGTCCCTTAAGGCCGGCGGTACCGGTGTCAATCTGACCGCCGCCACCGCCGTGATTCACTATGATCTGTGGTGGAACCCGGCAGTGGAAGAGCAGGCCACCGACCGCTCCTTCCGTATCGGCCAGACCAAGAATGTGCAGGTAAACCGCTTCATCTGCGCCAATACCTTTGAAGAAAAAATCAATCTCATGCTGCAGCGCAAAAAAGAGCTCGCAGAACTTACGGTATCTACCGGCGAGAAATGGTTGGGCGATCTCTCGGATAACGAGCTGATGCAGATCCTGACCATTGGCAATAAATAGGCTGAAACCCACCGCTCCCCGGCTGCAGATCAGCAAGGCCGGGGACTTGCAACTGTGAAGGCAGACACTATAAGCGCAAAGAGACGTCCCCCTAACTGGCAGGCGCGGGCACAGAACGAACCAATGTTCCTGTGTACAATAAGGACAGAAGTGGGAGATTGTAGGAATATCAATGGCGGAAAGAGGGGGATTTGAACCCCCGAACCTCGGATGAGGTTGCCGCATTTCGAGTGCGGTGCATTCAGCCGCTCTGCCATCTTTCCGCGCCGACAAAAGCACTAGGCTTCTCTCTTGACGGCGAGTATTCTAGCAGATGCAAATAGGTGAGGCAACCACATTTTGCCTGCCTCCCGGGCCCCATCCTGCCTACGCGGTAAAGCGCAAACCGGCCTCAAGCAGTTTGCCCGGATGCAGTTTTTGGTCGCACAGCAACAGCGCGGGGCGGTGATCCCCCAGGGCCACCAGTGCCCTGAGCAGTACCTGCGGGATCGGCAGACGCGGCAAGAACGAGGTCGGCCGGCACAGTTCCAACAGTTCGTTTACGGTTTTAAAATGCGGGCTCACCCCCAGAATCGGTCCTGACAGTTCGCTCCTGTCAAGGCATAAAATCAGGGCCCGCACCGTATCTTCCAGCAAGATGTAGGGGACATAATTATGTGCTCCCCACAGAGCAAAGGGCGGCAGACGGGAGGTAATGGCGCACAGTCCGCCTCCTGCTCCCACCACCACGCCTAAGCGCAGGATCTTAAGTACGCTTCCCGCCCGGCGGCACAGCGCCTCGGCTCTTAGCTCAAATTCAAGGCACATTGTGGTGTAGAAGTTCTCAGCCAGCGCCCCGTCATCGGCGCAGGGCCCCGGACCCTGCATCACTCCGGAGCCGGAGGTCTGTATCAGGATCTCAGGCAGGTTCCGGTCATAGCCTCGCTCCAGGCAGCTGAGTACCTCAAGTCTTGACTGCACCAGAGTGCGCATGCGTCTTGCTGTCAGGGGCCAGGCGGCGATGGAGGCTCCGGCGAGATTGACTACGGCCTGCGCCTGCGGTAGAGGCTCTGCATAGCTCTGATAGACCACCCCGTTCACTTTGTGTGCCTGAGGCAGCGCCTTTCCCTGCCGCGACAGCACCGTGACTTCATCACCACGCGCCCTAAGGGCCTCGCAGAGGGCGCGGCCGATGAAACCACTGCCTCCGCAGACCACTACCTGCATACCCATGCTCCGATTTATTCGATCACTGAAAAGTTTTCGGCAAATATTATCCGCACACCTCACATTTTAAACCTCTGCATCTAATACCCAAAAACTTTCAAATGTTATAAAAAAACTGTGTGGTACCGCGTGTCCCACCTGCAATTGCTGTTTCTATCAGAGGAGATTTGCCTTGGACTTTCTAATTAACATGAGTGAGGGCACGCAGTTTGCCATTCAACTGGTGATCGTGCTGCTCTGTCTGCTTTACGGTGCCCGCAAAGGCGGTGTCGCCTTAGGTATGTTGGGCGGCATCGGCCTGGTAATGATGGTGTTCCTGTTCCACGTCGCGCCCGGCAAACCGGCCATCGACGTCATGCTCACCATCGTATCCGTGGTGGTGGCCAGCGCCACGTTGCAGGCCAGCGGCGGCCTGGATGTGATGTTGCAGATTGCCGAAAAACTGCTGCGTCGCAACCCCAAATACATCAGTATTCTCTCGCCTCTGGTGACTGCCACGCTGACGGTGCTGTGCGGCACCGGCCACGTGGTGTACACCATTTTGCCCATTGTTTATGACATCGCCATCAAGAACGGCATCAGGCCGGAGCGTCCCATGGCCGCGACCTCGGTGTCCGCTCAGATGGGTATCATCGCCAGCCCGGTGTCGGTGGCAGTGGTCACCCTGACAGCCTACCTGCTCGGTGCCGATCAGCATCTGGCTAACTTCGACGGTTACGTTGATCTCCTGAAGATCACCATTCCGTCCACCTACTGCGGCTGTCTGGCCATCGGTATCTTCAGCTGGTTCCGCGGCAAGGATCTCGACAAGGATGAGGACTTCCAGAAGCTCATCTCCGATCCGGCCCAGAAAGAATATGTCTACGGCTCCACCGCCTCCCTGATGGGAGTCAAGCTGCCCAAGAGCAGCTGGACTGCCATGTGGATTTTCCTGGGTGCCATCGCCGTGGTCGCCCTGATGGGTTACTTCTCCTGGCTCAGGCCCAGCTTCGGTCCCGAGGGCAAGGTCAAGCCGCTCAGCATGGTCTCCGTAATTCAGATCTTCATGCTGCTGGCCGGCTCCATCATCCTCATCTGCACCAAATGCGACTCGGCCAAGATTGCCAAAGGCGATATTTTCCGCTCCGGCATGGTGGCGGTGGTGGCCGTGTTCGGTATCTCCTGGATGGCCGAAACCATGTTCACCGTGCACACCCCGATGATGAAGGGCTTCTTGGGCGGTATCGTGCAGGAACACCCCTGGACCTACGCTCTGATGCTGCTCATCGTCTCGAAGTTCGTGAACTCGCAGGCGGCGGCGCTGGTAGCCTTTGTGCCGCTGGCCCTGGGTGTGGGCGTCAGCCCGGCCATCATTCTGGCCTTTGCACCGGCCTGCTATGGTTACTACATTCTGCCCACCTACCCCAGCGATCTGGCTGCCATCCAGTTTGACCGCTCCGGCACCACCCACATCGGGCGTTTCGTGATCAACCACAGCTTCATCATTCCTGGACTTATCGGCGTATTCGTATCCTGCGTCATCGGTTATCTGCTGACCGGTATGTACGGCTATCTCTGATTAGCTCCGCTCATTTGACCTGAAAACCTTCTGCCTTGGGGCAGAAGGTTTTTCTATCTCATCTCGCAATACGCCGTGCCGGCATTGGGCAGGTCGCTCGCTCTCTGCTATGCTTGAAGTAAGGCAGGAAGCACTGCCGGTGCCGGTTTTAGGCCAAGAGACAGCGCTTTTTAGGTTTGAGGATGAAACGCATGGTAAAGCCCCTGAAAATTCTGTTGCTGTCCGCCCTGGCGCTGGGCGCTTGGGCAACGATCTCCGCCAGGGCCGCCGTGGTGGGCATTTCCCTGCCCAACGATCTCAAAGACTACCGCTGGCTCCAGGACGGCCGTATCCTCAAAGAGGATCTGGAGGCCGCAGGTCATGAGGTGCTCTTGGAGTACGCCGGACAAAACAATGAACAGCTGCAGCTCAAACAGATAGCTTCACTTATCGAGCGTGAGGTAGCGGTGCTGCTCATCGCTCCGGTCAACTGCGACAGCATGGGTGAAACGTTAGAGCAGGCCAAGCTCAAGGGGATCCCGATCATCGCCTATGACCGGCTCATCAACGGTACCGATGCCATCTCCTATTACCTGAGTTTTGACAACCAGCGCATCGGCGTGATGCAGGGTCATTATCTGGAGCGTCAGCTGGGATTGGAGGGGGCCATTGAACCCAGGCACCTCGAGATCTTCTCCGGGGACGGAAACGACAGCAACGCCAAATACCTCTATGACGGAGCCATGAGCGTCCTCGCTCCCTATTTAAAAAGCGGCATGCTTAAGGTGAGTTCGGGAGAAACCAGCCTCAGGCAGACCGCCATCAAAGACTGGCAACTGGAGGTGGCCAATACCCGCATGACCACCTTAATTGCCAAACACGGTTACAGTTCCCATCGCTCCCGCTTGGACGCGGTGCTCTCCCCTAATGATTCCATCGCCCAGGGAGTGATCAAGGCCCTGCTTGCGGCCGGCTACAACCAGCGCAATATCCCGTTGGTCACCGGTCTGGACTGCCTGCCTAAGAGCGTCAAACTGCTCAGTGAAGGGCTTCAGGCCATGTCCGCTTTCAAAGACAGCAAAGTCATGGCCAAAGAGGCGGTGAAAATGGTCAATGCCATCACCTCAGGTCAGGAGGTCGACATCAATGATCTCGACAGCTATCACAACGGCGCCGGTCCGATCCCGGCGGTGCTGCTGACCCCGCTCATGGTAACCCGTGACAACGTGGCCCACACCCTCTTTGACAAGGGCTACTTCAATGAGCAGGACATCAAAAACCTCCCCTGACCGGTCAGGCTCAGTGTCCGCAAACTTAGGCCTCAGACATAAAGCACAGGGTGACGCAGACCGATAATCAAAGATGAGCGGGAGTGTACAGGGGCGCGCGTTGCCCCCAAGGAGAGAGACATGGCCATTGACCAAGCGGGCTTAAATGCCCTGAATCTGGTGCTTAATCAAAGCTTCATGCCGGGCTACAAGAAAAAGAGCAGCAACCTGACCGGCACGAAGAATTCCCTGTTGGGCTCAGCCGAGTTTCAGCAGTTCTCCGCCATGCAGGCCAAGGTCTCCGAAGCAGCCAATTCCCTGGCCACTGAAACTGCGGCCAAAAAAGCGTTTATGGACAAGCTGGACACCCTCAAGGAAAAATACGGCTTAAACGACAACAGCTCAGAGGCCAAAGACGATACTTCTGACTTGGTGAGCATCAGCTCGACCGCCATTGACCGGCTTAATGTGTTCTTGAAAAACCTCAAGAGCGAACAGGATGCCGCCGCCGCCAAGATCCAGGCTCAGCAGGATGCGGCCCTGGCCAAAATCCGCAGCAAGTTGGAAGCCCTGACCGGCAAAAGTGCCGCTCCTTCCACCCCCGGCGAGCAGGCGAACACGGCAGATAACCTCGATCCGGAAAACAGCCTGAGCACCGCGCATTCCTCTGAGACCACCGATATTGAGAGCGCCAAAAAACAGGCACAGGCGCTGCTAGATGAGGTTGAAAACAGCCGACTGCCTGAATATGATCAGTACCGCTCTGCAGCAGACAACAGCCGCAGCGCCGCAGACAGCGCCGAGGGCTCAACCACCACGATTTCCGAGCTGGCCTGAGCTCGCTGAAGCGTAAGGAGAGTTTGTGGAAGAGAGTCCCGAGACAGGCAGTTCCTATTATCAGTTTGAGCGTCAGGCCACCGCACCTGAGGAATTCGTCCGCGGCACCCATCTGGTGGCCCGCCGGCTTATGTACCTGCACCACGGCATTTACGTGGGACAGGGGCAGGTCATTGAGAACATCCTCGATGATGGCATCGTCAGGGTCTCCCTGCAGGATTTTGCCGAAGGCCAGAGACTGGGGGTGATAGAACACCCCCACCGCCGTTTCTCACCCGAGCAGAGTGCGCGCCGCGCCGAAAGTCAGTTAGGCGAGAGTTCCTATAACCTGCTCTTTCGCAACTGCGAGCATTTCGTCAACTGGTGCATAGAAGGCGTGGCCCAGAGTGCTCAGGTGCGGGATTACGCCGCCGGGGCAGCTCTGGCCGCCGGGGTGACCGGTGCGGTGCTGTTGCAGCTGTCGTCCCGTCAGAGCAAGACCGAGGGCAAGGAGAAGATAAGCAAGGCCACCAAACTCGCAGGACAACTGGCCCTGACCGCCGGGCTGGGCAGTCTGACATTGGCGGTCAGCTCGGCCCTGCAGGGAATGCAGAACACAGCAGCGGATAACGTCACCGCTTTAAACCGCAGGCGCCAAAACTCCGGGGGCGAAAATTCCGCCACTTCCTCTACTGATGAGGAAAAGGAGCGCTGGGGCTGAGAGGCTGATACTGCCCCCGGGGGCTCAGAAAAAATTCTGTCACGGATCACATTTTCACTTATAATAGCGGCCAACTACCATGTCTTTTGCAGAGGCTGCTATGAGCATTCTCGAACAGATCCAGGATCCGCAGACGCGCAGCAGATTTTCCCGCGCCGACCAGAAGCTCATTGAGTACTTTTTAAACAGTGAGCTCAATGACTGCTCGGCTTCCATTTCGGCCATCGCCCAGCGCACCGGGGTTTCTCACGCCACCGTCACCCGCTTTGCCCGTAAATTCTCCTTTGACAGTCTCAAGGAATTCAGATCGGCACTGTTGCAGGAAAAGGAGCTCTACAAGGACGAACTCAGCGCCGCGGCCCTGGAAGTGGCGGACAGCAGCAAGCTGACCTCCCGCAAACTGCTGCAGTTGAACTTCAGTCTGCTTAGCAAGAGCATGGATGAGCTGGATTACGACTCGCTGAGGCGTTTGGTGGTAAGCATGTCCGCCGCCCGTCACATCTTCTTTTTCGGGCTGGGCGGGGCCGGTTTTATCGCCGCCGACGCCGCGCGCAAGTTCACCGGCATCGGACGTGACTGCCGCTCGGCCAGCGACATTCAGGACATCCTGATGAACTGCCCCCTGATGGGGGCTCAGGATGTGGTGCTCTTTGTCTCCACTGCAGGCAAGATGGAAGATCTGCTGAGGGCCGCCGCCCACTGCAAAGAGCGCGGCGTCACCTTGGCGGTGATCACCTCCGATGACGATCCGCAACTGTCTGCGCTGTGCGGGATCACGCTCAGGCATTATATGGAACAAAGTGACGGTGCCCCGGTTTACAGCGACTGGCGCATGTCGGTGTTCTATCTTATTGACCTGATTTATATCGAGCTGTTCAAGCTCTTAAGTCCGGCCGCCTTCAGCAGGATGAACCTCGCCGCGCAAAATCTGAGTACCATTTAAAAAGCACTCCCGGCCAAACTCCGCTTCGCACCTCTCCCCCGGCCGGATCGGCTGGGGAGTGCGCTCTATTCCTGCTCGGCGTGAGCGAACCACTTGCGCTTTAAACGGTCAAGTTCGCCGCTCTCGCGCAGTTCTTTTAATCCTGCGTTCAATTGCTCCGTAAGCTCGGTGCGCTGTTTGTTGATTAAAAAACCGTAATCAACATTGGTCAGGCGCTCACTCAGCAACTGTCCCTTAGGCACCGTGCCGGAGCGGATGTAATAATCCAGCAGATGGTAATCACACACCATGGCGTGGCAGTGTCCCTGATTGAAGGCCTCTAAGGCGTCATCAATGCGGTAGAAGGTCACCATCTCCAGGTTATTTCTGCTGCGCACATAGCGATGCCCCAAAGAGCCGGTCTCCACGCAGACCTTTCTGCCGGTCAGCTGTTCGGGACCGCTCAGCTCCCGCCCCAAAAGAGAGCGGTTGTACATGAGACCTAAGCCCGCCTTCATGTAAGGTTCGGTGACACTGAAGGTGCGCTTGCGATCGCCGGTGAGCACACAACCGCCTCCAACCCCATCAAGCTCACCTGCCACCACCAGGGAGGTGGCCTTGTCGAAAATGTGCTCCTCAAGCTTAAGCTTAAGTCCCTGCTCTTGGGCAATGGCGTTTAACAGTTCGACCTCAAAGCCTACCAGCTCACCTTGCGCGTTGCGATACTCATAGGGGGCATAATGACTCTCGAGCGCAATGGTATAAGTGCGCTCGGTCTCAGCTGCGGTGGCGTCTGTAAAGAACGCCGACAGCAACGCTGCCATCAAACCTAAAACCTGCAGGGGACAACACCTCACCCGGCCCATTTTCGTACCCTCTAAACACCAGACAGCGTAGTTACTGCCTGCACCTCGGCGTCACCCCGAAGTCTTTTTCTATCCTAACGCGAATAGCTGGCATTGGGGGGAATTTTTCGCTACCATGCCCCCAAAAACAATTTAAAGTCTGGCGTGTTCGCCTAGAACCGCCCCGGATACGACGCGCAACGACTAAACTTAAGTGAGCGTGACCGCGACGTCTTAGCGGGCAGTAAATAATCCCCAGAGGAGTTCTCATGACCCCCGTCCTGCGCAAAACCATCAAGCAGCTTTGCTGGATAATAAGCAGCGTCGCCGCACTGCTGGCGCTGGCCTGGTACCTCATCTACTCAGGCCGGCTGTGGTTTAATCTCTCCACCTCCATTCCCCCGGGAGTATACAGGGTTAACAGCGCACAGAGCGCCCGCGTGGGGCAGCTGCTCCTGACCTGTCTGCCTGAGGCGAGCGCGGTAATGGCCAGAGAGCGGGGCTATTTAGGCTACGGCAGCTGCCCGGGCAACAGCACGCCGGTGGGCAAAAAGGTGGTGGCAGGTCCTGGGGATGTGGTGCTCATCAACGAGAGCGGGATCAGCGTCAACGGTACCCTGCTCTCCCATACCAGGCCACAAGCTCACGACGGTGAGGGACGTCCCCTGCCGCAACAGCGGCTTGAAGGCACACTGCCGCAGGGGGTGTTTATTCTGGCTGCCTTGCGCGATGATTCCTTTGACAGCCGCTATTACGGTGCGGTACCGCAGGAATTGCACTTAGGCGAGCTCACCCCCGTGTGGACTTTCTCAGACGAGCAATAAACGCCCAAAACAAAGGCGGCTTACGCCGCCCTCTCCTGATTGCGCACCATAAGGATGCATCTTTCAGCTTAATTTTCTGAACACCAAAGAGCCGTTGGTCCCGCCAAAACCGAAGTTATTGGACAGGGCATACTCGAAGCTGTGCTGCTGCTTGACATTGGGCACTAAGTTGAACTCACCCACCTCATCTTCGGGATCATCCAGGTTGATGGTGGGCGGACAGATCTGATCGCGCAACGCCATCACGGTGATCACCGCCTCGATGGCCCCGGCCGCGCCTAAGAGGTGCCCGGTCATGGACTTGGTGGAACTCATGAGAGTCTGCTTGGGCGCATCGCCGAAGATGGCCTTGACCGCGCGCAGCTCGGAGAGATCCCCCACATGGGTTGAGGTGCCATGAGCATTGATATAACCCACCTGCGCAGCTTCCACTCCCGCATCTGCGAGGGCATGTCTGATGGAGCGGGCCGCTCCTTCTCCGTCCTCGGGGGTGGCAGTCATGTGGAAGGCATCGCCGCTCATCCCAAAACCGGTGAGTTCGGCGTAGATCTTGGCACCGCGGGCCTTGGCGTGCTCGTACTCCTCTAAGATGAGCACCCCGGCACCGTCGCCTAACACGAACCCGTCACGGGCCTTGTCCCAGGGACGCGAGGCCTTCTCCGGCTCATCGTTGCGCGCGGACAGAGCTTTCATGGTGGCAAACCCGCCTATGCCCATAGGAGTGGAGGCCTTCTCGGAGCCGCCGCACACCATCACATCGGCATCTCCGTACTGGATAAGCCTGGCCGACAGGCCGATGGCATGAGTACCGGTGGCACAGGCCGTTACAGTGGAGAGATTCGGACCGCGCAGATCCTTCATGATGGACAATTGCCCGGAGACCATGTTGATGATGGTGGAGGGCACGAAGAAGGGACTGATCCCGCGCGGGCCGCGGTTGGCCAGGCCGAAGATGTTCTTCTCGATGAGAGTCAAACCGCCGATGCCCGAGCCTATCATGGTACCGATGCGTTCGCGGTTCTGAGGGGTGATTTCCAGTCCCGAGTCATTAAGAGCCATAATGCCGGCCGCGATACCGTACTGGATGAACTCATCCATCTTGCGCACATCCTTGTGAGGTATGCCCCAGTCTTCGGGATTGAAGGCATCCACCAGACCGGCGATTTTCACCGTGAATTCGGTAGTGTCAAAGTGCTCAACCTTCTTGATGCCGCTTTTGCCGGCCAACAGGTTTTTCCAGGATTCCTCGGCAGTACCGCCCACCGGCGAGAGCATACCCAGTCCGGTCACCACCACTCTGCGCTTAGTCATGATCTCATCTCCGTCATGGTTAATGGCGGGGGTTCACATCCCCCTCTTTCCGCCATAGGCTCACCAACGAACATCAGGCGGACTTTATCGGCTTTATAACATAAAAAAGGAGATGTGACTGCACATCTCCCTTCTGTTAGGCCGTGAACTTAAACACAAGGACGCGTCTCACAGCCCTGACTTCAATTACTTGTCCTGATGATTCTTGATGTAGTCAATGGCAGCCTGAACAGTGTTGATCTTCTCTGCTTCCTCATCGGGGATTTCAGTCTCGAATTCCTCTTCCAAGGCCATCACGAGTTCAACGGTGTCAAGAGAATCAGCACCCAGATCGTCCACAAAGGAAGCTTCCGGCACAACATCCTCGGGCTTGACGCCCAGCATGTCTACGATAATTTTCTTAACGCGTTCTTCAATATTACTGTTGCTCATTTGTTTCCTTGACCAGCCCGCGCAAGCGCGGGTACTGTCCTATGCTAAAGCCCTTTACTCCCGGCCCAATGCCGACAGTCACTAATTGTAGGGCGATTATAAAGGTTTTCCCGGCTCAATGATAGTGACCGGGAATTCAAATTTTTCCATACACCGGGCAAAATGGCATTTTTATGGGATCAGTCACAATAAAGACCGCCATTCACATCCAGGGTCGTGCCCGTGATGTAAGAGGCCAGCTCCGAGGCTAAAAACACCACCGCGCCGGCAATGTCATCCGCCGTAGCCGCTCTCTTGAGCGGGATGCTGTCCGTCCAGGCCTGCAGCTGCTCGGGCTTTAAGGCCGCAGTCATATCGGTGGCCACAAAACCCGGAGCCACACAGTTGACGGTCACGTTGCGTGAGGCAACTTCCTTGGCCAGGGACTTGGAAAAGCCGATGAGACCTGCCTTGGCGGCAGCGTAATTGCACTGCCCGGCGTTGCCGGTCTCCCCCACGATGGAAGAGATGTTGATGATGCGGCCAAAGCGTTTTTTGATCATGCCGCGCACACACAGTTTGCACAGCCTGGCCTGCGCGCTCAGATTGCACTGCAGCACATCCAGCCAGTTTTCGTCCTTCATCATCATAAAGGGTCCGTCACGGGTTATGCCTGCGTTGTTGACCAGAATATCCGGCTGACCGAACTCTTCGGTCACCGCGCCGATGAACTGATCAACCGATGCATTGTCCAGGGCATTCATGACATAGCCCTTACCCTTACCGTCCAGGTAATCGCTGATGGCCTGCGCCCCCGACTCGGAGGTGGCGGTGCCCAGCACCGTGGCCCCCAGATCTCTAAGATTCAAGGCCACTGCCTTGCCGATGCCGCGGGAGGCACCGGTGACCACCGCAATCTTGCCGGAAAAATCCAAACTGAACATAAAACCTCCTACGCCAAAGCCGCCAGAGCCGCTGCCACCGAGGCCTCGTCGCCTACCGCGGCGGCCCCCATATTGCGGTCAATGCGCCGCTGCAGACCGCACAACACCTTGCCCGGGCCGAATTCCAACAGATACTCGACCCCCGCCTTGCCCATATTCTGCACGCTCTGCACCCAGCGCACCGGACCTATGAGCTGCGCAATCAAAGTCTGCACCAGATCGGTTGCCTTGACCTGGGCCTGGGCGGTCGCGTTGCAGTACAGAGGAATGGTGGCATCTTTTATGGTGATCTTGCCTAAAGCCTCCCTGAGTTTGTCGGCCGCGCTCTGCATCAGCGGGCAGTGTGAAGGAGCGGATACCGCCAGCGGCACCACGCGCTTGGCACCTTTGGCGCTCAGGGCCTCGGAGGCTTTGGCCACCGCACTGCTCTCACCTGAAATCACGACCTGCCCCGGACTGTTGAAATTAGCCGCCCATACAGATTTATCGCCCGCGGATACCTCCTGGCAGACCGCGACGATGATCTCGTCATCCACGCCGAGTACCGCCGCCATGGCACCCTGTCCTGCCGGCACTGCCTCCTGCATGGCCTGACCGCGCAGCCGCACCAGACGCAGCGCGTCGGAAAACTCCAGAGCACCTGCCGCCACCAAGGCGCTGTACTCGCCCAAGGAGTGACCCGCCACGGCCGCAGGATCGGGTCCGCCGGCCGCCTTGAAGGCCCGGTAAGCGGCCACCGAGGCAGCGAGGATGGCCGGCTGCGTGATCTCGGTGCGGTTCAGTTCCTCCTCCGGGCCGTTTAAGGTAATCGCCTTGAGGTCGTACCCCAATGCGGCGGAGGCCTCGTCATAGGTATCCGCTACCACCTTATTGCTCATGAAATCCGCCAGCATGCCCACGCTCTGGGAGCCCTGCCCCGGGAATACGGCTGCAAATTTTTTCATATTCACTCCTTTTGGTTGCTCAGGCAAAAACACCTGGCTTTCAGCTGATGTTGCAAATGGCGTTGTGACACAGATATAAAGACCCGACCGCACCGGCAGCCGGGGTCTTGAAATTAATAACGGATCAGCGCCGAGCCCCAGGCAAATCCGCCGCCAAAAGACTCCAGCAGCAGCATGTCGCCGCGCTTGATCCTGCCGGTGCGCACTCCCTCGTCCAAAGCCAGCGGCACCGAGGCCGAGGAAGTGTTGCCCTGCCTGTCCAATGTCACAATCACCTGGGACATGTCCATTTTCAGTTTGCGTGCCGTGGCCGAGATAATACGCAGATTGGCCTGATGCGGCACCAGAAAATCAAGCGCGGAGGCTTCCACCTTGCCTTTGTCCAAAGTCTGTGTGACCAGTCTGGCCAGCACCAGCACCGCCTGCTTGAAGACCTCGTTGCCCTTCATGAACAGATAGGCGGCATCTGGATCGTCATTGCGCTTGATAAAGGGCAGTTTCAGCAGAGGCCCCGCGCCGGGGTCCGAGGAGAGGTGAGTGCAGATGGTGCCCTCGGTATCGGAGGAGGCCAGCACGCAGGCGCCCGCGCCGTCACCGAAGAGAATGACGGTGGTCCGATCCTTGGGATCGCAGGCCCGCGACATCACATCACTGCCCACCAGCAGAATGTTGTCGGCCATACCGTCCATGATCATGGCGTGGGCCACGGCATAGGCATAGCTGAACCCTGCACAGGCTGCGGCCACATCAAAGGCCGGCACATCCGTGATGCCTAAAAGCCCCGCAATCTCGCAGGCGGCCGAGGGAAAAGCGTTGTCACCGGAGGTGGTGGCGCAGATCACCGCGCCCACCTGCGCCGGGGACAGTCCCGAATTCTGCAGCGCCTGGCGGGCTGCTTCCGCTCCCATGGAGGCGACGGACTCTCCGGGGGCTGCTATTCTCCGCTCACGGATACCGGTACGCTCGATGATCCACTCATCCGAGGTCTCCACCATCCGTTCCAAGTCAGCATTAGTTCGCACCTGCAGCGGCAGGTAACCGCCCGTGCCTAGAATTCTGGTATGCACTTAAGTCCCCCTCGCGCCCCGTCTTATCTCACCAAAAGGCGGCGTCAAGTCCACAGGTTCGGCTGTCTTCGTACCGGCAGCCGGTCCTTATCTGTCGTCTTTGCGCAGACAGCTGTCATCTTATTACAGCACACCGCCCAAACTGAAGTTTTTTCCCTCAGAAGATCCGCACGGCTCAAGAAAAACGCCGCAGCAGGACGCCCAGATGAAGACTGCCCAAGCTCTATTTAGGGAGACATCGGAATGCAGAATAGGCCAGAGGGCGGATCAGAAGAGACGCTCTCTTATCTGCTCGGATAGCTTGAGCTCGGCGTTGCGGGCCGCTTCCACCATGGCCACTGCCAGCGCTTCCTCACCGGCGCTGCCGTGGCTTTTCACCACCACACCGTTGACGCCCAAAAGCAGTGAGCCGTTATACTGCCAGGGCAGCAGCCACTCGGGACGGGCCCACTTGGCAAAGAGCTTTTTAATGCCGCTCACGTGCGTAAATACGCCGGCCACCCCTTCGGCCGCCTTCAGGGCCACGTTGCCGGTGAAGCCGTCGGTGACAATGACATCGGCATCCCCCGTGAAAATGCGGTCTGCTTCCAGATAGCCCATGAAATTCAGGCGGCGCTCCTGCTCCATCAGGTCCCGGGCATGGCGGATCAGCTCATTGCCCTTGTCGCGTTCGCTGCCCACGTTAAGCAAGGTCACCCTGGGATCGGCATTGCCCAACAGCACCCGGCAGCACTCCTGCCCTAAAATGGCAAAATCGGCCAGAGCTCTGGCATCGCAGCTGGAGTTGGCTCCCAAATCAAGCATCAGCGAAAAATGCCCCGGTCCTGAGGGCATCCGGGCACAGAGAGCAGGACGCATGTGAGGGTAAGTACCCAGGATATGTCTGGCGAGTGTGACAATGGGACCGGTGCCGCCCCCCGAGATCACCGCATCGGCCGCGCCTTCCTTGACCGCACTGATGGCCTGCCACAAAGCCGAACGGGTATAACGCTTAAGCACCCGGCGCGGCTCCTCGTCCTGAGGAATGCCCTGGGGAGCCAATCGCAGCTCAAAACGCTTGGGACTGACATTGGCCCTGAGCAGATCGGCCTCTAGCTGAGAGGAGCCGAAAATGAGCAGCTTCATGGCCGGATACATGGTCAGTGCAAAAGTTACCGCTCTGACAATGCCGCGGGTGGAACTGGGATCGCCGCCGGTCCCGTCTAAGGCCACAGTTATAGAATTCATGGACAAACAAAAACGGGCGTGACCTTCAGGCCACACCCTCTTTTTAACCTGTCAAAAAGCCTGACTCAAGGCCAGGGTTACTTTCTCTTGGTTGCGGACGGCACTTCTGCCGGGGTCAGGTCGTACTTCACACCACGGTAATACCCTGACTCAGTCAGGTTGTGACGCAGGTGAACCTCACCCGAGTTGCGATCCACCGACAGCGTCACGGGAGTGAGCCGGTCGTGGGCACGACGCATGTCGCGACGTGAACGCGATTTATGGTTTTGCGGGACAGCCATGATTATCTCCTAAACTCTATGTAGTGCAGCCCATCAAATCTTTGTCAGCTAAGCTGCAAGAGAGTTAATTAACCTACGAATATATAAGGCTTTATCGCAGCTTTTGGCCCTAGGGCGAACATTTCAGAGACGCTATTATACAGACCTGTGACCAATTTGTGAAGTGCCTTGCAAAGTCCCCGCAAATTCACTTCCGCAACGCCGGAATCATCACTCACCGTCCTTGCCGAGCTCAAGCTCCCCGAGCACGGCAAAGGGGCTTTGAGCAGCTTTCTCATCCAGCTCCCCGTAGCTCCAGAACTCACCTGCGCGGGCGCACTGTCCCTCCTCGTGCACCGGTGCATAGGGCAGTTCCAGCAGCAGGCAGTCCTCTAAGTACTGCAGTACGTCAAACTGGCCTTCCTCATCGGTCTCCACCAGATCAAGCTTGTCGCCAAGGCGCAGGCTCCGAGCCTTTTGCGCATCGGGGGTGGAGCAAAAAGTGCTCTTTAAGGTGAGTGACAGAGGCTCTCCGCAGCGCTGGCAGCTGAGGCTTACCTGACAGCTTGCCTCGCCCTTGATGGTGCGCAGTCCCTGCAGATCGTGAAAAAAACGAAAATCCGCCCTGATCTCCCTGACGTCATCAACGGCTTCACTAAGACGCGGCAGTTGCGCACGCTCCAAATTCACCACGTAGTGAGACTGCAGGTCTGAGGCTCTGGTGAAATTGACGAAACGCTCCAGGATGCTCGTGGTCATAAAATCCGTTCCTCTCTTAGAAAAGGCCTGTGATATCACGCTTTTCAGACGGCATCACGTGTACAAAAGCCGCCTCAGTATACACTAAGGTCAGTCAATCTTATTTTTGGTGTGAGACTATGCGAAAAATTATCCTGTCGGCTGTGCTCGCGCTTACGGGTCTGGCGCTGCAGAATGCTGCCGCCTACGAATTCACCACCCGTTTTAAGACCCAGCACTACGCGGTCAATGAAGTGATCTTGGGGCCCAACGACAACTACAGCTCCCTGCTCAAGAACATCATACTGCGCGACGTGCAGAACCACTTCCCCACCGGGGATAAATTCCAGACCACCACCGCCATCTTTCCCTACGGCTCCAAGGGCATGGCGGGCACCATCCGTGAACCCACCCAGGCGGTGCTTACCACTTACAATTACAGCACCGATCCCGAGGCGGCCGGACATACCTTCATGGATAACGTCAAATACGCCACCGATGTGGGCATCTACATGAGCCAGCGTCAGCTCAACACCATCGTGGACAACCGGGTCATCAACGATCTGTTTCACGAACTGGCCGAGGTGCCGCTCATTCTGCAGGACTTCACGGTGGATCTAAATACCGTGGACCACGAGGGGGTACGTCATCTGACCATGCAGCAGGGTGGCTACATCATTGATGTGGCCATCATCGACAGCATGTATTACACCCCGGAACAGATGGCTGCCATCAAGCCTAAGTGCAAGGTGACCGTGCTGGCAGTAACCGATCGGGCACTCACCGCCGACATGCCCTACTATCTGGCCATGCACGGGGCGCTCAACCGCCACAAATGCGACAGGTGATGCTCAAGCAGGGAGGCTGCCGTTTTTGAGGTAGCAGAGCAGCTCACTGACCTCTTTGAGCAGAATTTCAGGCGGTTTTTCCAGCGCGAGCAGAGCCTCGCCGCTCCATACCCCGCTCTGTACCCCCAAGGCAGGAGAGCCTGCCTCGTGATACATCATGATGTCCAGTCCTGAGTCCCCCACTCCCAACACCTCATGAGGAGCGAGACTCAGACGCTCACAGATCTTGAACATCATGGCAGGATCCGGTTTGGAGGGAGCCTCCGAGCCGGAGGCGATGGCATCGCAGTGAAGTCCCAGCCTGGTGCCGTCCAGGGTACGTCTGACTCCTTCCTCGGAGCGTCCGGAAGCATAGCCCACCTTATAGCCGCGCTCGCGCAACAGCGCCGCCAGTTCCTCCGCCCCGGCAAACAGCGCCGCGTTCATATATTGAGGTGTGGCGACAAACACCCCACGGTAGGCGGCGGTAAGTTCCCCGCCGCGCATTTTCTGCTCCTTAGGTAACAGCGAGGTTAAGCCATCCTCAAGCGTCATGCCGATGGTGGCCATAATGAGATGATCTGCAGGTGCGGGCAGATTGAGTCTTGCAAAGGCCTGACGTGCGCAGGCGATGATATTGCCCACACTGTCCACCAGGGTTCCGTCCAGGTCGAAAACCACCGCCCTGACCCTGGAGAGTATCCCGGGCAGTTCTCCTATCTCCCGCAGGTCCCGCCGCCCCCTGGTGTAGTCGCACCCGGCGCTGTCGGTCATTAGTGTTGTCCCTCTCTGAAATAGGAGAGGATCTGCTCTAACTGCGCGGACATTGGCGCCTCAATTTTCAGTAGCTCTCCGTCAGAGGGATTGATAAAGCTGATGCGGCTGGCATGCAGAAACATGCCGTGAAAACCGGCGCTGCGCAAAAGCGCGTTGAATTCCTTGTCACCGTACTTTTCATCGCCGCCTACCGGATGATGTACGTAGGCGCAGTGCACCCTGATCTGGTGCGTACGCCCGGTATGCGGCAGCGCGGCCATCAAGGTGGCCCCTGCGTATTCCTCCACAATGTCAAAGCCGGTGGAGGAGGGTGCGCCGTTGTTAAAGTCAACCATCACCATGCGCTCACCCGAGCGCAGTTCATTGCGTTTTAGGGGTGCGCTTACCACCTGCAACTTGCGATCCCAGCTTCCCGGTACCAAGGTCAGATAACGCTTCTTGACCTGGCGCTGGCGGAACTGCTCGTGCAGATGCCTCAGCGCCGAGCGGCGCTTGGCCACAATCAGGCACCCCGAGGTATCCCGGTCAAGCCGGTGGGCCAGTTCCAGGTAACCCAGATCATCACGCAGGGCGCGCAACGCTTCGATCAGCCCAAACTCAATACCGCTGCCGCCGTGCGCCGCCAGGCCTGAGGGCTTGTTCACCACCAGGATCCCGTCATCCTCAAAAAGAATACGTTCGCGCAAATCCTGAACCAGGTGCAGGTTGGAGGAGGGGATCACCACCGGCTCGGCGCTGACCCGCACCGGCGGGAGGCGGATCTCATCTCCGGCCCTTAATTTGTAGGAAGGCTGGCAGCGGCCGCCGTTGACCCTTACTTCACCGCGACGCAGAATGCGGTACACCAGACTGCGCGGCACTCCCTTGAGCTGACGCGCCAGATAATTGTCCAGCCTCTGCCCCTCATCGTTGTCGCCTGCGGTACGATAACTTACCTGCGGTTTGGAGACGCTCTCATCCATGAGACATAACTCTTTGATGCCAAAGTTTTTCAAGCCAGGTTGTGCTGCAGAGTTCAACTGCTGTGCAGCTGACGCTATCTTAGCATTGAGCACTGTCTCGAACAACGATGGCCAAGCTGAGGGCGTACCGGCAAACAGAGCGGTGCGCCCCTGCCGCAATTAGTGACCAACATCACAGTGCGCTGAGCTGTGATTTAGATCATTTTTTTATTCTTCAGAGCGTTATGGCATAATAGGCCACGGTACAGCGCAGGTGTTGTTCCACCTCAAAGCGGCGTTGCACACCCCAGGCAGACTTGGCATATTCAGGTCTGCTTTTTGGCGTGTGCGCCCATCGGACCTACGACTGCCCTCGTCGGGCATCCGGGACCGCAACTTAAGTCGCTTCGTGGCAAATCCCTGTACAGGAAACAGCGTCCGGCATCACCGGACGGGGCATTGGTCGCCCATTGGATCCGCACTTTGAGGCCATCGTCATCATGAGCGCTTAAAGTCAGACAGATCCTAAGTTGCGCTGTTGCGCACGGCATGATTTGACCGTTTCCGCTGTGCCTTTGTATCCGGCTCGCGGGGGAAGCCCCGCGTTTGGTCACCTCCGTTGCGGGGGAACAGATCAGATAAGAGCCGTTTACGGCCGTTCTGTGTCAGCCCCTCCGTCCTCAGACGGTTTGGCGAGTGGCACAGAATGTTTGGAAAATTCGATTTTTCTCTGCTGATATCAGGCTGCGGCAACCGAGTGAGAGAGAATGTACTCCCGCCTCAGCTGACTTCGGCCTAGTTACGCGTGTAGAGATAATCGTTAGTAACATAGGACTTTTCTCGTGAAGAGAATGTTGATTAACGCCACCCAGCAAGAAGAGGTGCGCGTTGCCCTCGTCGAAGGTCAAAAGCTGTATGACCTCGATATCGAGTCCCCACAGCACGCCAACAAGAAATCCAATATCTACAAGGGGGTAATTACCCGCGTTGAGCCCAGTCTCGAGGCGGCCTTCGTAGATTACGGCGTGGAACGCCATGGTTTTCTGCCTTTAAAGGAAATCGCCCGCGAGTATTACCCCGAGGGTACCGATTTCAGCGATCCGAGCGTTTACCGCACGGCAATCAAGGAAGGCACCGAAGTCATAGTGCAGATAGAAAAGGAGGAGCGCGGCCTTAAGGGTGCCGCCCTGACCACTTTCGTGTCCCTAGCCGGCAGCTATCTGGTGCTGATGCCCAACAATCCCCGGGCCGGCGGCATTTCCCGCCGCATCGAGGGTGACGAGCGTACCGAGCTTAAGGCCGCTCTCCGGGGTCTGGATGTCCCCGAGGGCATGGGCACCATCGTCAGGACCGCCGGGGTGGGGAAGAGCCAGGAAGAACTGGCCTGGGATCTTTCCATACTCACCAAACTCTGGAGCATGATCACTGATGTGGCCGCCAAGCGCCGCGCCCCGTTCCTGATTCACCAGGAATCAAACATCGCCCTGCGCGCCATCCGTGACTATCTGCGCCCGGATATCGGTGAAATCATCGTGGACAGCCAGGATGCCTATGAGCAGATCCTGCAGTACATCAAACTGGTACGTCCGGAGTTCATCAACAAGGTTCACCTCTATTCCTCAGAGGACAACCCGCTGTTCAGCAAATTCCAGATTGAGAGCCAGATAGACAGCGCCTATCAGCGTGAAGTGCGTCTGCCCTCAGGCGGCGCCATCGTCATCGATCCGACCGAGGCCCTTACCTCCATTGATGTCAACTCCGCCAAAGCCACCAAGGGGCTGGACATCGAGGAGACCGCGCTGCAGACCAATATCGAGGCGGCCGAGGAAATCGCCCGCCAGTTAAGACTGCGTGACGTGGGCGGACTCATCGTCATCGATTTCATCGACATGACCCCGCTGAAAAACCAGCGCGAAATAGAAAACCGCATGCGCGAGGCCGTCCGGCAGGATCGGGCCCGCATTCAGTTCTCACGCATCTCGCGCTTCGGCCTTTTGGAGATGTCCCGTCAGCGTCTGAGACCCTCGCTGGAAGAATCCAGCTCTCACGTCTGCCCCATGTGCTGCGGTCAGGGTACCGTGCGCGATACCGCCTCCCTGGCGCTGTCCATCCTGCGCCTGATAGACGAGGAGTCGCATAAGGAAAACACCGGTGACATCTATGCGGTCTGCCCGGTTGAGGTAGCCACCTTCATCCTCAACGACAAGAGGGTGCAGCTGGCCGAAATCGAGCGTCACAATGAGGTCAAGGTCACCATCGTCCCCGACGAGCATCTCATGCCCCAGGAATATCAGGTAAAGCGCGTGGTGAGCATGCCTCCGGGGCAGACCATCAGCTCTCTGGGCCTGAGAAATGAAATCAAGGAGGGCAACCGCCGCCGTCAGAACGAGGAACAGCTGCAGCGTGAGCACGGACATGATGCCGCCGGACAGCAGGCCGACGAACCGGCCATAAGTGCCGATACTCTGGCCCGTACCATGGAAGCCCCCACTCCGGTAAAGCCCAGCGCCGAGACGGTGTCTGCACCGCGCTCCCGCACGACGCAGAGCAAGGAGCCCGAGGAAAAACAGGGCGGCTTCTTCAAGTCCATCATCAGTTTCTTTTCCAGTCTGGCCAAGGAAACCCCGGCCGAGGAAGAGAAGAAACCCGCACCGCGTAAGCGCTCCTCTGCGCGCAGCACCCAGGGCGGCACCGAGACCAAGCGCCGGACCACCCGCCGCAGCGCCGCCGATAAAGGCGAGCGGGCGGCCAAACCGGAGCGTCAGCCGCGTAGCCGCAGCGCCCGCGCCGAAACCTCTGAGGAGGGGGTGAACACCGCGGCCACGGAAGAGAAGACTTCGACCGCGCGCACCCGCGCTCCCCGTGCCACCACTTCAAGGCGCCGCAGCGCTGAGGAAGGCAGCGAAAGCAGGACACCGCGTACTAGGCGCACCCGTGAGAGTTCCGGCCGTGACGATGCCCCCAAAGCTCCGCGGACCCGGCGCAGCAGCACGCCCCGTACAGTGGCCCCAACCACCCCGACGACAGCGCAGACGCCTGAGCCCGTGGAGTACACGCCCTACGTATTAAAACCGCGTACTTACACCGAGGCTGAAGCCGGGCTGGACAGCACGGCAGCCGCTCCGGACTTCTCCCACACCCCGTCAGGGCGGGAGGATCTCACCGCAGCGGAGCTTAAGACTGCCGGTCGGGCCGGCGGTCTTGGGGATGCCGGCTTAAGCGGGATAGAGGGTATTTCCCTGCCTGAGCCCGTAACGCTGGATTACAGCGCCCGGCCTCAGGGACGTCCGGCCCATAACGGTGCCGAGTACGAAGCACTTGACCGTGCGGGGGGATTGGGCAGTGCCAGACCGGTAGTATCGACCCGTGCCATCGACACGCAGCGCGATACCGATCCCTTTGAATACTGATTGACTTGAACTTTAAAACGCGGCTGCCCTGCAGGTGGCCGCGTTTTTTTGTGCCTGTCTGGCGCCGTGACGGAGGAGAGATCCGCTTTAAGGGAGGAGAGTCGGGCTAGCCCTGTCCGGCCGGAATGGTAAAGGGCGCTTTGTTGCCTTCTCCGCATTGAGCCCGCTGCCACAAGGCCGCCTCTACGAGAGTCAGCGCCAGCATGGCCTCGGCGATGGGCACGGCCCTGAGCCCCACGCAGGGATCATGGCGACCCTTGGTGGAGATATCAATCTCCTCACCCTTACTGTTAAGGCTCTGCCCCGGAGTCCTGATACTGGAGGTAGGTTTGAGGGCCAGGCGGGCGCGCAACTCCTGTCCGGAGGAAATACCGCCCAGAATACCGCCTGAGTGATTGGAGAGAAAACCCGCGCGTCTTATCTCATCGCGGGCCTGACTGCCGCGTGCGGCAGCCAAGGCAAAACCATCGCCAATCTCCACCCCCTTCACGGCATTGATGCTCATCAGGGCACCGGCTATGGCGGCATCCAGTCTGCCGAACACCGGGTTGCCCCACCCGGCCGGCACGTTGCGGGCCCGCACCTCAATGAGTGCCCCGCAGGAATCCTGCTCCTCCTGAAGCCTGGCAAACAATGACTCCAAGGCCGGAAGCTGACTTGAGTCGGCAAAATTAAAGGGATTGCTGCGGGCGCTTATCGCGTCATAGCCTGCAGCCTTTATGTCACCGATGGCCATCACGCATCCGTCTATCTGTACCCCGTACAGGGTGCGCAGCACCTTTTTGGCCACGGCACCGGCCGCCACTCTCATGGCGGTTTCGCGGGCCGAGGCCCTGCCGCCGCCGCGGTAATCGCGCACTCCGTATTTGGCCAGGTAGGTATAGTCGGCATGACCGGGACGGTAGCTCTGAGCGATGGCACTGTAGTCCTGGGAGCGCTGTGAGGTGTTCATGATGGTCAGACCGATGGGAGTACCGGTGGTTTTGCCCTCGAAGATGCCGGAGATGATGCTCACCTCATCCGGCTCCTGGCGCGGCGTGCCAAAGGGCGTGCTGCCGGGACGCCGCCTGTCAAGCTCAGGCTGAATATCAGCCTCGGACAGTTCAATCCCCGGAGGACAGCCGTCGATGATGGCCATCAGACCCGGACCATGACTCTCCCCGCAGGTGGTGACACTAAAACAGTTTCCAAAGGTATTGCCGCCCATCTGCTGCTCCTACAGGTTGGCAACCGACTGCTCAAACAGCTCGTGATAGGCTTTGAGCTGCTCGCAACTTAAGACAAACACTCCGCAGCCGCCGCGCTTTAAGTCCACAAAGTGAAAAGGCACCATGGAGAAAGCGTCCTGCAGCTGCTCTTCGGAATTGCCCACCTCCATGACCAGGATGCCTTCATCGTCAAGAAATTCGGCGGCCTCGGCGAGGATACGTTTGGCACAGTTCAAGCCGTCCCGCCCCGATCCCAGAGCCAGATCAGGCTCATAGGTGAATTCGCGGGGCAGATCGTTGAGTTCCTCCTCACTTACGTAAGGCGGATTGGCCACGATGAGATCATACTTATCCCCGCGCGGCAAGGCGGAGAAAAGATCACTCTTGATGGGGGTTACCACATCTTCAAGACCATACTCCTCGATATTGAGACGGGCGACCTCCAGTGCTTCTTCGTCAACATCCACGGCATCAACTTCGCAGTCGCCGTCGAACTTGAGCGCAATGGCCACCGCGATGCAGGCCGAGCCGCAGCACAGATCCAGTACCCGCTGCGGTTCACGCTCCAGATAAGGAGCAAAGCCGTCGTCCACCAGCTCGGCGATGGGAGATCGCGGAATTATCACCCGGGAGTCAACATAAAACTCGTGCCCGCAGAAAAAGGCACGGTGCGTAAGGTAAGGGGCGGGAATGCGTTCAACCACGCGCAGACGGACAATTCTGGCAATCAGGGCACGCTCCTCGGCCGTAAGACGCGAGGTTAAGGTGGAGTCGTCGCAGGGCGGCTGCAGGTGCATGACGGCCTGCACTATTTCTAGTGCTTCATCCCAGTAGTTGTCGGTACCGTGACCCACGTAGATCCTGTAGGCCGAAAAACAGGTAACCAAATAACGCACTACGTCCTGCACGGTAAAGAGTTCATCCTGCAGGGCTTCTTCTATTTCGGAACTGGTAGGAGGATCATCTATGGAGCGGTAGATGGCCGCTATCTCTGAGTTTTCGGAAAGTTTAGACATAAAGGCTCATAAAGAAAAAAAAACTATGAGCCAATTATAGGACAAAAGAGACGAAAAAACCGCACCGGGCCATGACCGCCCGTCACGATGGCGGAAGCTGCCCGTGCTAATAGGCCAGCGGAGCGTTCTGCAGCTGATGACCCATGGCAGCGATGACTTCGTTCACCTCCCGGCACACCACCAGCTTGCCGGTGTCCTTGGTGTCCTCCACCAGCACCTTGCCGGCATCGAATTTGAATTCACCCTTGCCCTCAATGAGGAAAGTTCCCTTGAAAAACGAAGCCACGTACTTGGCTATCTGCCGGGGAGCATATTTTTTAAACTGACGCATACAGACTTTCATCCCAGACAACAAACAGCGCCTTAAGAGCGCCTTTATACTTTCTACTCTTTAAAGCTTAGTGTGCATTCCGTGCACCGGTAGTATCGCAGGTCACGTTTTTGGGTAAATTACTGCGATCTTATTGTTATAGTAAGCGCGGTTAATTATTAGAGCTTGAGCGAAAATTATGGTACTATCCTCTTAACCGGAGGTAAGTGCCATGTTCGTTCGTAAATTCAAACAGGATCGCCAGGAATTGTTGGCTGAAGGCAAGAACATTGTTAGG
>JAFUGP010000175.1 GCA_017469335.1 Succinivibrio sp. | reverse complement strand
TGCTTTTGATTCGGTTTATTGTCATTCTCCCGAATCGACTCATTGTCCTGCTTTCGACTTGTCATGCTGTTACCTGTAAGTATAATGGCGAATTTCAATTTTGCCACTAGGGATATTATAGCAGGTATTGACTAAATCTCAGCTTATTTAACCTCAGATTAACTTAAAAATTGATACGTTGATTGAAACATTTATATTGTCTGGATCACCTGGTTATGCGAATACCAACGCCAACCGTTAGTGCTCAAGCCGCCAGGCTGAACATTCTGATCTTCCCAGACAGGTTGATTAATCCATCCTCTGATATCAAATCACTGAATGTCACCGCTTAGTACACATCGCTCTCAGATCCAAACCATGATGCGGCGGGCTATTTGCAGGATAGGGCCCTCAGCCTGCTGCTGAGGGCCATTCAGGTGAACTGGTGACGGTTTGGTAATGTATCTGACGACAACCTCGGAAATTTCAGGTTCGGCAGCTGGCGGAGATGTGCTGGGGCCAATCAGGCTGATATCGTAGCGACTGGCGTTTTCATCGTCACCGAAGGGGAAGTTACCTTGCTGCTGTGCAGGCTGTCGCCCTAGCCTTAGGCTGCACAAGATTTCATTTTGGTAAACCCCTGGCAGATCCGGCAGCGTCTATTTCTTCTACCACGGAGTGAATCTTCCCGCCATGGAGCAGCGTGGTAAGCCGCTGTCCCACCTTGACACTCTCCAGACTCACCGCCTTGCCGTCCTCACCTAAGGTCACGCTGTAGCCGCGCTTTAGTACCGAGAGCGGATTTAAGGCTATCAGGGCACTTAACTGCGCGCTAAGTCTCTCACGGCGCTCTTGCAGCTCATTTTCAGGGGAGAGGCGCTGCAGCTGTCCCACCAGCTCTCTTAAGCGGCGCTGCTGCTGCAAGAGGCTCTCCCTGAGCAGCGCGTTGAGCTCGCCTACCCTGCGTCTTAAGTCCACCCGGCAGTGCTCCACCTGTGGTTGCGGATTGACGGCCCAAAGCCGCTCGCGCAGCCCGGATAAACGCTGCACCTGATGCTGCAGCGCCAGCTCCATGCCCCGCTGCAGACGGCTGTGCAGCTGCTGCAACACGGCCTGCTGCGCGAGCACCTGTCGCCCGGGCTCCACACTGTGCAAGCGGGAGAGATAATGCTGCACACGCAGTCTGTCGCGCTGCAGCACACGCTCCAAGCCGTACTCAAGACGCCCCTTGAGGGCATCCAGCTCGCTGTGGCGCTGCAGTATAAGCGTCTGGGGGCCTGCGGCGCGCAGACGCGTGACATAGTGCTGCCACTGCATCTGCAGGTAGTTGAGCTCACGCTCCACGCCCTCCTGCATGCGTCTTAGCAGCTCCTGCAATCCTTGCTGCAGCTGCTCTTCGGTGGGCACGGAGATGAGCTCGGCGGCGGCAGTGGGAGTAGGTGCCCGCACATCGGCGGCATAGTCGGTGAGTGCTTCATCGGGCTCATGCCCCACCGCCGAAATGATGGGAATAGCCGAGCAGGCCACCTCCCTTACTAAGGCCTCGTCGGAGAAGGCAAGCAGATCCTCAAGCGAGCCGCCGCCACGGCCTATGATGAGCACCTCGCAGCGCCGCTCGGCATTGGCCTGACGCAGGGCCCCGATTAAAGTTGCCGGGGCGTCCGCCCCCTGCACCTTGGCGTTGTAGACTCTGACTTGGATACCGCGGTTGCGGCGCTTTAAAGTGGTGCAGATATCGTGCACCACCTCGCCCTCTAATGAGGTGATCACCCCCACACAGTCCACGAACTGTGGCAGAGGCCGGCGATTTAGCTCAAACACGCCTTCCTGGGCGAGTTTCTCCTTTAATTTGCGCAGCCGCTCCAGAATAAGCCCCTGCCCGGTCTGCTGCATGCTGTTGACGATGAGCTTGAAGGAGCAGTTTTTCTCGTACACCGAGCTGCGCCCGGAGAGCAGCACCTGCATACCGGCTGCCGGCACAAAGCCCAAACGTGCGAGCGTACCCCGGAAGATCAGACAGTCACAGGAGGCAAACTCATCTTTTAATTTGAAATAGAGATTGTTGGAGTACTGCCGAGGCTCGGAGATTTCGCCCATCACCCAGGCCGTGCCCAGGTTTTGCAGACAGCCGTTGGTGATCCTGACAAACTCGGCCACACTCAGCGTGGGCGGTGCGGCGTTGGGCTGCGGGGATAAAGCCGGGGAAAACTGAGGATTTGCCGGGGGCTGCATGTGGGCTCCTTGATTTACGGGCCACTGCAATGGTGCCCGGAGTCGGGGTCGAACCGACACGGATTTTTAAGATCCGAGGGATTTTAAGTCCCTTGTGTCTACCAATTTCACCATCCGGGCAGGAGTGAAATCCAAGCTGGAGGCGCGTTCCAGAGTCGAACTGGACTCCACAGATTTGCAATCTGCTGTATAACCGCTTTACTAACGCGCCACATTGGAGCGGGAAACGGAACTCGAATCCGCGACATCAACCATGGCAAGGTTGCGCTCTACCAACTGAGCTATTCCCGCTTTGAGCAAGACAATTCTACTAAAGTTCCCAAGTTTGTCAACTCAAATTTTAGCCGTCAGTTTGGAACCTGTACAGGCACGTACCGCAACATCCGATCTGCAAGCGCCAGGCGCTGGCGCTGTCGTAAATCCGTGGCAGGCCACAGACGCGGCAGCTGCTAATCAGGCGGCACAATCCCCTGCACCTGCCAGTGGCCGTTTTTGCGGGAGCCCAGGCGTCTCAATGCCCCCAGATCCTTCAACTGGGAGAGGATTTTGCGCACGTAGCCGTCACTGAAACCTGAGGCTTTAACCAGCGCCTCGATGGTAAATTGTGGCGTCTTTGCGAGCAAGTTATAAATGTTCTGCTGGGCCTCGTTCAATTCAGGTGAGCTCGTTGAGCGTTTCACCGGTTGCACCCGTCGGTTGAAGGGAATTACCACATTGAGATAATTATCCATGATCTCAAAGGCCTGTCTGCCATATTTGGCGATGATCAGAGGAATGCCGTGCCCGATCTGCTCCACAAAGCCCAATTGCCCGAAAATTTTCTGGAGCTTGAGATTGACGGGACGGCTGATGCCGCGAAAGAACTCCTCCTCGCTCAAATCAGCAGGCAGACCGCCGGTGGAAATTACCTCCAGCCGATCGGAGAATACATACACGGCCGGCGGGTTGAGCCTGTCCCAGCGCGTATGCAGACAGGCGTTGATCCAGGCCTCCCTGAATGCGTCCGGCTCAAACAGCCGTTCCTCCACCCGGGCACTCCCGCCCAAGGTGACCGCAGTATCATTGAGAGACTCCACATAGCTTATTACCTGCTCCAAGGCCAGAGGCAGGCATCTAAGCCCGAATTCCTTACGCCGCAACAGCAAACTTTTATCGAGGCCGGCAAAGGTCGCGACTTTGATTGAGACATCATTGACATCACAGAGCAGGTAGGCCATGAGGTTATACCCGCCGCCTGCACTCTTAAGACCTAAGTTTTGTTCAAAACTCTCCTCATTCACGCTCAAACCCCGGGCAGCATACAGGGTGCGCAGCTGCCTGAAGCCAAGTACGGTATCAGGTGCCGTAATTTTGGTGATGATGTCACTGTCAGCTTTGTCAAGCAGTAAAGCTCGCAGCTGCGCAGGTGAGATTTCCCGGTCTTCATCATAGGAGCGCATGAAATATCTGCCGTAGGCCGAGTAGGGAGTATCCGCGCCCTGCACATAAACTTTGATTACGTTGCAGTCAGTCAGCAGCTCAAGCGTGATGGTGGGGATGATCTGGGGTTTGATATGACTTGCGATCGCCTGCGAGATTTCCCTCAAGGTACGATCACCAATCTGCTGACCGGTCACCTCACCGTCATCCCTTACCCCGAAATAGAGCGTACCGTATCCATGTTTATTGAGCATGGAGGAAAGTGAGATTAGACCCTCCCGAAGCTCTCCGGTGGTTCGTTTGAACTCAACCCACTCAGTCTCGGCCCCCAGATTCACGTCACACTCTCCCTTCCAGGTCAACCACTATTTCGATCCTAGCAGGATTTGACGTTATCTGCTACTTTATCTGCTACTTTATTTGCCACTTTATCCGCTACAACACCCCCTGTCTTGCCACGTCAAAAAAAAGCGATCAGCGCCAACTGAGCGGGGTTTAGTATGTTTAGTGTTGTGCCTCAGATGCTCAATAGGTATAAGTTGAGTGCGTGGCCAAAATTGAACTCTTTGGAGAACTGCCTCCTCAGCACATATACCTCCACTGCGTCAGCAGGGAGAGTCGTCGGGACATAAAGCTCGGGTTGCTCAAGTTATCCACACAGCCCTGCAGGGCCCTTCCTAAGCTTCCTCACTACGAGGGGCTCCACAAAACTGACAGCGCTCTGCTCTCCCCGGTCCAACCCTCACTGCACAAAAGTCATCTTCACGATACTGCGAAAGTCAGGGCCTATCACCACGCCTACCTTTTTGAGTTCATAGGATACCGGCGGCACCTGTCCGTAGTCGTTTTCCACGAGCTGCTTTAAGGCATCTTCAAGGCGCCGGTCGGGGTTCTCGCCTTGGTGCTGTACCTTGAACTCAAAGGCGTAGCGCAGTTGTTCCTGGTGAAGTGTAAGCAGGATATCGCATCTGCCCCCGGCACTGTGGGCCTCGGTGATGACATCAATTCCAGAGGCCTGCAGCCAGGTGGCGATAAGACCGCGGCAGGCGTTCTCGGAGGTCAGGGTGCTGTTGTCGTAATCCCAGGAGTTCAGGTAACACGTAAAGATAGTGGAGAGCTCGGTTAAATTACCCTCGGTAAGAGCCTCGACAATTTTGTCAGTCTCATTTCGCTGGGTATCGCTTAAGGCCTCATTCAATCGCTCTTTCAGGGTGGAAAACAAGGACTCGCGTAATTCCTGATTGGGCAACCCAATCAAGTAGCCGATAAGCTTGCCGTTAGGTCCCCGGCGCTCTCCCCTTAAGGTGAGGTAGCCTGTCTGAAAGAGCATCATCGTGGGGTCATAATCGGGAGTGACAGTTTCGGCCTGATCATCGATATTAAGCTTCACACCGCCTTTGAGTGCGGCCTCTTCGCAGGGCAGATTGGTGTCCAGACGGGTTAGATCCAGCTGCCAGCTGCGGGCAAAGAAAGAGTTTTGATCTGTCGACAAACCGCCTGACTCGTACCAGTAGTTGACAAAACCCCGCCCGGGCTCGTTGAGGAATTTCGGCACAGACCAGGGATTGTGCAGGGTAGCCTCGCTCTCACAGGTAAAGCGAAACCCATCGTAGTTCTCCTTGAGCCCCGCGTAAATCTCCTCGGGAGTCTGCTGAAGTACCTCTGCTGCGTGCCGGATGTGCGGATCAAAGTAGCGGTGCAGTTCTTCTTCGGTATAGCCCAGCAAGGTGGCGTAGTTGCCACTTAAGGTGAGATCCCAGACATTGTTAAAGCCCGAGAACACCCCAATCTTGGTGACCCGGGAGATCCCGGTGAGGAAGAAAAACCTGAGTTTCTCCGCCTGAGCTTTCAACATACGGTAAAAGTCATCCCGAATTCCTCTGACCCGCCACAGCTCATGAGGCTTGTCCAGGAAGTGGGTGATCGGCGCATCGTATTCATCTATGAGGAGCACCACACAGGCTGGATCTCTTGAAGACAGAAAAGCGCTCATTACATCTTCGGCGTCCCAGTCAGGTTGGATCTCAAAGTCGGGACAGGTCTCTCTGACGGCCTCAGCAAGGTTTTTCTTAAAGGCCCGCTCGAAAGACTCCACATTACGCAGTTTCATGACAGAAAAATCAAGATGCAACACAGCGTTGCCGCTGAGGTTCTGTCTGATGCTGTCGGGCTGCTCATTCCACCATTTCTCCAGTTCCAGCCCTTTGAAGAATTGAATACCGTGGCTGAAAAAGGATTTGAGCGTCGAGCACAGCAGAGACTTGCCGAAACGCCGCGGACGGGAGATGAAGACGGGAGCCCGGGAGGTGAGGAAAGTTGCGATGAAAGCGGTCTTGTCCACATAGACAGCATCTTCTCTGCGCAGTTCTTCAAAGGAAGTTATGGCGTTGGACAGTGGTTGCAACTGTGTCATGGGCTCTCCTGAGGCTGCACCAGGATCTGAGAGGCTTGCGAAAACATTCCGCACTTTACGGATATTTTAGCAGACCGGGGTTACCGGCCAAGACTCCCGGGATCCTGCAGCTCCCACACCTTGAACTGGTGCTGTCGGGACCTTTGTTGATTTCGGCCTCACAGGCGCGGCAGACCGTGAGCGGCCACTGCCGCGCCTTGTCCTTCCTCAGAGTCAGGGCGCCATTTTCACCAGCCTGGGCTCAAAGCGGGCCAGAACATCCACCAGATCGCACTGTGCGCGCATGACCTGCTCAATGTCGCGGTAGACCTCGGGGGATTCATCCAGCTGCCCGGAGAGCAGCGTGATGCCCTTTCCACTTAGGATCTCCTGCATACGCGCGGCACTGAGCGTCTTGAAGGCGGCCTTGCGGCTCATCACACGCCCCGCACCGTGGGAGCAGGAGGCGTAGGAGGCACGTTCACCCCGGCCGCGCACCACGAAACCGGCCGCGCCCATCGAGCCCGGCACCACCCCCAGCACTCCTTGTCCTGCCGGGGTGGCACCCTTGCGGTGCACGATGAGCTCCTCGCCGTCATAGTGCTCGCGCCAGGCAAAGTTGTGGTGGTTCTCCACCATGCCTAAGCTGCCGCAGCCTAAATAATCAATCACCCGGCGGTGGATGAGCTCGTGATTGGCCGCGGCATAACGCCCCATCAGCTGTATGGCCTCCCAGTACTCCTGCCCCGGTGCCGTATCAAGTGTCAGCCAGGCCAAGTGCTTGAGCTCAGAAGGCAGCTCATGATGGTAGGATAAGGCCAGAGCGCTGTAAAATTCAGCCACGCTCTCACCTGCCCCGCGCGATCCCGAGTGCGAGAGCAGCGCCAGATAGCTGCCGGCCTTCAGGGTGAAGGATGGCTCGGTGAGATCGCACGGCACGTTTAAGGTGCCCAACTCCACAAAATGATTGCCCGAGCCGCTGGTGCCTAATTGCGCGCGCGCCTTCTCGTAGTGGTTTTTGAGCACCTCCAGCTTTTGCCACAGCGGATCGGCCATCACCTCGTGCTCCAGATACTCCCCCCGCTCAAAGTGCGCCCCCACCCCAAACCTGGTCTGACGTTCCAAAGCTTCCTTAAACTGCTCCTGCCGCGACGCGTATTCCTCCACGGGGATATCCAGCACGCTCAGGCGCATGCGGCAGGCGATATCCACCCCCACCGCGTAAGGGATCACGGCATTTTTCACCGCCAGCACTCCGCCGATGGGCAAACCATAGCCCTTATGGGCATCGGGCATGAGTGCCCCGCCGCGGCTGATGGGCAGACGGCAGGCCGCACACAGCTGCTCCAACGCCCCGCTTTGCTCGCCGTCCTCGGCATAAGAGCGCCAGGGCGCCGGGCTCTCACGCTCAAAATACAGACTCTGCCCCTCCCGGGCCTGGGCAAGTGCCGCTCTCAGCTCCTCAAGATAAGGGGCCAGAGCGCCCAGCTCAACCTCAAGAGGCCGGGGGCTGGCAGTCAGCGCCTCTAGGATCCGTGCCACCTCACCCTCCGCCGCCCCTTCGCTTAGGGCCACATTGCTTCCTTTTAAGGCCAGTCCCAGCAGCTTTTTCTCGCGGGGGATCCCCAGTGACAGTACTTTGGCTTTGTCAAACATCGCATTGCTCCTTTTTGTGCTCATACTCATCTGTGGCTTTCACATTAACCAGGTAATGCCCGTCGTGGGCGACACAGCTTACGGCTTTGCCGGTAAAGCGCTTTATCACGGCGGCGCAGGACTCAAAGTGCGCGCTGATTTTGGCCATGAAAAAGCTGCCGCCGCCTGACAGGGTAAGCGGCACCAACAGCTGATCGGAGAGGTGAGTCTCCACCGGCACCTGCGCCTTAAGATAACCGTGCACCTCATCGCAGACACTCTGCGCCAAGGACTCGGCCCTCAGCACCGGACGGCCGATACAGGAGAACACCTGTTGGGCGCCTGACTCATCCTCAAGATAGAAGAGCAGCGCGTTGCCCACCCCGGCGATGGGATAACGGGTCTTTACTTCAATCTCCAATCCGGCAAAGTTCTGCCTGAGCGTGGCGGTCATGCGCCTTACGATGTCACTGTCGAGGTTAATGTTCAAAATCACCGCCCTGAGAGTGCGTATTGCGGCATAAGAGAGATGCTCAAAGCGCCTTTTGCGCAGCGGCCCTGAGATCAGGCAGCGCAGCTGTCCGCCGCCGGTGGTAAAAAAGGCCGGCGTATCCTCCACAAACTCCAGCTGATAGCCCATCTGCCGGAGGCAGGGCTGCAGCGTCAGACGCAGAAAATCAAAGCAAGGCGCCATGGGACAGAAGGTGCCGCCTCTTACCGTGAGGGTGCACGGCCCGGTGGCGGCCCGGGCGAGCGGACAGGAGAGCGCCTGCATGAGCAATACGGTGCTGCCCCCCGAGCCAATGTCAAAACTCACATCGCGCGGCAGCAGTACGCCGGGAATGAAGGTCAGCTCCCCAGAGCGCAGCACAGCTCCCGTAACCTTAGCCCCACACAGCGCCTGAGCGGCCAGCACACAGCAAAGGTGCTGACGCATCAGTCCGTCTTTGGGGCGTTGGGCGCGGATATGGTGCAGATGAAAGCCCTGCCCGGTGGCCAGGGAGAGGGCCAGCGCGGTCCTCAGCAGCTGTCCGCCGCCTGCCTGCCCGTCAATCTCGATTAGCTCAGTGCCTGACGTGGTCATATCCTCTCCTGCTCTTTTCTCTCTTCTTTGATGTCGATCGCGTCCCTGAGCGGGACTTTGGCAGTTACCGCTCTGCCTCAGACTTTACCGTAGCAAATGCTCTGCCACTTTGGATAACATCCTGAATCTTCATTAGATATTACTTTTTAAGCAGCCCTGAGCTCTGCTTTATGCTATAATATTCTATATAAATCTAGCGCAGATTATAGATATTTGGAGATACCCTATGAGCAAGGACACCGTGGTGCTGGGATTGTTGGGTCCGGTACTTGATCAGGGCACCACCGCGCAGCGCTGGCAGCACTGGCGCCCCACCGTCTCCATCGGTCAGCACGAGGATTTGCTGGTACAGCGTCTGGAGCTGATCCATCAGCCCGATCAGCTTACACTGGCCTCTCAGGTCAAGGCGGATTTTCTGCAGGTCTCCCCGCAGAGCACGGTAAGGCTTAACCCCTTGTCCTTTCCCAAACCCTGGGATTTTGAGAGCGTCTATGCGACCTTGCTGGACTTTGCCAAGGCCTATGAGTTTGACCCGGAGCGTGAGGAGTACCTGGTGCATATCACCACCGGCACGCACGTCATGCAAATCTGTTTGTTTTTGCTGGTGGAGTCGCGCATTATCCCGGGCAAGATCCTGCAGACGGGCAAGGAGCTCAAGGACATCAGCGGCAACTACAGCATCATCGATCTGGATCTCTCGGCCTACGATAAATTAGCCGAGCGCTTTGCCACGGTCAACCGCGCCGGCATCCACCGTTTAAAGTCAGGGATCCCCACCCGCAACGTGCGCTACAACCGCCTCATCGAGCAGATAGCCAAGGTCAGCACCCTCTCGACGGATCCCCTGCTCATCACCGGGCCCTCCGGGGTGGGCAAAACCCGCCTGGCGCGGCTTATTTATGAGTGGAAAAAGGACAACCGCATGGTCAGCGGCAGTTTGGTGGAACTCAACTGCGCCACTCTGCAGGGGCTCTCGGCCATGTCGGCCCTGTTCGGGCACGTCAAGGGCGCCTATACCGGCGCGGTGGAGTCAAGAGCGGGCCTGCTGACCAAGGCCGACGGCGGACTGCTGTTTTTGGATGAGATAGCCGAGCTGGGCCTGGATGAGCAGGCCATGCTGCTGCGGGCCATCGAGGAGCACCGCTTCTATCCTCTGGGCTCGGATCACGAAAGACACAGCGACTTTCAGCTCATCTGCGGCACCAACCGCGATCTGCCCAAACTGGTGGAAGAGGGGCGCTTTCGCGAGGATCTGCTCTTTCGCATCAATCTGTGGCCCTTTGAGCTGATGGGACTGGCCGAGCGCCCCGAGGATCTCGAGCCTAATTTAGACTACGAGCTCGACCGGCTCGCGGTTAAACTGGGCAAGCAGATCAGGCTGAGTAAGGAGGCGCGTGAGCTCTTCTTGCGGGAAGCCACCGCGCCTGACGCGTTATGGCCGGGAAATTTCCGCGAGCTTACGGCCCTGGTCACGCGCCTTACGGTGCTCTCAGAAGGCGGGAGGATCACCGCCGCCGCAGTCAAGGAGGAATTTGCGCGCCTCAAAGCCCTCTGGCATAAATCCGCCTCTGAGGTCAGGGACCAGACCAAAACCACTGCGGGGATAAAAGCGTCGGGTGATTTCCCCTACTCCCGCGCCCTGCTTGGGGAGGCGGCCTTGAAGATAGATCCCTTTGAGCTGGCGCAGCTTGACTACGTCCTCGGCGTGATCAAGAGCGCCCCCAGCCTGGCCGCGGCCGGACGTACGCTGTTCCCTCACACTCTCAAAACCAAAAAAAGCAGCAACGACTCTGACAGGCTGCGCAAATATTTAGAACGCTTTGGGCTTGATTTTAAAAGCATTCAGCGCGCAGATGGATGAGTACGCGCACCACTTAAACAGGTTTGAGCGATGGTTGGCACGACCGTCGAAGTCAGAGTACCAAGACAAAATTGTCATCAAAAAAGTAATTGGGCAAATACCTGCCCACACTGCCGCATAATGTGGTTAACCAGAAAATATCGTGGCTAATCGACGTGATGCAGCTTAAGACAATAGGCATGCTTAATAATACACTCCGAGATCTTCCACGGGGCTGCGCAAATAAGGGTGAGGAGAGATGCCTGATCAAGGACACAAATTGCCCCGGTCCCGGGATTCAAGAGGCTGACTTTCCCCAAATTCAGCGGCCGGCAAACCCTATCTGATAAAATAACCACAAGGTTCAAAAGAGCTCTGATACCCTCCGGGATCAGCATGAATATTCGGGAGTTCAAATGACACAGCTGCAACCCCTGTCAAATGCCATAACCTCCTTCGAGGAAATTCGCAGAGGCAATGCCATCTACGTGGACAAGACCGGTATTATCGGCTCTTTCCTCACCTCCCGGGCTCCCGTCTTCATCTCCCGCCCCCGGCGTTTCGGCAAGTCCTTGCTGTGCTCCACGCTGCACTC
>JAFUGP010000174.1 GCA_017469335.1 Succinivibrio sp. | reverse complement strand
TCCTATTTTGAGTGGAATATTCTATGAATATTGTACACGCAATAGGGCAAAATTCCAGACCTTTCTCCAAAAAATGTGATAAATAACAGATGAAATTGACCTATCTCAGGGCCAGAGAGGTATTATGCGTGGAATAGTGTGCAAAAATTGGAATAATAATTATGGCATATCTTCACCTAATTTTATACTCTCTTCCTCCTCTTATTTCACAAAACGACTCTTTGCGGTCAAAAAAAGACGTTTGGCATTGATTTTCATGCCAAACGTCTGGATAAAAAAGGCGCCTTAAGCTATGCTAGCTGTTAAAGACAGGTATAGCTGTGGTCAGGACTGCCTCAGAGGTTCTCAGAGAACACCTTGAAACTGAGTTACACCTTATATGCTATCTCAAAGGTAATGATTTTTATCTGTTCAAGATTCCCTCTGATTTAGTGTTTCCTGAATTGTTCTTCAGTGAGAATACTCAGGTTTTTGCCTCATATGAAGATTGCTTTGAGGGCAAGCCTATGAACGAAAAAGCCTTCAAAGAGAGATTTCATTTTCCCTAAAGAAGTCTCATAGCATAGCTCTTGGGCAAACTGAAGTATAAGTACACAGTGTTTAAATCATTTCATCATCCCTAATGAAGTAAAAGATTTGGATGGCTACACTTTGCAAAGGCCTCTACACGCTGATGTTGCGTGATTATGAGCTCTGCTCCTTCAAGCTGTTTGCCGAGATCTCTCATGGTGAATATCTGCGTTTCTATCTTGGAGATGCGCTCCTCAATGAGTCTTGTTCCGGTCTGTTACCACGAGGTCTGACATACAACCGGGCGGGAACTTTTGACCGTAAACTGCAGCAGTGGGTGGAAAATCGCTGTGCTTTTGAAGGCAGGCGCTTTGGTGCTTTGTTGGAGAGTGCCGTAGATGGTATCTCTTCCTTGAATTTCATGCGTTTTGCCGATGCCACGCGTTTACTGGGCGTTACCGACAACTATTGGATCAGGCGCGAGCCTGATAAAGTCACCTGGAAAGACATCAACTTGTTTACCCACTCATTTAATGATGATTTGGGCACCCTGGCTCTTACCGGAGAGCGTTCCGGACCCTCCTATTCCTACAAGGATCGCCTGATTTCGGCTGAGTACAAAATAGAAGGGGCTCAGGGCAAATGCTGGAGACACCGAGGTGAGGGGCTGGTTCTGCTTAAATCTGATTTTTCCTCGGAAAGACTGCATTTTATCGATCAGGTGCACGGCGAGTACTTCGCCTCTCAAGTCGCTCAGGCGCTGGGGCTTAATGCTGTGCCCTATGACATTGAACTTTTCCCTTTGCCGGACGGTCGCACTATTCCGGTTTCGGTGTGTCCATGCTTTTGCACCGAGGATTGGGGTGCCTGTCCCGTGCTGCATGCTTTGCCTGAGCTCTTGGGTGACAATACGCCGGATATTTACGCAGAGAGCATCTACGATGTGCAGATAGGCGAGAAATTAGGAGTGGATAACTTCGCCCTGATGAGGGTGTTTGATGCTGTGATCCTGAATACGGATCGGCACAAACTCAATTACGGGTTGTTTTTGCACAACGAAGATAACTCGCTTGGGGAAATGCTGCCCCTTTATGACCAAGGCCGCTCTTTAGGGGCTGATTTCATCATCAAGGACGCTTTGCCCTCTGCGCAGGAACTCATTGAGTTCTGCCCCAATCCGGTCAATGACTATTCTTTCCGGCAGAGTGTCTCGCGTTTTATCACGTCTGACATCTGCGACAGAGTCGCTGCTCTGACTGATTTTGAGTTTCACAACAGCGAGCTCTATCCGCTTGACGATGAAAAGTTCGAGATCATGAGCGAAGTTCTGTCTCTCAACGTTCAGAGAGTGTTAGCGCTGGGCAGACGTTTATCGGCCGGATTCACTCCTTCGACGTTGTACTTTGCTTATGACTGTGATGAAAGAGAAAATGATCTGCTCTCCTTTATAAGACGACAGCCTCCTTATGACGGTAAAAAAAGCCCTTCCTTATTTTTTACCGAGCTCATGGATGCGTACGTGCGCCATAACCTTTCATTGACGGCTTTAACCCATTCCCCGTTTATTGCCGGGTTTATACAGCGCAACATAAAGGATAAGCAGGACTATCGGGAGTTGCTCGCCACAGCTGCTGCAGGCGAAATGGATGAGTTTATTAAACGAAACGCCACCTCCCTGGTAGGCAATGCAGTCATTGCGGATCTGGTTAAACTTGAGGTGATGAAAGATCTTCCCGCTGCCGAACTGCGGGAGCAGGCCCTCAAAATCACCTCGGATATGCTGGAACGGGACTGTCCTGTGCCCGATCTGTCAGAAGTGGTGGCAACGTTGCCGCTTGGGTAGACAAGCTATCATTCCATAAACTGCGGGCTCAAACCTGACGCTTTATTGGGACGGTGATTTGTCCGGGGCCTCACTTTGATCTAAAATAGCGACGGCTAAAATTTAATCGCGCATGAAAAAAGAGGATAACAGCATGAGCATTAACTACTTTTTTGAAGAAGATGAGGAGTACTGCCTTAACAAGGGGCGCATCTGGGAGCTCTCGCAACTGTGGGAGCGGCGCTTAAACGAGAATTACAAGTTCGATTCCCTGGTCAGGGAGTGTGGCAGATCCCAAAGTGATGGCGATCTGAAGTCAAAAACCGCCGAGCTGAGCGCTTAGAGTCAAGCAAGGAGCAGCACCATCTCCACCTAAGGCTGAGGTAAAACCTTGGCCTTTTTTCTTGCCAGGTCCTGGCGCAGGGCGCTGTTTGTTTTTGGTGCTGTAAGTTGGAACAGTTCAGGCGGTTTGGCAAAATGCTATAATCGCTTCCCGAGTCAGCCGGGCAGTCGCTGCCGCTTTGACTTTGGCCAAAGCGGGGGAGGAAAGTCCGAGCTCCGCAGGACAGGGTGCCAGGTAACGCCTGGAGGGCGTGAGCCCATGACCAGTGCAACAGAGAGCAGACAGCCTAAGCGCCAAGCGCCGGCAATGGTGAAAGGGTGCGGTAAGAGCGCACCGCCTTTTTAGTAATAAAAAGGGCACGGTAAACTCCACCCGGAGCAAGATCAAATAGGCTCCCGCATGGTGTGGTCCGCATCTGGGGGCGGGTTGATTGCTTGAACCGGCGGGTGACCTCCGGTCTAGATGAATGACTGCCGTTCACAGAACTCGGCTTACAGGCTGACTCGCTTACTTTAGGTATGCTTGATCGTACCTGATCTCCTTTGTGCACCTAAGGCCCTGCGTGCGAGATCACAGCCTTAAAAATCCCTTCTTTTTATAATATCCGGCAGCGCCGCCGCAAGGCGGTGACAGGTGTTTTTCAGGTCTCTTTCACAAAGAATTGCACAGCTTTGAGGAGCAGCACATGCCAGATATAGACGTATTAAAACTCATCGGCAGTCTTAAGGAATTCGCCGGCAAGATCAAAACCTTTCGCGAGCAGCTGGGCTTTACCCAGGAGGATGTGGCCCAGAAAATCGGGGTGCAGCCTCAGACCTATGCTGCCTGGGAGGACGCCAAGGTACTGCCCATGCTAGGTCAGCTCAATTCCCTGGCCTCCACCTTCAAGGTGCCCTTGGGCGATTTGCTGGGCAAGGGTGCCACCGAGTCTTTGCTCAAGCAGTTCGGCATCAAGGGTGAAAACGCCTCGGCTCTGGCCTCGCTGGCCACGCTGCTTTTAAATTCCAGCCAGAGCAGTAAGACCGAGCAGAGCACGGGGCAGCCTCAGCAGGGCGGCTCAAGTACCGCTTCTACTTTAGCTTCGCTGGCCGGTGCCCTGTTAGGCGGCAAGAGCCAGAGTGCCCCGCAGGCTCAGACCGCCCAGAGCAGCGGCTCCAATGATACGGCTGCCGCCCTGACCGCGTTGGCCGGCATGGTGCTGGGTAATGCCACCAAAGGGCAGAATACCGCGGGCACGCCGAGTGGCGGAGCCTCCACCGCCGCCTCCCTGGCCTCGCTGGCAGCGTCGATCCTCAAATCGCAGGGACAGTCACAGGGCGGGGACAACAAACAGAGCACTGACGGCAGTTCCACTCTGGCCAATGTTGCCTCCGGCCTGCTCAAGGGGCTGTTCAAGAGCTGAACGCAGCTTCACTGCAAGGCACGGGTGTAAGCCGGTGCCGTCCATCATCACCCCGGTGTGCCGTGCTTTCACTGACAGAGCACGGCACCTTGAGGAATTTTCATGTTTGAGTCATTGTTTATAGTGCTGGTGGTAATGCTCTTGTTGCTGTCCACCGCCGATCTGTTCGTAGGTGTCAGCAATGATGCCGCCAATTTCCTGGCCGCCTCCGTGGGCACGCGCATTGCCCCGCTCACCGTCATCATGCTGGTCGCCTCCCTGGGAGTGCTGTTAGGCGCCACCTTTTCCTCGGGGATGATGGAAATCGCCCGCAAGGGCATGTTTCACCCGGACATGTTCACCTACCAGGAGATCATGTTCATCTTCGCGGCAGTGATGGTCAGTGATGTGCTGCTGCTCAATACCTTCATCAGTTTCGGTCTGCCCACCTCCACCACGGTCTCGGTGATTTTTGAACTCTTGGGCGCCTCGACCATGGTTTCCATCTACAAGATCCACGCCCAGGGCCTGGGTATGGGCGAGCTCTTTGATTTCATCAAGATAGACCGCGCCGCCACCATCGTCACCGGCATTTTGCTCTCGGTGGTGCTGGCCTTTCTCTCGGGGCTGATGGTGCAGTTTGTCTGCCGCGTGTTCTTTACCTTCAGGCTGCGCCATACCGTAAAGTACGTAGGCGGGCTCTTTACCGGTGTGTGCGTCACCACCATTGCCTATTTTCTGCTCGTCAAAGGCGCCCGCGGCGCCTCCTTCGTCACCCCGCAGATGCTCTCCTACCTGGAAGAAAATCTGCAGATCATCATGTGGGGGATCTTCATCGTCTTTTTCTGCTTAGGCCAGCTCATGGCTCTGGCCGGCCTTAACATTTTCAAGCTCATCATCCTAATGGGCACTTTCGGTCTGGCCTTCTCCTTTGCCGGCAACGACCTGGTCAACTTCGTGGGCGTGCCGCTGGCGGCTTTGGATGGTTACGGGATCTGGGCAGAGTCGCAGCAGGCGGCCACGTTCTTTAAGATGAGCGCTCTCAATGAGGTGGCGCGCACCAACACCATCTGGCTGTTCCTGGCCGGCTGCGTGATGTGTGTGACACTGTGGACTTCCAAAAAGGCCCGGCGCGTGGTGCAGACCACGGTCAATCTGTCCTCCTCCTCAGGCGGCGAGCGTGAGCAGTTCGGTGCCTCCACCATGGGGCGTATCATCACCCGCATGGGACTGGGGGTGTCGCGGGCCGTCTATCATGCCATGCCTGCGGCGCTGCTCTCCGGCGTGGGGCAGCGTTACCGCAAGGCCAAGGTGGTCAAAGGTCAGACGCCCATGCCCTTTGATTATGTCAGAGCCAGTGTCAATCTGGTGGTGGCCTCGGCGCTCATTTCCTTTGCCACTTCCCTGAAACTTCCTCTGTCCACCACTTATGTGACCTTCATGGTGGCCATGGGTTCATCCTTTGCCGACGGAGCCTGGGATCGCGAGAGCGCGGTGTACCGCATCTCCGGTGTGATCACGGTGATCGCGGGCTGGTTTATGACCGCCTTAGGGGCCTTTACCCTCTCCTGTTTTATCGCCTTCATCATCTGCACCTTTGAGGGCGCGGCGCTGTTCACTCTGGTGCCGGGGGCCTTCACGCTGGTCATCTACAGCAACTTTATCCGCAAGAACAAAAAAGAGCGTGCCGCCTCCATCCTGAAGGCCCAGAACGACGCGGAGATTTTAAGCAGCGTCTCCAATGCGGTGCCCGAATACTTTGAACAGCAGATAGCCTGCCTGAAGCGCAGTTTTGACGCCTTCTTCGAGGATAACGAGTTTCAGTTGCGCAAGGCCCGCATCAAGGCCGCCAACATCCAGGAGGCGATAACCGAACAGCGCGGGGCCTACTATACGCTGGCTCTGGACCAGGTAGGCGGCAACAGCCGCAAGGATCACGGTACCGTGGATGCCAAGTTCTTCTTCTATCTGGTGTACTCCAATATGCTGGAGTCGGCCAAGTCGGTGCGCTACTCCCTCGATCAGGCCGTCAACCATGTGGCAAACCGTCATACCATTTTCGGCGGTGAGATGAAGCAGAGCCTTACAGAACTGTTAAAGCGCCTGGAGCGCCTGCAGCTTGACATGCGCCAGGTGGCCGAAAAACCCGACGCGCGCAATGTGGAGAACCTGGTCAAGCACACCAAGAAATTAAACCGTGACATTGACCGCTGCCAGATAGGCCTGGTTACCATCATCGGCAAACAGAGAGTGTCGATGCACTCCTCGGAGATGTATCTGACCTTCCTGCAGGCCCTGCGCGATCTGGCCAACCGCTTTGTGGCGGTGGGCATGCAGGAGCGCGCTTTGGCGGAACTGGTGGAGGGCAACTGCGTCATGACCCCGGTGGATGATGCGCAGTTATCCTCAGATGTATTGCCGGCGGCCTTAAACTCCAACAGCGAGAGCCTGGTGGAGCAGGCGGTGGCCGAAGATCAGACTGAGTCACCGCTGCCTGGCGTGAGCAAGGCCAGTGAGGCTCATACTCTGCCCAAATCTCCGGCGGAGCTGGAGGCCTTAGAGCAGAGTGCTGTCAAAGATCTCAAGGCGCAGCAGGGACGGGGAGGCTAAGCATGACTGTCAAGTATCTGATTGTAGGCGGTGCGGCCGGCGGTGCCACCGCCGCGGCGCGCCTGCGGCGTCTGGACGAGCAGGGCAGCATCGTGATGCTGGAAAAGGGCCCTTACATTTCCTATGCCAGCTGCGGACTGCCCTATTACCTAAGCGGGGTGATCGCCACGCCCGACAAACTCCTGGTGCAGACTCCCGCGGACTTTGCGCGGCGCTTTAATCTTGAGGTACGCACCGGCCATGAGGCGGTGGGGCTGGATACGGCCCGCAAGGTGGTCACGGTCAAAACCAGGGACGGTCGGACTTACGAGGAGAGCTACGACAAGTTGCTCCTATCCCCCGGTTCCAGCGGAGTGAGGCCCAAGTGGCCGGGCGTGGACCTGCCGGGGGTGTTTACTTTGCGCAGCGTCGACGATGCCCTTAAGATCAGGGAGTACATCGAACAGCACGGCATAGCCTCCGCGGTGGTGGCCGGAGGGGGCTTTATCGGTCTGGAGGCAGCCGAAAACCTGCGGGTCAAAGGACTGGCCGTGACCTTGGTGGAGTTTGCCCCGCAGGTAATGCCGCCTGCGGATCCTTTGGTAGCCTGCGCCCTGCACCGTGAGCTCTTAAATCATGACGTGGCCCTGCGCTTGAATACCGGCGTCAAAGCCATCACTAAGGCAGGGGAGGATCTTTTGGTCACCCTCACCGACGGCTCGGTCGTGGGCTGCGGCCTGCTCATCGTGGCCACCGGCGGGGCGCCGAACCTGGAGCTGGCCCGACTAGGCGGGCTTAAAATAGGCAGGCGCGGTATTGTGGTTTCCTCCAATCTGGAGACCAGTGTACCGGGAGTCTATGCCGTAGGCGATGCCATAGAGCTTATAAATCCGCTGACCAGGCTGCCCGGCGGGGTACCTCTGGCCGGTCCTGCCAATCGGCAGGCGAGTCTGGCGGCTGATCACATGTGCAACATGCGCTGGGATTATGAGGGTGCCGTGGGCACTTCCATCGTCAAGGTCTTCGCCCTTAAAGCGGCCATGACCGGTCTGTCCGAGCGGCAGCTCAAGGAAGCCGGACTTAAGCACTTCGTAAGCACGGTGACCGTCTCGCCCTCGCATGCCTCCTACTATCCGGGAGCCATGCCGCTTATCACCAAACTCAACTTCGACCGGGAGAGCGGCAGGCTCTACGGTGTGCAGTGTGTGGGCAATGACGGGGTGGACAAACGCGTGGACGAGGCTGCCCTCATCATCAAACATGGCGGCACCATTCATGATTTGACGGCCTTGGAGCAGTGCTACGCGCCGCCATTCTCCTCGGCCAAAGATCCCCTGGCCATCGCCGGTTATGTCGCGCAGAATGTGCGCTCGGCTCTCATGGAACCGCTCGATTGCCGCGATCTTGACTCCTTTATCGGCTCGGGAGCGGTACTTATCGATGTCAGAACCAAAGAGGAATTCGCCGCCGGGGCCATCGCGGGGGCCGTGAATATTCCCGTAGATGATCTGCGAGAGCGCTTGGGTGAGGTACCCAAGGGACACAAAATCGTGGTGTACTGCGCGGTGGGACAGCGCGGCTATGTAGCGACGCGCATCTTAAAAGGCCGCGGTTTTAGCGAGGTCTACAACTTAAGCGGTGGATATAAAATCTACCGACTGTACCTGGATTATCTGCAACCTCCGCTCATTGAGCCGCGCGGCGGGGTGAGCGGACAGCAACAGCGTATCCAGCGTAAGGATCTGGCCGCAGAGAGCGGGCAGGTGCTGACGGTGGATGCCTGCTCTTTGCAGTGCCCGGGCCCCATCATGAAGCTCAAGGAGGCCATAGACAGGCTAAAAGAAGGTCAGAGTGTGCTCATTAAGGCCACCGATCCCAGTTTCCCCACTGACGCGCAGGCGTGGTGCAAGAGCACAGGTCAGGAGTTTATGGGGGTGCAGGAGCAAAACGGCGTGGTCACGGTGCAGGTGCGAAAACGTGCTGCTATCCATGAAGCCGCAGCAGGCACGCCGGTCGCTCAGGCCCAGACCATCATCGTGTTCAGCGACGATCTTGACAAGGTACTGGCAGCTTTCGTGCTGGCCAACGGTGCTCTGGCCGCCGGTCGTAAGGTCACCATGTTCTTTACCTTCTGGGGACTGAACGTGCTCAAGAAAGAGCAGGGCAGCGGCCTCGGCAACGGCGGTATGACGCGTCTGTTCCAGGCGCTGCTGCCGCGCGGCGCAGATAAGCTCAGACTCTCGCGATTGAGTTTCGGCGGCCTCGGCGGCAGTATGATGAAACAGCTGATGCGGCAAAAGGGTGTGCCTTCACTCTCTGAGCTCATGGCTCAGGCCAGAGCGGGCGGCGCTGAGTTCATCGCCTGTCAGATGAGCATGGAGCTTATGGGCATCAAACGTGAAGAGCTCATCGACGGCGTGAGCACCGGCGGCGTGGCGACCTATATGGAGCGCTCCGGACACGCCGGCAGCAATCTCTTTATCTGAGTGCCCGTCCTTAAGAAACCTGTACAGGCCCCGTAATGGGGCCTGACTCTCAAGGTATGAGCGCCTCCAAACCAGCCTGTGCCGGACCAGGCGCCATGAAGAGGTTTAAAGAGGTTTAAATTTTCCACCCCGAGAGCATTTCTGCCGTCTCCGGGGCATAGTGATCGAGGAAACTGCTCTTATTGGCATCCAGAGCGGTGAGCGCCTTGAGATCCTCTTCCTCCAGTTTGAAGTCGAAGATGGCGAAATTCTCGGCCATGCGCTCCTTATGGGTGGACTTGGGGATCACCGCCACGCCCTTTTCGATTAGGAAGCGCAGCGCCAGCTGCGCCACGCTCTTGCCGTATTTGCTGGCTATTCTGGTCAGCTCCGGGTGGCTGAAGAAATTGTTGCGGCCTTCGGCAAAGGGGCCCCAGGACTCGTGCAGAACCTTGTACTTGTCCATCCAGATCCTGGTTTGCTTTTGCTGATAGAACACGTGAGTTTCCATCTGATTGACCATGGGCGGGATCTTGCAGTGCAAACACAGATCCACCAGACGGTCGGCAAAGAAATTGCTCACGCCGACGGCCTTTACCTGGCCCTGCGCGTAGGCCTGTTCCATGGCCCGGTAAGTGCCGTAGTAGTCGCCGAAGGGCTGATGAATGAGCAGCAGGTCTATATAGTCCGTGCGCAGTTTTTTGAGCGATTCGTCAATGGAGCGCGCGGCGGCCTCCTCACCGGCGTTGGAGATCCACACCTTGGTGGTGAGGAAGAATTCTTCGCGCGGCACGCCGCTCTGGGACACCGCCGCACCCACCCCTTCTTCGTTGCGATAGGCCTGGGCGGTATCGATGTGGCGATAGCCTGCCGCGATGGCTTCGCTGACGCAGCGCTGCGCCTCGGCCGGATCCACCTGATAGACCCCGTAGCCTAGTTTGGGCATCTTAAGACCGTTGGAGAGAGTAAAGTATTCCATAGAAGTTACCTGGTACAGATTGGGATGGATGAGAGAAAAGAAACTGCCTGAGGCAGAGAAAACACCCTTAAATTAACACTCTCCGTTGCCGGGGCGTGCCATGCGGCTCACAAAAAACACCAAATGCTGCCTTAAGCGGTGCCGCTTCGGGGGTCGTTTTGAGCTGCCGGCTGTCTCTTTTGCGCCACAAGGGCGAAAAATCGCGCATTTTTAGCGGTTTTGCCTGCCGCGAAAAGTCAAAAGTATCGAGCCGATCGCGGCAAGGGCGGTTTATTCCCACTAAGCTTAGGCTGATGTTGTGCCCGAGCGTTACCGCCAAAGCGCCCCAGAGCCTACACCAAACATGGGAGAATAAAAAGAATGAACAGCCTGAGCAAGATGAGCGTAAGAGCCAAGTTGGTCTTGTCTTACGCCGTGATTGTGGCCTTCACCTGTATCATCGCTGTCGTGGCCGTAATCAATATCACCAGCATCAAACGGGTGGTAACCTACGCCAATCACTCCATGGCGCAGGAGTATGAGCCCTTAAAACATGTCAAAGAACGCATCGATGACGTCAACGCCAAGATCTTCTCCTTTGTCAACGACAAAACGGGGTTTACGGAGGAGAACATAAGACTGGTGGAGGAAGATTTCGCTCAGGCCAAGGAGCGTTTCAACTCCATCGATGAGAGCATTGATCCCAAGCTGATCGGCGAGATCAAGGGGCTGTGCCAGCAGTTCGTGCAGACCTATCAGGAAAACATCCTCGATCAGATGCAGAAGAACCGCCAGATGGTCGCCCGCGGCAAATATGTGCAGGAAGTCCAGCCTTTATACCTGCAGATCAATGCCTCACTCCAGAAACTCAATGATGATGTCTTAGGCGGTATCAACAACCATCTGGCCGAACTGGACAGCAACATGCCGCTGATCGTGGTATCCGTTGTCACGTTGGTGGCACTGGTACTCTCGGTGAGCATTGCCTATCTGCTCTCCACCAGTTTCAAAACCGCCTTAAGCCGCGCCGTACACGTGGCCGAGGTTATCTCTCAAGGCGATCTGACCAAAACCGTGACTATCGATCGTTATGATGAATTCGGGGAGCTGTTGAAGTCCTTGGAGGCCATGCGCAAGGAATGGCAGAGTCTGGCCCATACCATTAAGGAGACCACGGGGCAGGTGGACATCAACTTCAAGGCCATCAATGAGATCACCTCCGATATCGACAGCAGTGCCAAGGACACGCAGAGCCGCTCCCTGACGGTGGCGGCCGCCTCCGATGAGATGGTGTCCACCACCACCGATATCGCCAAGAACTGTCAGAACGCCGCCATGACCGCCGATGAGTCGCGCAACGTAACTCACGAGGGCGTGGAGAAGGTGGAGGAGACCATCAACGACATTCAAAACCAGGTCAAGCGCTCGCGGGAGAACGCTGATCTTATCAACCGTCTGGTGGAACAGGCTCAGAAGATCGGCTCCATCGTGCAGACCATTGAAGACATCGCCTCCCAGACCAATCTGCTGGCGCTTAACGCCGCCATTGAGGCGGCTCGCGCCGGTGAGGCCGGCAAGGGCTTCGCCGTGGTGGCCGATGAGGTGCGTGCGCTGGCCTCGCGCACGGCCAAGTCTACTCAGGAGATCACCTCCATGGTAGCGGCGGTGCAGGGCGATGCCGATGCCGCCAACGCCTCCATGGCCATCTCCACCAAGGAGATGGATGAGCTGGCCAATAAGTCCAACGTCATCAAGGATCTGCTGCACAGCATCATCGAACGGGTGGAATCGGTCAACGCGCAGATCTCCCAGATCGCCACCGCCGCCGAACAGCAGACCTCCGCCACGGCGGAGATCTCCTCCAACATGCAGGGGATCACGGCAGTGGCCGAGGGCTTTGCCTCCCAGGTGGATTCGGCCAAGTCCGAGCTCAATACCTCGGCAGAGATGATGAAGCGTCTGATGGCGCAGGTAGGCCGCATCAAGACCTCTTAGAGCTGCCTGGCTCATTATGGCTCATTACGTACAACGGGCGTCCCCACAGGGACGCCCGTTGTGTATGGAGCTGTTTTGACGCGGCTAGATCTGCTCGGCCAGCGCGTCAGCCAGCCCGGTATAGGTGGCGGGGGTGAGTTTGGCCAGCGCGTCTTTGGCTTCCTGCGGGATCTCCAGGGTATCTAGGAACTGCAGCATGATCTCGCGGGTGACCCGGCGGCCGCGGGTGAGCTCCTTGAGTTTTTCGTAAGGATTGGCGATCCCATAGCGGCGCATCACAGTCTGATAGGGCTCGGCGAGTACCTCCCAGTTCTGGTCTAATTCCTGCTCGATGTGCACGGGATTGGCTTCCAGTTTGCTCAGTCCCTTTAAGGTCGATTTCCAGGCCAAAAGAGAGTATCCCATGGCCACACCCAGATTGCGCAGCACGGTGGAATCGGTGAGATCCCGCTGGAAGCGGGAGATGGGCAATTTGCCGGAGAGATGATTGAAGAGGGCATTGGCCACCCCCAGGTTGCCCTCGGAGTTCTCAAAGTCAATGGGATTGACCTTGTGCGGCATGGTGGAGGAGCCGATCTCGCCTTTTACGGTCTTCTGCGTGAAGGTACCGTAGGAGATATATCCCCAGATGTCGCGGTCAAAATCCATCACGATGGTGTTGAAGCGCACCAGAGCGCCAAAGAGTTCGGCGATGTAATCATGCGGCTCAATCTGGGTGGTATAGGGGTTGAAGGTCAGTCCCAGATCCTCCTCAAAACGTCTGGCGAAGGCGGGCCAGTCAACCTCGGGGTAGGCGGCGCGATGGGCATTGTAATTGCCAACCGCTCCGTTCATCTTGCCTAAGATGGGAGAATTTTTTATTTGCTCCAACTGACGGCGCAAACGGCACACCACATTGGCCATCTCCTTGCCTAAGGTGGTGGGAGAGGCCGGCTGACCGTGAGTGCGGGCCAGCAGCGGCAGCGCGGCATAGCGGTGGGCCAGCTCTGTTATCTTGTCTATGATCTGCTCTGCCGTAGGCAGCAGCACCTCATCACGCCCGTGCTTGAGCATGAGGGCGTGGGAGTTGTTGTTGATGTCCTCGGAGGTGCAGGCAAAATGAATGAACTCGCGTACCGCGGCCAACTCGGGTTGCGCAGCTGTTTTGTCCTTTAAGAAGTATTCCACCGCCTTGACGTCATGATTGGTCACCGCCTCGCGGCGCTTGATGTCCCGGGCGTCTTCCTCGGAGAAGTTTTGGATGAGAGAGTCGATAAAGGCCAGAGCCTGAGCTGAGAGTGCCGGCACTTCTTTAATCTGCGGGCAGGCGGCTAAGTGCTTGAGCCAGGTCAGTTCAACCTCGACGCGAAAGCGCATGAGACCGTACTCGGAGAAAATGGGACGAAGCTCGGCAGTTTTGCCGGCATAGCGGCCATCCAAAGGAGAGATGGCAGTGAGGGAGGAGAGTTCCATGATTGGCTCCTTAAGCATAATTGCTGAGTATCTGGCTACGGGCGTACTGTGCGAGGGCGTTGCGTCTGAAAATAAGGTATCGGCGGCGTCCTCCGCACTGCCGCCACAGCACCGCTGCGCGGATGGCCGCCAAAAGCAGGGCGCGGATGCGGTTTTGATTGGAGGGGTTGCCCAAGTACAGCTCGCTGCCGTAGATGATGAGTTTGGCAAAATTGCGGCTGACCAAAGACTGATAGAGTGCGGCATATTCCCTGAGATAATCCTCACGCAGGATCACGTCATCACCTGAACTCAGATAGTCGGGAGTCTCGCGCAGAACCTTAAGTTTAAGTTCATCGATGTCAGAGCCCAGTTTATTGAACAGCTGGGAATTATGTTCGATGGTCTGCTCCAGCGAGATCACCTTAAAGAGCATGCGTGCCACTTCGATGGTCTGGGCACTGCGTCCCTCGGGAACATTGCTCAGCGAGTCGGAGAGCATACGAAAGCCCGAGGCGAGATCGGAGGGGGCGTAGATATCCTCAACGGTCTTGGGATCGGTTACCAGCAGGGCCTTGATCACCACCGCCGCAGCATGCTCGTCGCAGTAACCGGTATTGGCGATGCGGGCTATCTGCTGACAGCTCTGTGTGGCCGCCGCCAGAGCTATGGCCTCGTTCTTGATGGGGGATTTATTTTGATCGTTCACGTCTTACCTCACCTATGGGTAGCTGTCAGGCTGCCGGAGCCGTGGCCGGACTTAGGGCCTGTTCTATGATCGCACCGCCCAGGCATACTTCCTGCTCATAAAATACCACGGACTGCCCGGGAGCCACACCGTTTACCGGCCGCTCAAAACTTACTTTGAGCCTGTCACCGGCGCGTTCTATGAGGCACGCCACATCAGGCTGGCGGTAGCGCACCTTGCAGGTGGCGCGCAGAGGCAGGGCGGGGGGCTCGACAAGCCAGCTCTCTCGGGATGCCATGAGCCCCGCCGAGAGCAGCAGGGGATGGTCATGGCCCTGCACCACGATGAGTGCGTTGCGCTCAAAATCCTTGGCTGCCACATACCAGGGCTCACCGTTGCCCTCTTTGGTACCGCCGATATTGAGGCCCTTGCGCTGACCGATGGTGGAGTACATCAGCCCCTCGTGTTCCCCCAAAATCTGACCTGTGGGACTCAAGATGGGGCCGGGCTGTGCGGGCAAATACTGTTTTAAGAAGGAGCGAAAGCGCTTTTCGCCGATAAAGCAGATCCCGGTGCTGTCTTTTTTGGCGGCGGTCCTGAGGTGGCGCGAGGAGGCCATTTCCCGTACCTGGGCTTTGAGCAGATGCCCCACTGGAAAGAGCGTGCGCGGCAGTACCCGGCGGTCGATGTAATGCAGAAAATAGCTTTGATCTTTGTTGGGATCGCTGCCGCGCAGCAGGCTGACCTCAGCTGAGCCGAAACTGCGCCGGCAGTAGTGTCCGGTGGCGATGTAATCGGCCTTGAGATCCTCGCAGGCGTAGTCTAAAAATGCCTTGAACTTGATCTCGCGGTTGCAGAGTATGTCGGGGTTGGGAGTGCGCCCCTGGCGGTATTCACTCAGGAAAATCTCAAAGACCCGCTCCCAGTATTCGGCGGCAAAATTTATGGTCTTAAGTTCGATGTCCAGAGCGTCGCAGACTGCCTGCGCGTCCTCGCGGTCGGCCGCGGCGGCACAGTAGGAGTCGGTGTCATCCTCCTCCCAGTTTTTCATGAACAAGGCCGTAACATTAAGACCCTGCTCTTTGAGCAGGGCGGCGCTTAAGGAGGAGTCCACTCCTCCGGAGAGTCCCAGCACCACATGGGCGCCTTTGAGGTCGGAATAGGGAATGGCGCTGTCCAAGCTGACGCTCCTTTAGCTGCGCAGATAACGCACCAGTTCCAGGGGATAGCGTACCCCCTTGAGATAGTCGTCCATGCACAGTCCTACCAGACGGGTGCGCCAGTTCTCGCGGCCGGCGTAGATCTCCTCTTTGCTGTACCAGCGCACCGCCAGGATCTCACCGTCGGGATCCTGCGCCTGCAGCTTTTCCGGCAGGGACAGTGGGCGCGCGGCAAAACAGAAGCGGTAGATGGTCTCGTAATCCTTGACGTAATCGTAGATGCCGATGAAAGAGGTGAGTTCAATCTCAAACCCGGCCTCCTCCTTACCCTCGCGCAGGGCCGCCTGGACGATGCCTTCATTGGCGTCGATGTGCCCGGAAGGCATGCCGAAGACCAGACGGTTGTCCTGATCCTCCTGCGGCTCTTCGACCATCAGAAAGCGGCCCTCATGCTCAATGATGACGGCTACGGTGGCAAAAGGTTTGAATCTGGTAGACATGTGGCTGATCCCCGGGATTTCACCGCCTAAAGCGGTGCTAAACAAGAGCCTTGATTTTATCACACACACGCCTGCTTACCTTGGGGGCGCCGGAAAGATACCGGCGTTTGCGGCACCATATTATCTGGGTGCCACAGCATCCGCCTGTGCGCTAGCTCTTCTTATCGGAGCTGTTCTCGGAGTCGGGCTCTTCTATGACCTCAAAGGTACCCTCGATGATGCGCCCGCCGCCTCTGCCAGGATTGATGTTCTGTGCCTCGTCAAATTCCGGGGAGTTGGCCGGCTGCAGATGGGGGGCAACCTTTTTCTTGATGAACTCCTGCACCTGGGGTACCAGGAGGGCAAAGGCCATAAGATCGGAGATAAAGCCCGGGAACAGGAACAAGAAGCCCGAGAGGGGCAGCCACAGCAGGCTGAGATTGTTGACGTTTAAGGATGCGGCACTTTGAAAGATCTGCCGGAAGCGGCTGCGGACCATGAGGCAGCCTGCCGAAGCGGAAATGAGCAGCAGCAACAGTGTGCTCAGGGCACCGATCCGAGAGCCCACTTCAATGATCACCATCAGCTCGATGATAAAAAACGCCATAAAGAACAAGGAGAAATATTTCATAGTAGAGCTAACCTCGTTGTGCCTGTGATGATTATAACCGCTGCCTTGGGGTTAAACCTTGATGCAGGTCGCCGCCGCAGCCAAAAATAGGCATGTCGGCCTGAGCAGTTGGTTTTGCTGCCACCACAGTCATTGCGGTCACTGAGGCCACGAGTTCGGCCGCCGGGGCCGAAATAAGATTTCCTCACAGCAATTTTGAACTGCGATATTTTTGGTGATTGCAGTTGACAAGGATACCAAACAGGCATAGTATGGCAGCGCTTGATTCTGCAGATGACCTCAACAACGCGGACAGGCTGAAAGTTGTCTGGCTGTACTTTTTGGTTGTGATGCTGTAGAATGGGCACACTTTGAGGGCGCGCTTAGCTCAGTTGGTTAGAGCATTACCTTCACACGGTAGGGGTCGGTGGTTCGAGTCCACTAGCGCGCACCAGTCCATCTCATTGTAATAACTACGAGATATTAAGCAGAAGGCCACATTTTGTGGCTTTTTTGTTGTCTGTACCCCCGCTTGCTGTCTATACTTAGCCCATCTGAATTTTCATGTCCAGGAGGGCTTACATGTCGTTTGTCAGCAAGGTGACGCTGCCTGAGGGCGGCGAGAGCATAGAACTTGACGCCGGGGGCAGACTCATAGTCCCTGATCATCCCATTATTCCCTTTATCCGCGGTGACGGTATCGGCGCGGACATCACCCCGGTGATGCAGCAGGTGGTCGACGCCGCCGTGCGTAAGGCTTACGGTGGCAAACGCGATCTCAAATGGCTGGAGATCTACGCCGGCGGCCGCAGTGTGGAGGTTTACGGGGAGAACATGTGGCTGCCCGATGAGACCATCGATTTCATCCGCCGCTACCATGTGGCCATCAAAGGTCCTCTTACCACCCCGGTAGGCGGAGGCATCCGCTCTTTGAACGTGACACTGCGACAGACTCTCGATCTTTACATTTGTTTGAGGCCGGTACGCTATTTCAAGGGTGTGCCCAGCCCGGTGAAGCACCCCGAGCTTACCGATACGGTGATCTTCCGCGAAAACGCCGAGGATATCTACGCCGGCATCGAGTGGCCGGCCGACTCCGAGCAGGCGCAAAAGCTCATCGCTTTTCTGCAGAACGAGCTGGGAGTGAAAAAACTGCGTTTTAGTGAGCACTGCGGCATCGGTGTCAAGCCCATGAGCCGGGAGGGCAGCGAGCGGCTGATCCGGGCTGCCATCGACTATGCCATTGAGCACCGGCGCCGTTCGGTGACCATTGTGCACAAGGGCAATATCATGAAGTTCACCGAAGGTGCCTTCAAGCAGTGGGGCTATGAACTGGCCGCGCGCGAATATGGCGCGGTCAGCAAAGACGGCAGGGTAAGTTTGGAAAATCCCAAGCACGGCGGGGAGATTGTCATCAAGGACTGCATTGCCGACGCCTTCTTGCAGAATATCCTGCTTTATCCTCAGGACTACGATGTGGTGGCGGCCATGAACCTCAACGGTGACTACATCTCCGATGCCCTGGCCGCGCAGGTAGGCGGCATCGGTATCGCCCCGGGGGCCAACATCGGCGCCGAGTGTGCCATCTTCGAGGCCACCCACGGTACCGCTCCGACCATCGCCGGTACCGGCAAGGCCAACCCTGGGTCCATTATTCTGTCGGCCGAGCTCATGTTAAGGCACTTGGGCTGGGAGGAGAGTGCCGATCTGATTGTCAGGGGTATGGAAAATGCCATTGCCTCAGGACAGGTGACCGCCGATTTTGCCGCGCAGATGCAAAATGCGGTGGAACTGAGCACTCAGGAGTTCGGCGCCTTGCTGTGCCGGGAGATTGAGCGGGCCTGATGCCGCCGGCGCCGCCCCGGACACACCAAAACCGGGGCAGCGTACGGCTGTCCCGATCGCGGATATCTGAAGTGGCTTGGGCAGTGCCGCCGCTTAGCGGGCGCGGAAGGTGATGCGGCCTTTGGTCAGGTCGTAGGGAGTGATCTGAACGGTTACTTTGTCACCGGTCAGGATGCGGATGTAGTTCTTGCGCATCTTGCCGGAGATGTGGGCCATCACGACGTGACCGTTTTCCAACTGCACCTTGAACATGGTGTTGGGTAAGGTCTCCAGCACCACGCCCTGCATTTCAATACTTTCTTCTTTTGCCATTCTTCTCTTTTAGCGGACAAAATCGAATTCAAAACCAGGTCCCGGCCGGCCGGAAGGCCGGCGAGATTGAAAACGCGCTAATTATAGCACTATCCGCCGCGCTGTATTAAGTTTTGTGACCGATAGCGCATAAAAAATAACTGTTTGATTTAAAAGATATCTAACCGATCTCTCAAATTGCAGATGTTCCCATGCTCTGCCACTGTATCCAGAGCATGTTTTGCGGTAAATTAACCTGAGTAAGCCTCTTCTTTATATTGTGCAGACAGGCTGACCGTGTGCGGGGGAGATAGTGATGGCGCTGCAAAAAGTGGTGATTACAGGTTATGGAGTGGTATCCAGCATCGGCGTGGGTGCTGATGCTGTACTCAAGTCACTGCAGGAGGGTCGCTCCGGCATCAAAGCGTGCCCTGCGTATGCCGAACTGGGCATGCGCTCTCAGGTAGCCGGGCTGGTGGACATAAACCTGACCGAGCATATAGACCGCCGTGATCTGCGCTTTATGGGCGAGGCCGCCGGATATACCTATGTGGCCATGAAAGAGGCCATCGCCCGTTCAGGCTTGGAGGAGAGCGAGGTAAGTGGTGAGCGTACCGGCATCATCGTCGGCTCCGGCGGCGGTGACACCAAGGCCATTGTTGAGGCCGCCGATAATCTGCGCCAGAAAGGCATCAAGAGGGTAGGTCCCTACGCCGTGCCCAAGGCCATGAGTTCCACTGTTTCGGCAACTCTTTCCACTTCCTTTAAAATCAAGGGTGTATCCTATTCGGTGAGTTCGGCCTGCTCGACCTCGGTGCACTGCATCGAGGCCGCCTGCGATCAGATTGCTCTAGGCCGCTGTGAGGTGATGTTCGCCGGCGGCGGTGAGATGGCCGACTGGTCCATCGCCTGCCTCTTCGACGGCATGGGGGCGCTCTCCAAAGCCTACAACGACACGCCCGCAAAGGCTTCCCGACCCTATGATGCCGACCGCGACGGCTTTGTGATGGGCGCCGGCGGCGGCGTGCTGGTGCTGGAGAGTGAGGAGCATGCCAAAGCGCGCGGGGCGAAGATCCTCGCCGAGGTTGTGTCTTTCGGCGCCAGCTCCGACGGTCAAGACATGGTTGCCCCCTCAGGGGAGGGCGCGGTGCGCTGCATGCGTCAGGCCCTGCAGCAGTGCCCTTATCCCATCGATTACATCAATACTCACGGCACCTCCACCCACCTAGGCGATCTAAAGGAGCTGGAGGCAATCCGTGAGGTCTTCGGGGACAAGGCGCCGCCTTTGTCCTCCACCAAGTCCATGACCGGTCATGCCTTGGGCGCGGCCGGGGTTAACGAGGCTATTTTCTGCCTGCTGATGCTGGAGCACGGCTTTATGGCCCCTTCCATCAATATAGATACTTTGGATGAGGGCGCGCAGGGCTTCGACATCGTGGCCAATCAGGCGCGTAAGGCCAAACTTGACACCGTACTGTCCAACAGCTTTGGTTTTGGCGGTACCAACGCCACCATCATCCTGAGGCGTTATGGCAGCTAAAAAAGAACGTACCGAGCGCCTGGACAAGGTAGTATCCCGGGTCTTGGGCTGCAGCCGCAGCGCGGCCACCGCGCTGATTAAACAAGGTGAGGTGGCGGTAAACGGCGTGGATAAGCGCGACCCCCAGGAGCGCATTGCGCTGAGCGGGGATCTGTACTTTCAGGAGTGGCCTCACGATATCGCCGCCGCTTTTGCCCCGCGGATTGTCATGCTCAACAAGCCTCAGGGCTATATCTGCGCAGACTCAGACCGCCACAGTCCGGTGGTGCTCTCCCTGCTTGATCTGCCGCGCTTAGATGAAGTGCACTGTGTGGGCCGCCTAGATCTGGATACCGAGGGATTGTTGCTGCTTACCGACGACGGGGAACTCAATCATAGGTTATGCTCACCAAAATACGCCGTGCCCAAGACCTACCGGGCACTGTTGCGCGATCCGCCCCAGAGCAGCTATGTGACGGCTTTTGCCAAAGGCTTATGGCACGCCGGGGAGAAAAAACGCTATCACAGCGCCAGGCTTGAACTCAGAGGCGGCCATGAGGTTGAGGTGACCCTGACCGAAGGACGCTATCATGAGGTCAAGAGAATGTTTGAGTGCGTGGACAACGAGGTGACGGCTCTCAGGCGCATAAGTTTCGGTCCCCTCAGTCTCGATCCGGCCTTAGAGAGCGGACAGTGGCGGCTGCTCACCTTCGAGGAGTCCGAACTGCTCAGAGGCTGCTGCGGTTATCGCCACGACGATGAGGACATTCCCTTCTGACCTGACCGCAGGGTAGATCGCTCCTACCTGAGTATCCCAACTCAGGCCTCGTAGACCCCGAAGTGTTCCTTGGCAAACTCAACCCGCTGCGTCACCGTGAGACGGTGTTTTTTGAACAGCCCCTCGATGAGGCGCAACCTGGGCAACAGACCGGCGTTGTTGCAGATCTGAATGGCCAGTCCCGGCCGGGCATTGAGCTCTAAGAGCATCGGTCCCTTGTCGCGGTCGAGCACGATATCAGTGCCGATATAGCCCAGGCCTGACATGTCATAACACGAGGAGGCCAGTTCCAACACTTCCTGCCAATGCGGCACTCTGAGACTTAACAGATCCTTGTCGGTGTCAGGATGGTAGTGTATGGGCAGGTTGTACTGCACGGCCCGAACCGCGCGGCCCGTACGCAGACAGATCCCCACGCCCACCGCGCCCTGGTGGAGGTTGGCCTTGCCGTCGGAGGCGGCGGTGGAAAGTCTCATCATGCACATCACCGGAAAGCCCTGAAAGACGATGACCCGGGTATCGGGCACGCCGTCATAGCTGTAACCTGAGAACACGTTGTCAAAGTGAATGAGCTCTTCGATGAGTACGAAATCGGGGCGGCCGCCTAAGGAAAAGAGTCCTGCCAGAGTATTGGTGACGTGGCGCTCCAGATCATGCAGTGTGATGGTGGCCCCGGAGGATTTGATGAAGTTGCCGCTGGCTATGTCGCGTCCTTTGATGACCAGGATCCCCTTGCCCCCTGAACCGTGAGCAGGTTTGACGCAGAACTCGGTATGAGCGCCGATCAGCTCCGAGATACCGGCCACTTCATGCTGATTTTGCAGTGAGCCTATCAGAGTGGGACTTTTGACCTGATGCTGTGCGGCAATCTTTTTGGTGAGCAGTTTGTTGTCCACTAAGGGGAAGAGGTCGCGGCGGTTGTAGCGTCCAATGTAGTTCACGTTGCGCTGGTTCATGCCCATGATGCCGTACTGCGTCATGTCAAGCGGACTGGCATAGCGTCCCGCGATTTGTCCGCGCAGTCTGGAAACAGCCTGTGATGTCTGCTCTTTGAGCGAGTCAAGCAGTTTCATCTCAGTGCTCCTTGCTCGCGGAATTTTTTGCTTCAGCATCGGCAGCAGGGGAGGGGGCGGCGGGATCAGCCGGCGGCTCCTGCGCGGTGTTGGTATCTGCCCTGGCGCTGCCGTCATACGGAGCCTTGTGCAGCCAGCGGTGCAACGTGTTGTGCGGATCGGCTTTGAGCTCGCGCAGTTCACGTTTGAGCCTGTGGTGCTCACTTTCCTTCTCATCGCCGTTGCGATAGCTTTTAATCTGCGCGGCCAGGGGCTTGAAGCGTTTGAGCTCGGAGAGGCGGAACCCGGTGTAGTTGCCCATCACCAGTACCAGCGACAGCAGCACCAGCTGCAGCCCCAGGAAGTTGAAGGTGAGGTTCTGAATGAAGGCACTGTCCATGGCCAGATAGGCGCATAAAGCCACGAACAGCGAGCCTCCGCCCTGTTTGAACACTTCCTTGTAACCCTCTTCCTCCCAGAGAATGGACATACGCTCAATGGTCCAGGAGAGAATGATCATGGGAAAGAAGGTGACCTTAAGACCCTCCGTAAGCCCGGCCTTGTAAGTGAAGAGTGACACTGAGCCGATGATGCAGATCACCACGATGATCACCGCCGAGATGCGGGCTACCAGCAGCAGGTTTAAATGTGACAGCCAGGATCTGACCACCAGCCCCGCACCCACGATGGCCACGAAACCGATGAGACCGACCGTAAGCGAGGTCTGTAAGAAGGCCATGGCGATGAGTACCGGCATGAAGGTGCCCGAGGTCTTGATCCCCACGATGATGCGCAGAAAGACCACGATGAGCACACCCACGGGCAGGAGCAGGATGTTCTTGAACAGGGACTGCTCTTCGATGGGCAGGGAGTTGATGGAAAAGGAGAGCAGCTCGGCGCCTGCGGCGCGGTTGATCTCGGCACGCAGGTTCCCGGCCTGAGTCGACGGTACCCCGTTTTTGAGCATGGAGAAGCTCACGCGGGCATTCCTGCCACCGGCCACGTCCAGTACCGAGGCCCCGCTGTCTGTCCAGATGAGCTCATTGCTGCGCATGCCCGAGACCCCGCTTAAGGGGTCGAAAATCTGATATTTGCTGCCGCTGAACACCGCCACCCGCTCGGTGAGCGAGCGGTTGCGCCGCCCGTCCTCCAAGGTGAGCACTCCCACCTCCCGGGCCTGAACCCCGGCGGACTCCAGGATCTTCACCACCAGCTCGGTGGGACGGTACTGCGCCTTGAGCAGGGAGTTGCTCTCGTTTTCCACGGTCAGAGCTCTTATCACCTGCACGGTAAGCGAGAAGGGATCGGCGCTGTGGGAGTAGCCATCCTCCGCTATCTCGCGTATGGCCGTAGCGTAGGGCTCAGGCTCCACGCTCTGCCTTAAGGGCGGGACTTTCATGGATGAGCCGTTGAATTCCGGATCGGCTAGAAATTCGCTGCGGTAAAAGAGCAGCTGGGCGCCGCTGGCGCTGCGCCGGGTCCATTCCACGTATTTGGCACCTAGGCGGTCCACGTAGTTGACGCCGTAGCCTAAGCTGGAGGTACTCTGTTTGACCTGGGAGTAGCCCGGCTGCACGGCCGGCAGGGCGAAGGCTACCGTCACCGGCTCGTTTAACTGAGCATCAAATTCTATTTTGGCCTCCACGGTCCACAGCTGACGCTCCTGTCCGGGTATGAAGGGCACCTCAAAGTTGATATGCTGATAGGCAATCAGGCACAGCCCCACCAAAAACAAGGCGGCGGTGACAAAATAAAAAACTCCACGCGAAACCATAGTCTCTCCCTAATTCAATACAAGCGCTCCGCTTCAGCCCCAGGCAAGGCTACAGCCTCAATTCTTGCTTTTGTTTTTACCTTTTTCTTTGGTTTTCTCTTTGTTATTTTTGACTTTCTTCTCGTTATCTGCGGCTTTGACAGCGGATTTTTCCGTCTGGGGCTGTTGTTTCCAGCTTTGATCGTCGCCGCCTGGGTGAGAGTAGGCGGAGTGTCCCGGGTCCAGTTTGAGTTTTTGCTGCTGCTCTAAATACTCTTCCTTGAGGAGCCGGTCGCTGACCTCAGGCAGGGCTTTGGTGGCATCGGTTCCCAGGTTGGCGCCATAGGAGGCATCGGGATAGGCGGTCTGTCCCCCGCCTAACTGCGCTACTCTCTCATCGTAGGCGGCATTGGGATTTTCCCCTCGGCTTTGTGCTGCCTTGAAGTCATCACGCGAGAGCAACAGCAGTCCCTCGGTGTCGGCGCGCGGTTGCACATAACGGCGCGAAACATCCACCACGGCGATGTCGGTCAGCAGCGAGCGGCCTAAGAGCAGGGCGTAGTTTAAATGGGTGCGGTCAATGAGATTGAACTCCGAGGTTGTGGAGTAAGACCCTACCTTTATCTGCAGGTTCACCACCAGACGGTAGCTGAGGTCCTCATTGTCGGACTGGGCTATGCGGGTGATCCTCACAAAAGGTGCCTCCACCCGGATGGAGCGCTCATTGGCCTGCAGGGTAAAGCCCACCATCTTTTTGCCGCCGCGTTCAAAACGCTCGATGTCCGTGGCACAGATGGACGACACCGCCGCTCCGGTGTCCACCCGGGCGGCAATGGTCGCATCGGCCTCCTTGATGTAGGCAAACTCGTCTTCACCGAAGATCATCTTGCCGTCGGGGGCCTGGATCTGATAGTTGCGCGGGGTGCCTACGATACTGTTCACGCTGCCCTCCTTAGGCTGGATGAAGGCATCAATGAGAGTCTGATTCTGGCGTCTCAAGGTCTTGAGCTCTTCCATGAGTTCACGGTTGGTGCTGCGCTGTTCCTGGCGGTTGACATTGACCTCTGCCTTGATACGGCCGATTTCGGCACGCTGCGAGGACAATTCACCGTTGATGCTCTGCATGGTGCCCTTGACTTCGCTTAGGCGATCGCTCAGTTCATCGGCGTCTGCGGCGGACAGCGCCGTGCAGACGAACAGGGCAGACAGCAGGGATCTGACACGGGGGTGCGGCAAATTAGGCATAATCAATCCCGAAACCTTAGAAAAACAGAGGGCAGAAACTGCCCTCTTATTGCGAAAATTTTGCAGGAATATAGCACAAATTGTCGCAACAGAGTCCAAAAATTATTTTGTATTCAAAGGCTAGAGAGTAAAACTTTGCCTTAACTCACTGTTTGCAAAAAAACTCAAATTCTCCTGCAGAGACTTTCAAAACGCCATTTTTCTCAGTAGAATTCCTGTCAATATAACCTTAACCTCAACCAAAAACAGGAGTAGACCGCTATGCAGTGCAGACTCAAGAGCAACAGTGAAGGCCTGGTGGGCGAAGGCGTCAAGTTTGAGCGCATCAGGAGAGTGACCGGTTACCTGGTGGGAACCTTGGACAGGTTCAACAATGCCAAGCGCCAGGAAGTAAATGACCGCGTGAAGCATCAGCACGTCTGACCGTCGAATTCAGGGCGTGACAGGTCTTAAACTTTCCTGTTAGAACTACAGCAATCTGCAAGCGGGGTGAAAGCTCCGCTTTTTTGTGGCTGCGCCTCCTTCCCAGGGCGCTCTTCTCCTTGCGATTATTGGGGGGCGGCGCGGCAGATTCTGCCCGCGCTCTTGACCCTCATGTGCGGCGTACGCCTGCAGATACTCGGCGCAGGTGTGGGGCGAGGCTCTAAAACAGTGCTGGGTGGGAGAGAACTTTTTGTCGGGGATCTTCAAACGCTTGACTCCTTGTAGGTCAGCAATTGCAGTTGTGGGAGTCTGCAGGGTCAGATTTGCGGTAAAATGATCTGTGTCACACTTTTGGTGTATTGAACAGCACGCGTCAGGATGCCTGAACCTAAGAGCAGTCCTGACTTATGGCAAGTTGAGGAACAGGACATATTGATTCAAGCCTTCCATGCCCCTTACTGCCTCCACTGGCGGTGCCCGTCACTTTTGACTGTGACGGCGCAGCACTGTCTCCTCGCCTGAACCACAGGCTTATTTCTCCTCGGTTTTTCATGAATTTCAACCTCTAAAGATTTAATTATGAAAATAGCTACCAAGTTTAAGTATCCGCTGTTTGTGTTTTCACTGCTTTTTCTGGGCGCGGTGCTGCTGCTACTGAGCAGCCGCAATGTCAAGGATCCCTTTCTGCCCATCGACACGCTTCAGGCTTTGGAGCGGCATCGCGGCGAGAGAGTGCTGCTCTCTTTTAGCACAGCAGGCTGCGGCAGCTGCCGGCGTGTCAGTTCCAAGATTTTTTCCAGCCCCTATTTCATTGATGAAGCCGCCGGCATGGCACTTTTGCGCATTGACATCAGCGATGCTGCCTCCCCGCTCAGCGAGGCCGTAAGGGAGCTGTTCGGCGTGCAGGGGGCACCGGCATTGGTGCTGCTGGATGAACAGGGGCAGCTGCGGGGACGCTTGGGCGAAATCAAGAACGTGCACGAGGTGGTCGAGCTTATCCACGAGAGCGAGCGCCGCGACCGGCTTTCAGCCTTCAATCACTGGTGAGGCGCGCAGGCACTGAAGTTTGCGCCTGGGTGCTGATATAATGTCTTCATTGAAGACCGTTTATGGAGGCTCCATGGCCGCGGAGTACGCTCAAAGCAAGCTTTTGGAAGTAACTCTGACCAAAAACCGCATTGATCTTATCCCTGACATAACCTATGCGCAGGTCAGCGTTCACAGCTATCCCAATGTGGATTTGAAACTGGATCTGCTCAGGCCGCGCACCGGCCGCCATAATCCGCTGGTGGTTTTCGTCACCGGCGGAGGTTTTATCACCTCCAACCGCGCCGGGCACCTTGAAGTGCGCATGCGCCTGGCCGAAGAAGGCTTTACCGTAGCCTCCATCGAATACCGCTATGCCCCGCAGATCTGTCTGCCCGCTCCGATTATCGACACCAAATGCGCCATCCGCTATCTGCGTAAAAATGCCATGCGCTTCGGCATCGATCCGCTGCGTATAGGTATTATGGGTACCAGCGCCGGCGGCTATCTGGCCTCCTTTGCCGGGGTGACCGGTCACTCCCGGCTGTTTGACGAGGGACCCAATCTGGATGTGTCTTCGCGGGTGGCCTGCGTGGTCGATGTCTATGGGGTTTCCGATCTTTCGCGCATGGCCGAGGGCTTTGACGAGCATAAGCAGCAGGAATACGCCTCGCCCAGTGCCTGTCAGGCGCTGTGGCTTAACGGCTGCACCATCTGCGGCGGGGTGGATGCCAGCGTGCTGGAGAGGCCCGAGGAAGTGGCCAAATACAATCCGGTAAATTATGTGGACGAGCATACTCCGCCTTTTCTGATTTTTCACGGCAGTGCCGATACGCTGGTTTCCCCGGTGCAGACCGATCTGATGTTTCAGAGGTTAAGACAATGCGGCATTCCCGCCGAGCGCTACCTGGTCAAAGGAGCGGGGCACGGAGGGGTACACTGGGTTCAGAACGAGGTGCAGGATCTCATTGTGGCCTTTTTCAGGGAACATCTGCAGGGCTGAGCGCTCAGGACAGTTTGCAGCGTCATGCAGGAAGGATTTTTAAGATGAGCTTAGTCAAAAAATTACTGATTTTTCTGTTCAGCGCCGCACTGGTGATCGGGGGTGCGGTGTTCTGTGTGACCGCGCTGCAAAATCACCGGGCCTACAATCAGTCGGTGGAGAGGCTGGTGCAGGAGCTGCAGAACCTCGGCATCGAGGCCGGCTATGAGGAACTGTCTTCCTGGTTCTTTGCCGAAAGCGGGGTGTTCAAGTTAGGCTCTCTCAACAGTCTGCTCAGTGTGCCGGGTCAGGATCTGCAATTTAAGCTTGACGCGAGCTTCCTGCCTTTGATGGATGTCAAAACCACGGCTTATTCAGCCAATACCAAAAGCTTTTTTGAGGCAGCCCAGGTCAAGGACTTCAGTCTCAAGCTCTCCCCCTTCGGTTATCAGGTCAATCTGGAAACGGACGGGCAGGTGGCGTTTACCGGCCAGAGCGGCGTGCGCTGCGAACTTAATGCCAATCATCTCTCCTTTCAGGCCGACAGCCTGTTTAAGCTGGGGCAGGGTACCTTGCTGTTCAAAACAGACAAGATGGTGTGCCGCGGTGAGGACGGTGCCCGACTGGAGGTCGACGGCATTGATTTCAGCGGACGTTCGGTACAGAACGAGGCCCAGGAGGTGATCCCCGGTGATGCCGAACTCAAAGTGGGCAAGGTGCGGGTCTATTCGGGAAGCGATCTTTATCCGGGCTCGGTCAACTCCTTTGTCTATCAGCGCCATTTGGAGGACAGTACCGAAAACGATCACGGCACCCTCAGTTTTCAGTTGCAGGGCTATCCGGCACAGTTGAATTTCGATATTCAGGGAGATTCACTGAGCTATCCCTCCCGCTTCAGGACCATTACGGTGGATGCCGAGATGCACGGCAAGCTGCTGACCGAGGTGGATGAGGTAAGAAAGCTTCTGGAGATCGCGCTCTTGCAGGGCTTTATCAAGACCCAGGGCGCCGATCGGGTCAATACCCAGGTGCGCTTGGACGCAAAGGAGCGCAGCGCTGACCGCATTGTCATCTCCATTACCATCAACGGCCAGCACTACGCCGACTACCCGGTGGACTTAAAGCAGTTAGGCGGCTACTGACGCAGAAGATAAAACCTCAGCGCGCGTTATCCCTCAGACGGTGCGGCACTTTGAAGTCACCGTTGATGATCGGATCGTTGAAGAAGTCATCACAGCCGCGGGAGTGTGGCCCGCAGCGGTAGGCAGGACGATAGCCGTTGTCGCTGCCGTTGAGCTCAAAGCTAGGATAATAACCGCCGCCTACACTGATGCGTCTGACGCTCTCATCCTCATAAAAGACCGCTCCCGGCACCTGAACTGTGGGGGAGGCGCTGCCCTGCGGCTGCTCTGCTTGCTCGGGGGTCTCCCCCTTTGTTTGCTGTGCCGCCTGCTCCGCCTGCGGGGCGCTTAAGGTGCCCTGATAGGGCTGTACCCTCAGATAGCCTTCACCGCCTACCCTGATACTGTCGGACATTACCGCAGGGGAGAGCAAAAGTCCTGCGGCAATTGCCGTCGCGTGCAGCGCCTTGAGGGTGTTGAGATATTGTCTGCCAATCATGGTAACTCCTGCCTGAAATTTGACGCTTGATGCTCGGCAGAGCCGTCTGCCTGAAGGATCAAGGCTCTGTCCATCTTTATGCATAAATCAGACCGCCTTGCCGAGACCTAACTGCCAGCTGGATCGCATTTTTCAGACCTTGGACGGAAAAATGTGTTTTAGTACTTAAGTTTTTTCAAATTTCATTGTATTTTCTAAGGAATGGTCAGCAGGATCCGTCTTGGGTCGTCACGGACAGATGATTTATCGCTCAGGGATGAGCACAGCGAGGAGAGTGTGCCGCATATGAAACTACGTCAGTTCACCCGTCTGTTGCCGCTGTGTATCGCAGCGCTGGGTCTGAGTGCGCAGGCCGAGAACCTGGCAGAAGGTCGGGTTTTTACCGATTACAACTGTTTTTATGTCGCGCACCCTCAGGGAGAAGAGGTGGTTTTGGAGGGACGCTCCTTTAAGGGCGACGTGCGCAATTTCGTGCTGCTGCCGGGCACCGGCGGCAATCTGCTGTTACAGGACAACAAGCCCGTAGGCTGCCTGCTGCCTGATGATGAAGAGCTCAGCGCACCGGCCGCCAACACTATCATCGGCACTCTGGCCCACTACGGTGAGGGTTTTTACGGTGAGGATGTGTTGGTGTTCCGCGATGCCGGGCAGAAGCTGCTGCACAGCATGATAGAGTACCCGCAGCTCCCTGAGACTGACACCCTGCCGCAGCTGCGCTCCTCCATGCTCATGGATGTGTACCTGGGAGATTATGTCGATGAGGCCGGACGCAGCCGTCTGAAGCTGGAGAAGACCAGCCGCGGCAAGACTCTCATCACCTTCCGCGGGCACAGCGAAACCTGTGAGTTCAAGGCGTTGCCAAACGGGGAAATCGTGCCGGTGATCGAGCTTAAAGGCGGCTCGGAACTTTTGTTGGAACTTACCGTGCAGGGTCTTAACGTCTACCAGACCGCCTGGAGTGCGCAGGGCCGTCCCGAGCGCGCGGGACTTATGGAAGAGCTCTACCACCAGGAGCGCGGCAGGGCGGTTCACGAAGGGCGCTGGAGCTTTACCGGCGAGGTGATCATCCCTCAGGAGCTGTGCCTGTATATTCCCAAAGGCATACTGCGTCTGATGCGCAACGAGATTTTAGCCAGGCATCGCCATATTTTCTACAATACCGATCTCAAGGACTATTTCTCGCTCAAGCCCTGGTATAACCCCAGCAAGAACGAGACCACCATCAACCCGGTGGAAAAGCTCAACATGGAGATTTTGCAGTTCTTCGAGACGCATGATTTCTAGCACACGCCGTGCGCAGCTGAGATGACTTTGGCGCTGTCAGGCAGCCTTTGGTCCGGCGTAAGTACTCTCCTTTTGACAGTGACTGCAAGCGCACACGAAATGCCGCCAAACTTTGCTAAAATGGCGGCATTCTCTTTAGTTCCCAACGCAATTTTGCAGGAGACAGGCCATGGCCAAGATACGTCTGGCACAGCCGCAGGATGCCGCTGCGCTGCTTGATATTTCAAAACAATATATTGATACCCCCAACACCTTGGAATACGAGCTGCCCTCGGACAGCGCTTTTGTCGACTGGCTTGAGGGAACACTCACCAAGTTTCCGGTGCTGGTGGTGGAGACTGAAAACGGTATCAGCGCCTACGGTTACGCTTCCCAGAAGGCCGGCTCTCCCGCCCAGGCCTGGAATGCCTCGCTGCAGGCTTTTGTCGGCCTCAACGTCAGAGGGCAGGGCTACGGCTTTCACCTCATGGTGGCGCTGATGGAGCTGTTGAAGCTGCAGGGCGTGTACAACGTCTACTCCCAGATCACCGAGGGTAATCCGCGCTCGGAGGTGCTGCACCGCAAGTTGGGTTTCAATGTCAGCGGTACGTTGCACAAGACGGGCTTCAAAAACGGCCGCTGGCTGGACGTGCATGTGGTCGAAAAGCGGCTGCAGGAGGATCAAAGCGGCAAAGAGCCCGCTCCGGTACAGCCCTTTACCGCCGTGGCGTCAGCTTTGGTTGAGGCTGTGCTGGCCGATGCCAATAAGAAGCTTGAAGCCCGTTCTGATTTGTAATTTTGAACTTATGCCAGTAAGGAGATAATCATGGCTCACGGACGCATGCCCAACGCTATGCAGATGATGCAGAGTGCCATGCAGAAAATGCAGCAGATGCAGGATGATTTGGGTAAATTGGAGGTTGAAGGTCAGTCGGGAGCCGGCATGGTCAAGGTGGTCATGAACGGCAATCACGAGATCAAGCGGGTCAGCATAGACCAGAGCGCCTATGAGGACGACAAGGAGATCCTGGAGGATCTGCTTGCCGCGGCTTTCAACGACGCGATACGGCGCCTCGCGGAGAGCTCCAACGACAAACTCTCCGCTCTTACCGGCAATCTTCCGCTGCCACCCGGGTTTAAGCTGCCCTTTTAGTTTATGTCTTCCTCCGTGCTGCTAGAGCGTCTTATCAACGCTCTGCAGGTGATGCCGGGCGTAGGCCCGGTATCAGCCGCCCGCATCGCCTATCACCTGCTAGACCGCCGCCGTCAGGACGGTCTGAACATGGCCAGGATCATCACCGAGGCCTTAAACGGCATTGCGTTGTGCCCACGCTGCCGCAATTACACCGATCAGGAAGGTGAACTGTGCGGGGTGTGCGCGCAGGAGCTGCGCCGCCACAGCGCTCTGTTGTGCGTGGTGGAGGCACCTTCGGACGTACAGGCCGTGGAGGATACCGCCGCCTACCAGGGCACTTATTTTGTGCTGCACGGGCATCTCTCGCCCATTGACGGTATCGGTACGGCGGAGCTGGGGTTGCCGCTTTTGGAGGAAATCCTGCGCTCGGGCGAGATTAAGGAAGTGATTTTGGCCTTAAGCCAGACCGTGGAAGGCAACACCACCGCCGCCTATATCGCCAAGCTCTGCCAGAGCCTTAATCTGCAGGTCAGCCGCATTGCCTCGGGGGTGCCGGTGGGGGGAGAGCTGGGCAATGTCGATCAGAGCACCCTGGCCACTTCCTTTAATTACCGCCGGCCGTACTGAGAGCACTTGATGGTGTCGGGCACCCAGGGCCCGGAGGAGAGGTAAGGACACCTGCAGCGGGGGCAGTGAGCCTGCTTACGCTCAGGTGTCAGAAGTCGCACCCCAAGGGGCAGTGACGCTAACGGCGATGGGCTTGATAGGCCAGAAAGCGCACAAAACCCTCCAACTCAGGCTCGGTCTGGGGCTCACGTCCTGAAATGCTCAGCAATACCAGCTCGCTGCCTCCGCCATAAACCACGGCTTCAACCTCGGTATCCGGACAGGTAAAGGACCAGGCGCTTTCAATGAGGTTGGAGCGCATGGGAATGGAACAGCGCAGCTGTTCGGCCGCCACCCGGGCGAAGGCCTCGGGGGCGTTGGGGACGTTTTCCTGGGGTTTGATGTAGGTGACGTTGACGGCCAGCTCGCCGCTTTGATTTAAATAGCTCAGCGAGTTGTCCAAACTGGGGTTGGGCAGCACACTCCAACCTAAGGGGCAGGGAATGTTCAGCGCCGCGCTTTCGGCGGCGCTGAGCATGTGCACCTCGTTATCGGCACTCTCCTCGTCCTGAGCGGCGCCCGGTGCGGCGGCGCCTGATAGCTGAGGCCAGAGAGCGCTCAGGAGCACCGCAACTCCCCAGCTGCATAGGCTAGGCGCGCAACGCATCAATGATCTCCTGGGCAATCAGTTCGACATCCCGGTTACCGTCCACCTCCAGGTACTTAAGGGGGCCGGTCTTGGCCAGATCATGGTAGAAAGCTGCCAGATGCTCGGTCTGGGCGTGGTAGACCTTAAGGCGCTCGCGCACGGTTTCTTCCTGATCGTCAGGACGTATGACCAAAGGCTCACCGGTTACGTCGTCTTTATCTGCCACCTTGGGCGGATTGTAGACGATATGGTAGGTGCGTCCTGAGGCCAGATGCACGCGGCGGCCTGACATGCGTTTGATGATTTTTTCATCCGGGACCTGCAGCTCCACTACGGCATCGAGGTTGATGCCGCGCTCCACCAGAGCCTGGGCCTGGGGAATGGTACGGGGGAAGCCGTCGAACAAAAAGCCGTTTTGGCAGTCATCCTGGGTAATGCGCTCTGAGACTAAGCCTAAGATGATGTCATCGGAGACCAGCTCCCCGCGGTCCATCACGGCCTTGGCCTGTCGGCCCAGCTCGGTGCCGGCCTTGACCGCGGCGCGCAACATGTCACCGGTGGAAATCTGTGGAATGGAAAAAGCGGCAGTCAGTTTCTGGGCCTGAGTGCCCTTGCCGGCGCCCGGCGGTCCCAACAGGATGATACGCATAGTGCAAAGTCCTCATGTTAACGATAGATAATATTAAGAAAGATTATAGCAGATGCGCTGCCGCTGACCTTTGAGAGCGTCACACAAACACCAAGATCCTCAAGGTGAGGCGGAGATTGACCCTGCAGTCTGCCCCCTAAACGGCTTTGAGCGGCGTTATCGGCCCGGGAGTTTAATGGCCGGGCAGGACTTACCGAGGTTCTTTCTGGGCATATTCCATGCGGGCTGCTATGTGTGCGGCTTCCTTCTCTCCTAATTGAGCTGCGACAAAGGCCAGCGCCATGTCGATGCCGGCGGATACTCCGGCTGAGCTGTAGAACTTGCCGTCGACCACGTAGCGGGGTCCATATTCCCAGAAAACCTGGTCGCTTTGTGAGCGCACCCAGTCAAAGGAGCGCTGATTGGAGGTGGCCCGGCGGCCGTTTAAGGCACCGCAGCGCGCCAGGAGAGCCGAGCCGGTGCACACGCTCAGGCAGTAGTGAGCGTGGGCGGCAATCTTTCCGAGCAGATCCAAAAAAGGCCGGTCCTCAACCAGCGCTCTGGTGCCAAAGCCCCCGGGAATAAGCCAGCACGCGTCCAGATCACCTGCGGCTATGCGCTCGGTGACCACATTAAGTCCCTGATGATTGCCGACTATGCCGCCTTCTGCGGACATAAGGCGGGTCTGCCAGCCCTGCGGACTGCTCAGCACCTCCAAAGGGCCGAACACGTCCAGGGCCGTGAAGTCCTCAAAGAGCAGAAAGTTAATACGCACCGTTTCCCCCTGTTCGCAGCACAAATACCCAAGCTTTAGGTGCCGCGGTTGTCCAAGACAAAAACGGTGCCGCCATGGCGGCACCGTAAGGCACAGGTTTTAGGACTCTCAATCAGCCCATCAGCAGAGCATTGAGGGTCTTGACGAATTCGCCCGGATCCTTGAGCGAGCCCTGATCGGCCAGCAGAGCCTGGCCCAAGATGAGCTCGGCCCATTGTTTGAAGCGTCCCTCATCGGCCTCGCCGTAGGCCTTCTGCACCAGATTGTTGGTGGGATTGAGCTCCAGTACATAGCGATCCTCCGGCATCTTCTGTCCGGAGGCCTCCAGCAGCCTCTTCATCTGCTGCGTGTACATCTGACGGCCGTATTCGCTGATCACGCAGGCAGGAGAATCGATAAGGCGGGAGGAAACCTTCACGTCGGAGACCTTATCGCCCAAGGCTTCCTTAAAGCGCTTGATCAGATCCTCGTTGTCCTTGACGGCCTGTTCTTCCTTCTCCTTTTCATCCTTGTCGGCCAGATCGCCTAACTTGAGATCGCTCGCGTTGACCGGGACGAACTCCTTGCCGCTGAACTCGCTGACGCTGCTCATCATCCACTCATCGACGCGCTCCCACATGAGCAGTACCTCGATGTTCTTGCTGCGCAGGCGCTCCAGGTAAGGTGACTTGCTGGCCGATTCAAAGCTGTCGGCGGTGATGTAGTAGATCTTGTCCTGTCCGCTCTGCATGCGGCCGATGTAGTCCTCAAGGGAGACGTTGCAGGTGGGGGTGTTGTCCTTGGTGGAGGCAAAACGCAGCAGTTTTAAGATGGTCTCGCGGTTCTCGTAATCCTCGGAGGCGCCTTCCTTGAGGACGTTGCCAAACTGCGTCACGAAGGTCGCATACTGCTCGGGATCCTTGGAGAGCTTCTCGATCATGCCCAAGGCACGCTTGGTCAGAGCCTTCTTGAGCTTGCGGGTCACGGCACTGTCCTGCAAAAGTTCGCGTGACACGTTCAACGGCAGGGCATCGGTGTCCACCAGGCCGGAGATGAACCTCAGGTAATTGGGCAGGAAAGCCTCGGCCTTGTCCATGATGAACACACGCTGCACGTAGAGCTTGAGCCCGTGCTCGTTGAGGCGGTTGAACAGATCCCACGGGGCGGTGGAGGGGATGTAGAGCAGCGAGGTGTACTCCAGATCGCCTTCGATATGGTTGTGAGCCCAGGTCAGCGGATCGCGGTACTCGTGAGCCAGGTGCTTGAAGAATTCCTTGTATTCCTCATCGGTCACATCCTTGGGATTGCGGGTCCACAGCGCCTTGGCGTCGTTAACCTGCTGCCACTCAAATACCGGCTTCTTTTCCTCTTCTTTGTCCTGCTCTTTATTCTCCCCTTCGCTCTCGTTATCGGCGCTCTTGGGAGCTTCATAGCGCTCGGTCCACAGTTCCACCGGGGTGGAGATGTGGTCGGAGTATTTGGTGATGGTGTTGCGCAGCGTCCAGTCATCGAGGAACTCGCGCTCGGACTCCTTGAGGTGCAGGATGATTTCGGTGCCGCGGGCGGCGCGCTCGATATTCTCGGACTCAAAGGTGCCTGAGCCGTCGGACTCCCAGCGCACGCCCTCGGAGGCGGGGGCATTGACACTGCGTGAGAGCACCGTGACATGATCGGCCACGATGAAGGAGGAATAGAAGCCCACACCGAACTGACCGATGAGCTGGGAATCCTTGGCGGCGTCCCCGGTGAGCTGCTTCATGAACTCCTCGGTGCCGGACTGGGCAATGGTGCCTAAATTTTGATTGGCCTCCTCCAGCGTCATGCCGATGCCGTTGTCGCTGATGGTGAGCGTACCGGCCTCGCGGTCGGCCTTGAGACGGATTTTGAAGGTGGCGTCATCACCTAAGATCTCCGAGTTGGTCAGCGACATGAAGTGCAGTTTGTCGATGGCGTCCGAGGCGTTGGATATAAGCTCCCTCAAGAAAACTTCTTTATTGGAATACAGAGAATTGGCCAGCAGATCCAAAAGTTTGGTAACCTGAGTTTGAAAGCCGTGTACAGTTGCGGTCATATTGAAGAAAACTCCCTAAAAACACTGCCCCTTGTCCTGGTTACGGCACCCGGGGCCTGACAGATTTAACTGCAAAGTTACGTGGGGATAGGCGGCTGCCATTTCAAGTGCGCCCGGGGCAAATTTGTGCCGGCCTGGCCGAAGCTGCTCTGCATCGCGGTGCAAGCTTGCGTTTTTGGCGCACGATCGCGGCTTGAGGAACGGTTTTTTGCCACAATGTTCTGTAAAGTGTGTCCTCAGGTCCTGCAGCACAGGAGTCGCCGGGGCCGCCCGTGTGTTGGTCTGTGTCCAGAACAGAGTGTCGTTTATGCCTCCACCTGCCTTTCGCTTTCATCCCCAGAGCCGCGTTCAGTTAGATGAACTGATTGAGGCCATCGCCTCGCGGCAGGCTGATTTTACGCTGGGCGACATCGATATCAGCGCCATCCGCGATCTCTCCGGGCTGTTCTCCCGCGTGGCGCAGAGTTTCAAGGCCGCAGATTTTGCGGGACTGGAGCGCTGGAATGTGGCCCACGTATCCGACCTAAGCGGCATGTTCCGTTACACGGCTTTTGACGGGCGCGGCATTGAGCGCTGGCAGGTCTCTGCCGTGGTCAATTTCGAGGGCATGTTCGAGAACTGCCGCACCTTCAACGCCGATCTCAGTCTGTGGCAGACCGCTGCGGGAGGCAACTTCAAGGCCATGTTCTCAGGTTGCAGCGCATTTCTAGGCCGGGGTCTGGACAAATGGCGGGTAGAGGGCGGGCACGATTTTGCCGCTATGTTCCAGGGCTGTGGCTGTTTTGAAGCCGATTTGAGTCTGTGGGACATGTCTCAGGCCGTCGATCTTTGCTGCATGTTCAAGGACTGCGCCTGCTTTCAGGGCCGCGGCCTGGCGCTGTGGCGTACCCAGGCGCTGCGTTATATGGACGGTATCTTTGAGGGCTGTGTCAGCTTTAAAGGCGATCTCAGTGCTTGGGATCTGTCCAATGTCACCACCTTGGAGCGGGTTTTCGCCCGCGCTGCCGCCCCCGGTCCCTGGCTGGGACACTGGCAGGTAGGGCAGATCGTAAGTCTCAGATCCTGTTTTGAGGATAACCTGGACTTCACCGGGGAGGGACTCTCGGCGTGGGATGTCAGAGCGGTTGAGGATATGAGTGATCTCTTTCGCGGCTGCAAGTCTTTGGATGATACCCACCTGCAGAGCTGGCAGACCGACGCGCTGCAGGAACTGACCGGGGCTTTTGCCGGCAGCGGGATCAGGGGACCCGGGCTTGCGTCCTTCAACCTAAGTCAGGTCCAGAGCCTCAATGAGACTTTCAAGGATTGTGCGCACTTAAGCGGTGAGGGACTGGAGCGCTGGGAGGTGGGCGCCGTGGAGAGCTGCTGGGCGGCTTTCGCGGGCTCGGCCGTCTCCGACGTCTATTTACGGCACTGGGATTTAAGACAGGCCCGGGATCTGAGCTGCATGTTCAAAAACTGCCCCAACGTGACGGGACGGGGAGCGGGCAGATGGCAGCTGGACAGCGCCGAGGACCTTTCCGAATGCTTTTGCGGCTGTTTTACCTTAGATGATCTCAATCTGGGTGGGTGGCAGTTTCCGCAGTGCACCTGTATTAAGGGACTGTTTCACTCCTGTGTGACCATCACCGGTGAAGGCCTGAGCGCTTGGAATGTCATCGGGGTGCTGGATGCCTCCGAGCTGTTCTGCGGCTGTGTCAACCTAGAGGACAAATGGCTGGAAAACTGGCAGGTTAACCTGCTGCAAAGCGCCTCCTGCATGTTCAAGGGCTGTCTTAAGCTCAGCTCGGAGGGGCTTTGCAAATGGCGCCCTGAGGCTCTGCTGGAGATGAGCGGCATGTTCGAGGACTGTCCTGCGTTCACCGGCGACGGAATTGCGCAGTGGCGTACGCCCGACCTCATCGACATGAGCCGGGCCTTTAAGAACTGTCCCCTGTTTGATGACAGCTGCCTGTTAAACTGGGATACCTCCAGTCTGGAGAGTCTGCGTCAGACCTTCAAGGGCTGTGTATCCTTGACGGGGGCGGGGCTTAAGAACTGGTATACGGCGCATGTCAGTCTGCTCGATGAGTGCTTTGCCGGGTGCGTGAAGCTTAAGAGCGAGCATCTGAGCAGCTGGGATCTGACCGGCGTCAGCAGTCACGCGCATCTCTTTGACGGCTGCCTACAATGCGCGGGGCAGACTATTCTGGCCGGGGACTATGACTACGCTGCCGCTACGGTGGCAGACGGTGATTACCGCGAGTAGCTCAGCTGCGGGAGAGCACTTCCTGCGCTACCGCGCTGTGAGCGGCCAGAGCTCTGAGCAGTTGTTTTAATAACAACAACCTGGGTCTTTGCTCACTCTCCTGTAACTGGTAGCGCAAGGTGTTCGGTCCGGACATACGGTACTCGTTATGCCGGCAGGTGGTCATGAGTTCCACCAGATAGGAGCTGGAGATTTTATGATCGGCACCCAGCTCGATGAGTCCGCCGGTGCCGTCGGCGCGGATCTTGGTAATGCCCAGACGGGCGGCTAATTTTTTGAGCTTGGAGATCTCAAAGAGGTTCTCGGCACTAGGCGGCAGGAACCCGAAGCGGTCGATGAGCTCGATTTTGAGATCCTCAAACTGCGCGGGGCTTTCGCACAGGCTCAGCTGCTTGTAAAAGGACAGCCTGAGATTGATATCCCCGATATAGGTCTCGGGGAAAAGCACCGGCAGGTACAGATCGATGTCGCATTCGTGCAGGGTCAGCTCATTTAAGGAGGGCTCCCGTCCTTCTTTTAACGCCTTCACCGCCTGGGCGAGCATCTCCGAATACAGCGCAAAGCCCACCTGCTGGATCTGCCCGGACTGCTCCTCACCGAGTAATTCGCCGGCGCCTCTGATCTCCAGATCATGGGTGGCCAGCACGAACCCGGCTCCCAGTTCCTCCATGGAGGAGATGGCCTCCAGCCGCAATTTGGCGTCGCGGCTTAACAGGGCCTGCGGCGGGGTGAACAGATAGGCATAGGCCTGATGGTGCGAGCGTCCCACGCGGCCGCGGATCTGGTGTAACTGTGCCAGGCCCAGCAGATCGGCCCGGTCAATGATCACGGTGTTGGCGGTGGGGACATCCAGGCCGTTTTCGATGATGGTGGTGCACAAGAGCAGATTAAAGCGCTGATGATAAAAGTCGCGCATCACCTTCTGCAGCTCGCGCTCGTTCATTTTGCCGTGGCCCACGCCGATGGTGGCCTCGGGCACCAGTCTCTCCAACTGCCTTTTGCGCTGCTCGATGGTGGAGATGTCGTTATGCAGATAGTAAACCTGACCGCCGCGGCGCAGCTCGCGCATGATGGCTTCCCTCACCACCTCATCGCGCTGCTCCTGCACAAAGGTCTTGATGGCCAGCCGGTGCTCGGGGGCGGTGGCGATGATGGAAAGCTCGCGCATGCCCTCCATGGCCATGTTGAGCGTACGGGGGATGGGGGTGGCGGTCAGGGTCAGCAGATCGACCTGGGCGCGCAGGGCCTTGAGTCGCTCTTTCTGCTTGACCCCGAAGCGGTGTTCCTCATCGATGATGACCAGCCCCAGTTTCTTGAATTCAATGCCCTCCGAGAGCAGGCGGTGCGTGCCGATGATGATGTCAATCTGCCCCCCTTTGAGCTGCTCCAGGATGTCCTTTTGCTGCGCCGCGCTCTTAAAGCGCGAGAGCGATTCCACCTTAAGCGCCGTACCCGAGAAGCGTTCGCGGAAGGTCTGATAATGCTGTTCGGCCAGGATGGTGGTCGGCACCAGTACCGCCACCTGACTGCCCGAGGAGGCCACCACAAAGGCCGCCCGCAGCGCCACCTCGGTCTTGCCGAAGCCCACATCGCCGCAGATCAGGCGGTCCATGGGGTGGGAGGCTTTGAGATCGCGCAGGGTGGCGGCGATGGCCTCGCCCTGATCGGGGGTTTCGTCATAACCAAAGCCCAGGGCAAAACTCTCCAGCTCGGCGGGGCTTACCTCGTAGGAATTGCCCTCACGGCTGGCGCGGCGCGCGTAGAGATCCAACAGTTCGGCGGCCACGTCCCGCACTTTCTCGGCGGCCTTGCGCTTGTGCTTGTCCCATTTGCCGCTGCCCAGACGCGAGAGCGTGGGATTGTCCGAGCCGCTGTAACGGGCAATGCGGTTTAGGGCGGTGATGGGAATATTGAGCAGATCGCCGTTTTGATATTCGATGACTAAAAACTCACCCTGAATGCCGCCTACCACCATGGTCTTTAAGCCGCGGTAGATGCCGATGCCGTGGTCAATGTGTACCACCACCTGACCTTCCATTAACTGTGAAAGGTTCTTGATGACGGCATCGCTGGAGTAGGGGGAAGAGCCGTTACGGCTTTTTCTGCGCCGGGTAAGGCCGGGCTTGAAGCCCAAAAGCTCCTGCTCGGTGAGCACACAGATTAAAGGTTTCTCCAGTACAAATCCCTCATCCAAGGCCGAGATGGTCAGCATGAGGGGCTTATCTTGGGTGAGAAAGTCCTCAACGGAGGAGGCCGGGGCAATGCCGTGGGCGGCAGTCAGCGCCTCGGGCAGGAGCTCGCGCAGCATCTGGCGGCGCCCCTCGCTGCTGGCGCTGATGAGGATGCGTCCTCCCTGAGCGGTAAAATCCGCGCAGAAGGCGGTAAACGCGGCGCCTTTATCTTTGCTGCCCTGCGCGAAGGCCACCTCGGGGGGCTTGCGGCAGGGAGCTTGGTAGTAAGAGCGCTTTTGCAGCTCCAAGGTGCTGAGGCTCTCGCGGCGCAGCACCGCCTGCGCATGCCCTTTGAGCTGATCTTTGAAGTCGGCGGGAGCATAAAAAAGTCGCTCCACCGGCAGCGAGGGATGATCGGGCAGTCCCGCGCAGGAATGCGCTCTCTTTTGGGCATCCTCATAAAAGCCCTGCGCGGCACTCGCGGCCTCGCCTAGGACCACCACCGGAGTTTCCTTGGGCAGGTAGTCAAAAAAAGAGGAGCAGTGAGCAAAGAACAGGGGCAGGTAATATTCGATACCGGCGGGTATGGCGCCCTTGGAGATGGCCTGATAGATGATGTGCGCGGACAGATCCGCTCCCACAAAGGCGTCACGGTAGTTGCTGCGAAAGCAGGCGATGCCCTCCTCATCTAAGGGAAATTCATGCGCCGGCAGCAAGGAGATCTCCGCGACCTCCTCTATTGAGCGCTGCGTCTCGGGGTCGAAAGTGCGGATGCTGTCGGCCTCGTCATCGAAAAAATCGATGCGGTAGGGCAGTTCGGCACCCATGGGATAAATATCCAGCAGCGAGCCGCGTACGGAGAACTCGCCGTGCGATAACACCTGATCGACCAGCAGATAGCCCTGAGAGGTGAGAGAGCTGCGCATGGAACTTAAATTGCGCCTTTCACCTTTTTTCAGGCTGAAACTGTGCGCCCCCAGATATTCGGTGGGCGGCAGCACGCTCAACAGCGCGCTTAGGGGAGCAATCACCAGTCCCTCGCTTAGGGACGGCAGCTGCGCGAGCAGGCGCAGTCTGGCAGAGATGATGTCCTGATGCGGGGAGAGCTGATCGTAGGGCAGGGTCTCCCAGTCAGGGAAAATGCGCACAGCCGTGCGCGGCAGCAGCGACTGCAGCATCTCGTGCAGGGGGCGCAGCTGCGCCCCCTCACAGCAGATGACCAGCATCAGCTTATGGTCAAGCTGCGCGTGCAGCCCGGCCAGCGCAAAGGCGGCGGCGCTGCCGGGCAGATTGCCTACGGTTTTGACCGTGCTGCCCAGACCCTTGAGGAGGGCCGGGGGCAGCAGCTTGATAAAGGGACTGTCGCTCATCTTTGAAGTCAGAGTACGCCTGGGGTCTGCTGTTACCCCGGGCGCACCGGGAGGGTATTATCCTGAGGCTTATTTCTCCTCAGGGGCCTGCTGCTCAGCGTCAGTCTGCGCAGCGCCTTCTTTTTCCTGGCTCGGGGAGAGCTTGCAGGTCAGCTCGGCGCTGGACCCGAACTCGCACTGCTTGTCCTGGTCGAAGTTCTGCTCGAAGTCGCGGCAGGCACGGCCGACCAGCTTGTAGAGGCAGACGATGGCGATGATGTTGGGGATCACCATGAAGCCGTTGAAGAGATCGGTAAGCTCCCAGACCAGGTCAACCTTGAGGAAGGAGCCTAACATGATGAAGCACAGCACGATCACCGAGAAGGTATTGAGGAACTTGTACCCAAACAGATACTTGATGTTCTGCGAGGCAAAGAAGTACCAGCCTACGATGGTGGTAAAGGCGGCAAAGAACAGGCACACGGCCACGAAGCCCGAGCCGGCCTCGCCCATGCCCCTGGTAAAGGCCATCTGAGTGAGCTCAATGCCGGTGTGCTGGCCGTCCAAAGAGCCGGTTACCATGATCACGCCGGCGGTGGCCGTCAGCACGATGAAGGTATCCACGAACAGACCGATGAAGGCGGCCAGACCCTGTTGGGCGGGGTGCTGGACGCGGGCGACGGCGTGAGCGTGCGGGGTTGAGCCCATGCCGGCCTCGTTGGAGAACAGACCGCGGGCCACGCCGTAACGGATGGCCTCACGCACGGTGGCGCCGATGACCCCGCCGGTGGCGGCGCTGGGGTTGAAGGCACCCACGAAAATGGCCTTGATGGCCGGGATGATCTGATCCCAGAATTCCAGGGCAATGTAAATGGAACCCAGCACATAGACCAAGGCCATGAGCGGGACCATTTTCTCGGTGAAGGAGGCGATGCGCCTGATGCCGCCGAAGAACACGAAACCGCCTAAGAGCATGATGAAGATGCCGGTGGCCCAGGTCGGAATGTGGAAGGCCGAGTCAAAGGCATAAGAGATGGAGTTGGCCTGCACCATGCTGCCGATGAAGCCCAGGGCGATGATGCTGCACACGGCAAAGAAGGCTGCCATGGGCTTGGAGCCCAAACCGTTGGCGATGTAGAAGGCCGGACCGCCTATGATGTGACCTTTCTCGTCCTTGGTGCGGTAGAGCTGAGCCAGCACAGCCTCGGCGAAGATGGTTGACATGCCGAAGAAAGCGGCCAGCCACATCCAGAAGATGGCGCCGGGGCCGCCGGAGGCCATGGCGGTGGCCACGCCGGCGAGGTTGCCGGTGCCCACCTGTGCGGCGATGGCGGTGGTCAGAGACTGGAAGGAAGTCATGCCGTGGCGGCCGGCTTTCTCACCGAAGAGCGACACGCCGCCGAACACGTGACGCACGGCGCGGCCAAAGAGTCTTACTTGCTCAAAACGCAGAGTGACGGTGAAGAAAATGCCTGCGCCCACCAACAGGGGGATAAGACACCAGGGGCCCCACAAAATGGAGTTGATGTCCGAGACGATTTGGGTCAGAGTATCCATGATAATTCAACTTGCTGCCTAACTGATCTTCCCTAAGTGCCTGCCTTGAACCGTGATCTCAAGGGGAGCCTCAGGGGAAACTGCACACGCCATCTTCAGAAGAAAGTGTGATCAGTGCGGCATTATAGCACCGCTAATGCAAACTGTGTCACAGAAAACCCGGTGCAGGCGTACTGCGCTAAAAAGGGGCAGAGGGGCGCAGACTTCAGGAGCAGTCCTGCCCGGGCGCAGCGCTGCCCTATAATCCCTAAGGCAGGATATTCATATGATGAGGCAGCACGGAGAGTGAACATGCAAACCAGGCGGACCACCATGGCGCTGCTCTACCTTCTTTTGTGGGGCCTGCTGATGGGGATCTGTGCCTATCTCATCCCCTATTTTTCCAACGATTACCGCTACATGCTCATCGAAGGCAGCACGGAGCGCGTAGCCTCCCTGACCGATGTGCTCAATTCCCAATACCGCCATTACTTTGACTGGGGCGGGCGCAGTGTAGCCCATGTCATCGCCCAGAGCCTGCTGTGGCTGGGCCGCCCGTGGCAGGCGTCGCTCAATGCTTTGTGTTTCATGGCGCTCGTAGTGCTGATCCACTTTCACGGAACGCACTCTCTGAAGCTCACCTTCCGGGGCGTGTTCTTCATTACCCTGTGCTTGTGGCTGTGCACCCGCGTGTTCGGCGAGGTGATGTTCATGCCGGTGAGCAGCAGCAACTACCTTTACACGGCGGTGCTTCTGCTGCTTTTTTTGCTGCCTTACAACCTGGCCTTGTTCCGGGTGCTGTCATGCGGCGCACAGCCTGAAAGCCGCAGTGCTCAGTCAGGGCAAAGACACAATAAAAGCTCAGGGCTGTTTGGTGCCGTCATGGGACTTATGGGAGTACTGGCCGGTTGGAGCCACGAGAGTTCTGCTGCCGCAGCCCTGGCAGGGGTGGGACTGGCGCTGCTTTTTATTAAGCGCCGCCATAAGCTTGAGGCCTGGCAGCTGTGGGGACTTGGCGGTCTGTGCCTTGGATATGCCCTGTTAATGCTCTCCCCTGGTAACTTATCGCGTCTGCACTTCATGCAGGAGCAGCACCATTTTGCCGTCGTAACTCATCTTTCCAAGGCAGCGGGGGTCTATGCTCTCTGTCAGTTCTACAACCTGCCGCTGCTTTTGGGTGCAGGATGGCTGGGTTATCTCCTGAGGCGGCAAAAAAGTGCCCGGGCATGGGAGCACAGTGAGAATTGGGCTTCGCCGGGGGTTGGGCTGTGGCTTATCTTCATCGCGCAGCTCTCCTTGCTCTTGATGGTGTTCTCTCCAACCTTTCCCGCGCGGGCGGGCAGTTTCTGCACTTTCCTGATGGTTGCCGCGCTCCCGGCCCTCCACTCCCCCTTAAAGCAGGCCGCGCTGAGACTGTGCCCTGCGGCAGTGCGACAGCTGCTCATGGGGGGTGCGGTGCTGTATCTTGCCCTGACCTGGTTCAATACCCTGCAGGGCTATTACGCTCTGCACCGGGAGGATCTGTCAAGACAGGGTGAAATAACCGCGCAGCTGGAGTTAGGAGAGCGCCATCTTATCGTCACGCCCTTCACGGTCAGACGCAGCAAATACCTGTTCGTGGGGGATGTCACGGCCTGCAAACGCTATTGGAGCAATGAGGTTTTGCAGCGCTACTACGGCGTAAAGAGCATCAGGCGCCGTTGTGATTATGAGGAAGGGGTGCTGCCCTATGACTTCTACCCGCTTGCCGCCTACGGCACGGCGTTGTGCACGGCAGATCGCGGTGATCCCGAGGATCCTCGTGACCCCCTCAATCTCAAGTACCTGAGAACTCACCCCGAGGAGTTCATCAGGCTCGATTTTGAGCACTATGAGGCCTCAGCGGAGGAACTGTACCGCCATCTCTACGGCAGGGCTCTGCCTGATGAGCTCAAGGCAAGACTTAGTCCTCAGCCAAGGAGAGTCCCGGCGCAGTAGCTGTGCCGGGCAGGATGCTGTGGAAAACCCAGCCTAGGTAGCAGTACGCACAGGTGAATTTTGTTAAGCTCAAGGGTGGCGGCGTGTGACACGGACTTAGGTCGTCCGTGACGTCAGCCCCAAAGAGCGGCAATCTTTACCGCCCAGGCAGTAACCTACAGTTTTTTTGAGAAACAACCATGTCATACAAATACTCTATATTTGCCCTCTCCTTGGGTGCGGTCATCTGCTGTGCCGCGCTGACAGGCTGCGGCAAGGAAAGCGCTCCGGCCGCCTCAAATAAGGCCGCCGCAAGCGCGGCATCAAGCCAGAGCGCCCCTGCCTCCTTTGCGGTCAATCTGCCGGAGGGCAATGTGCAGTCCTCCGTCTTCGTGACCGCCGTGCCCAACCTGCCTGAGCACTTTTTGCTGGGTATGGATGCCTCCTCGGTTCAGGTGGAAGAGAACAGCGGGGTGAAGTACTACAACTTCAAAGGTGAGGAGCAGGATGTCTATCAGACCTTAGCGGAGGCCGGACTTAACTACATCCGCCTGAGAGTATGGAACAATCCCTTTGATGAGCAGGGTCACGGTTACGGCGGCGGTAACAATGACACCGCCACGGCCCTGTCCTTAGGGCAGAGAGCCACCCGTTACGGCATGCAGGTGTGCATTGATTATCACTACTCCGATTTCTGGGCCGATCCCAAGCGTCAGCTAGCCCCCAAGGCCTGGCGTGAGCTCAAGTTGGAGGACAAGCGCAAGGCACTGTACGACTTTACCTGCGAGAGCCTGTCCAAACTGTTGGAGGGCGGTGTCAATGTGGGCATGGTACAGATCGGCAATGAGATCAACATCGGCATGGCCGGCGAGTCCAATGAGGCCAAGGTTCTGGAACTGCTCAAGGAAGGCAGCCGCGCGGTGCGCGATACGGCCAAGAAATTCAACCGTCACATCGACGTGGCGGTGCACTACGCGCGCATCAGTGAAGTGGGCAGCATCGAAGGTGTGGCCGCGAAACTGCAAAAAGGCGGCCTTGACTATGATGTGTTCGGACTGTCCTACTATCCTTTCTGGGACGGCAGCATGGAGAACATGCAGCAGGTGGTCAGGACCCTGCGCGAGAAATTTAACAAGCGCGTGATTATCGCCGAGACCTCCTATGCTTTCACCGCAGAGGACGGAGACGGTTTCCCCAACTCACTGTCGGGGGAGCGCGAAAGTCTGGTCGAGGGCTATCCGGCCACGGTGCAGGGTCAGGCCTCCATCGTGCGCGATGTGGTGGCAGCAGCCGTGCAGGCCGGGGCGGAAGGCGTGTTCTACTGGGAAGGCGTCTGGGTGCCGGTAGGGGAGAATAACCGCCAGAAAAACGCTCCCATCTGGGAGAAGTACGGCAGCGGCTGGGCGAGCAGTTTCGCCGCCCCCTATGATCCCGAGGACTCGGGCAAGTTCTACGGCGGCTGCTCCTGGGATAATCAGGCCATGTTTGACTTCAAGGGGCATCCTTTGGAGTCGCTGAATGTCTTCAAGTACTTAAGGCACGGTGCCACTGCCGAGGTTGCGGCACTCTATGCCCCCGATGTGACGGTGCAGGTCAGACCGGGCGCCAAGGTCGAACTGCCCGCCACGGTGCGCGTCAACTACAATGACCAATCGGTCAAGGATGAGCAGGTAAGCTGGGATGAAAAAGCCCTGGCCGCCGTCAGCACCGCGCAAAGCGGGGAGTTCGTGGTGCCGGGCCGCACCGCCTCCGGCCTGGAGACCAACTGCAAGGTGAAGGTTAAGGTGGACAATCTTCTCAGGAACCCCAGCTTCGATGAGCCCGATACCTCCATGTGGCAGGTGAGCTTCAAGGGCGCGAACAACCCCACCGATTATCTCAACAAGCCCCAGGATGCCCATGCGGGTGATATTTCCTTCCACTTCTATTCGGACTCCGAGATTGACTTTAGCGTGGAGCAGGAACTGACGGGGCTTGAGAACGGCACCTACCGCCTCAAGGCCTACGCGCAGGGCGGTGACGTGGCCACGGGCTCGACCATGGAACTGTATGCCGTGAGCGCCGCAGGAGAGCAGGTGGCACCCTTCATGGTGACCGGCTGGGTCAAATGGCAAAATCCGGTCATTGACAACATCAAGGTTACGGATGGCAAGCTCAAGGTAGGCGCCCGGGTGAAGTGCAATCCCATGGGCTGGGGAACCCTGGATGACTTTGAGCTCTCCAAGGTGGACTGATAAGCAGTAATCGACCTGCTCAAAAAGCAGGGCTTAATGCAGTGAAAGGGCCGGCTTTGCCGGCCTTTTTTATGCCTGCAGTACAAGGTGCTGAGCCCTGGGCGGCATCACACAGCACTCCGTCACCGACGTTTATTTGATAGTGGGTGAAAGCAGGGGAAGAATATTATTTTGTGCGTAGCACCAAAAAAAGATAAAAATTGTCGATCCCAGTCTTAAATTACAGACAATAACTGCGTTAAAATGGGCTATTCAGGTTTTTTAAGAGCGCACAGCAGGGAGTGATTGCCATGTCAGAATCCGTCAACGGCAGAAACAATCTGGTCCACCTAAACGACCTTTCTTTTTCAGACCTGAGTGCCCCGGAGCCTGAACAGCGCCCGGGCTCACAGGTCAGCGGAGAGTCACTCGTCAATCAGCAGCGCCAAATCTCTGCGGAGGCTAAAGTGGCCCGCGAGGAGTTTGAGCCTTATGAAGACGATATGGCGGCCCTCGCGGCCCAAGGCGGTCAGAACATCAAAAACAAAACCGAGCGCGATTTCTTCCGCCGGATCTTCGGCGGCGGCTCTGGCAACAAATACAGCCCCTCGAACATCAAGAACCGGGCTCCGCATCTGCTGGAGCTGCAGCAGCGGGCCAACACCTGTGATGCGGCCTTTATCAAAGCCTGCTGCAAAGAAGCGGAGAACAGCAACTGGATCTCCGTGATGTACGCCAAGGCTCAGACCCCCGAGCAACGCGCCTTTTTGGATCTGCAGCTGTGCGATCAGATAGCCGGCAAGCTCTATGCGGTGACCAAGGACCATGATCTCTATCAGGCAGTCAAAGCTCAGTTAGGCGAGCTGATGGCCGCAGGAGATGCACAGAGCCTGAAAAACGCCCAGGACGAGCTGTCCCATGTGGTGAATATGTACAGCAGGGACGGCCTGACTTCCGAACAGCAGCAGGCACTTAAACAGCTGCAGCAGAGTGCCGCTCTCATCGGCACGCAGAAATCCGCCTTCTTAAACGAGCTTGATGCCAATTTTGCCAAGATGCATCAGGTGCTGGCCGATCCTCAGGGTGTGGATCTGAGCCACGATCCGCGCGTGACCTTTTCCTGCGACACCAAGCCGGGCGCACAGGGAATACCAGCCTGGGCCGGCATTGACGCCATCAGGGAGTCCTTGGGGGTTAAAGATAAACTGGAGATAGTCAGAGCCGGCAACGAGCAGGCGACCAAACAGCTTGAGCTCTACAATCAGATCAAGACCGAGCTTAATAACAAGTCGTTGCAGGACAGCTCTGCCTCCATTCTCCTGGAGCAGGCGCAAAGCGCCGGCGCAGGCAACCAAAGCATCATTGCCCTCATCCAAAAGCACTCCAGTGAGACCGCCAATCAGCTCATAGACCAGCTCAAGAGCGCCGTACAGTCCCAGCAGCCGGCGGGGATTGCCTCGCAGCTGCAAAAAGCGGCAGAGAGCATACTCCATGATCTGCTGCCTGAGGATCAGCAGCGGGTCATCGAGCAGCTGTGCGCGGAGTTTGCCGGTCTCAAACTGCCCGATAACGCGCCCGGAACCCTCAAGACTCTGCGGGATTTTCTGGCTCCGCTTCCCGGTACGCGCCCCGATCTGATGGGGCAGCTGCCCAGGCTTTTGGGGCTGCTCGGACGCACTGACTTCAACCTCAAGCCCTTCGAGCCCCTCGCCGGTTCAGGTGGCATGGAGCAGTTCTTTAAGGATTTCATGCAGGCCTGCAATACCCCGCAGGATCGGGTAGCCTTTATGGACCGCATCGCCGATGCGGGCCTGACCAATCCCCAGGCCGGCGCTGCCACGCTGAATCTGCTTGATGAACTCTCCTCTTTGGACCGGCAGAGCGCTCACCGCAACGAGTATTATTTCAACCTCTGCCAGGTCAAGCAGTATCTCTCCGACATTCCGGATCTCATGAATAAGTTAGGCAAGGCCATCTCGGACGTAAATGGCGAACAGCTAGAACAATATGCCGTGGCCGTTCGTACCGTAGGCAAAATCCTGACGCAGCCGCCTTCACAGATCACGGCGCAGGATCTGACGGCGCTTATCAATCTGAGCTTAGATGAGCGCCTGAGCCCCATAGATCGCATCTTTATGCCGCTGGTGCACGCGGGCTATCAGCGCAGCGTGCTGGAGAGCGGGGCGCAGAACGCGCCGCTGCAATTATTCAACGCGCAGGGCCGGGAAGGCTCCGCACAAAGCCCCACTGCCGCACAAAACGCGGTGATGGCAGGCGGTCTGGGTCATGTTACGGCCTTTAGGGGGCAGTTGAGCGAGAAGGTGTTGCAGCGCCTGGCGGATACCTCCTCGGGTATGGTGCGTACCCACTCTCAGGGCAGTCTGGTGGACGCACTCTCGGACAAACTCAATCAGGCCTTCGGTACCCGTCTTGACCGCACTGCCATGGAGAACACCACGCAGGCAGGCAAGGTTAATCTGGCGCTCAATCAGATGAGAAATGAGGCGTTGATCATCAACGAGAAGGTGCTCAGCAAGGAACGCTACCAGACTTTGAACGCCGATGAACTGCTCGCAGAGTGCAAGGGCAGCAAGGAACACCGCGACCGGATCATCACACTGAACAAAAGGTACGCGGGGATCTCCAAGGAATTTTTGGACAAACACTTCAAAGATCAGAGCATTATTCATAATCCTCTGTTCTTGAAGGCCTTTGAGGCCAATGTCAAGGCTCCCCACAACGAGGGCAAGCCGGACGGACGCCTGTTGGACAACATGTCCAAGACTGCCGCTTCCATCAGCATGCTACGTGACAATCTGGTGGATGATCTCTACCTGTATAACACGCAGAATCTCGCGCAGCTGGGCGTGGATTACCCCGAGGAGCTGCGCCTGAGTGAGAGCGATCTGCAGCTGGCCTCGCAGATTAACGCCTTTTCCCTCAAACAGCAGTACCTCGATGCCAATATCGGCGCCCCCCTTGAGATAACCGCCGAGGAAAAAGCACAGTTTGGCCCTGACAGTGCGCAGGTGAAGGCCTTAAACGACAAATTGGACCGCGCGCTGGAGGCTCTGGAGAAAAATATCGCCAAACTCTCCGCGCAGTCTCCGCTCCCCAAGCTAGGCCAACTTCTGGTGCGCAAGTACAGTCAGCTGTACATGGCAAAATACGGCGCCGATCTGGCTTTGTTGCGCTTCCAGGGTGAGGGCACCAAACTGCTCACGGACAATGAGGCCTTCAACGATCCTGAGAGGTACGTGCCGCAGAAGGACGCGCAGGGGCAGGATATCCCGTACGATACCTTTGTCAAGAATCTCTCCAGCCAGGCTGCGCGGCAGGTCTTTGAGAGCGCGCTGACCCAGATGCCCAACCTCAACGCCATGAGTCAGGGACATTTCGGCGGAGCGCTGGACAATTCCTTCTACGCGGATATTGTGCTGGACAGCCTGCTGACGGACATCTCCAACCCTGACAGCACCCTCAAGGAGCAGCTGACTGCTTCCCTGACCACCGAGCCGCTCTCCAAGGCGGACAAACAGGCTCTGACCAAGGCTATGTTCAGCACTCTGGCGGCGGCCGATCCCGATACGCTGGACATTTATGCCAAAAATCACAGCGAGGAGGAAAATACCTTTGCCGCAGGTCTGACGGGGATTATGGAAGCCGGCTCTGAGGTGAGTGAGGAGCAGTTTAACGCCTTAATTGAGAAGTTTTTCAACGAGGAGCTTACTCCCTCAAGGCAGCAGACGGCCGATGCCATGCTCGCCGCGCAGCCGATCTTAGGTCCCTCGGCGCGGGAGACCATCGATCTGAGCGAACTGACCGGGCCCGGCAGCAGCGAGGCGCTCAAAGGCGCCGCGAAGACCTTTATGCGGGGGCTTCACGCTGTCAACGACGCCAACACCAAGGAGACTGTCGCGTATAACTCTCATGCCTCAGAGCTCTACAACATCGCCAATGATTTGCTCTACTCTGACAGCAACGTGCGCGCCGATTTGCTCTTTGCCGGGGCTTACGCGGCCTCCAAGCTCAAACTCTCCGGCTCAGACGAGCTGCTGCAGCGCTTCCCCTCCATGAGCAAGGAGCAGCGCGCCTCGGCGCGCGCGCTGATGGCCAAGGCTTTGGTCGCGCGCGGCTACGACGAGAGCCTCGCCACGGTCCTGGGGGCGGCCAAGCTCAACGAACAGGGCAATGACTTGGGCTTCAAGAAGACCTGGCACAGCCTCAAGGAGCGCTTCTTCAACCTGCGCTCGGATATCATCACCAACTCCAATCCCTCCACCATGCTGGCCGAGCAGAAGCTCAATTTGGCCCGCACCGTGCCGGTGGTAAGAGAGATGATCGGACGCATTGACCGTGAGCATATCCAGCTCTCCGATCATACCAAGGATGTGAAGGTGGATGTGGCCAAACTGGCCAAGCTGACCGGAGTGCCGATCGACCAACTGCCGGTCAAGCTCACCTTGTCACTGGAGCTGTTCAAGAAATCCGGCGTGGTGTTCTCCCGCGATGAGAGCGGCAAGCTGCATCTGCATGCCAACCTGGCCAAACTGGGCATCAAGGTGACCGCCTCGGCCTCCGATCGGGTGCTGGACGGCCTGAAGGCCGAGGCCTCGGGCAGCGCGAGTTTCGCGAATGTGGCAGATCTCAAGTTCAACAGCGACGAAGATGCGGTCAACTTTATCAGCCGCATGTTAAACGGGATGCTCACGCCCATGGATATCAAGACGGCCACTGCCGCCGCCACCGGCAGTTCCAATACCCAGGAGGGTGAGGTGAAGGCATCGTTGGATCTGGGGCAGACCGTGTTCAAGGCCATCAATTATAAGGATCTCAGTACCATCGATACCGCCTCGGACAAGGATGAGAAAAAGAAACTGCAGACGGTGTTTGACGGATCACATCCCGTGGCGCTTAAACTGCTTGACAATATTACCTTTGGCTCGGCCAGCGTGGGTATGAAGTTCACGCGCCACTCCGAGCAGTTTGAGGATGTTACCGGGACCACCAAGCGCGTGGATAAAAGCTACAGCGTCTCGGGCAAGGCGGTGCCGGTGCAGCTTAAGGTCGGTACTCAGAAACTGGTCGATGCCAAGGGCATCATGCTCAAGGACTCGGATCTGGTCAATCTCGTGACCGAGGAGGTGAAAGTTCTCACTGCCAATACCTCCGAGAAGGGCCTGAACTTTGCCAAGAACGTCGAACAGATGCAGAAGGACTATGACAATTTCTTGAAGAAACTCACCTACAACGACTCGGTCACCACCTCCAGCGAGCGTCATTACCCGCCTTCCTCGCAGGCCGGCGGTCCGCTGGACTCGGCCACCATGACCATAGGCTGCAGCAAGCTTACCTCCACGCATCTTAACGCCTTGCTCAACAAGCGCCTGATTAACGATGAGGCCTTAAAAGAGGTGATCAAGCTGCAGGAGGATAACAAGATAAGTGAGGTCAGAACGGTCATGAGGCTCAAGCCCTCGGTCATTGAGCAGCTGAGGGATCGCCCCGCGGAGCTGGAGAAGGCCGCCGATGACGATAACAACTATGAGTTCGATCGGTTGGAGATAGTGACCAACACGCAAAGTGGCAGCGCTGACAAAATGTTCCTCACCAATATAGTGGGGATAGTGACCTTAGCGGAGAATGCCAACAGCACGGCCAGTCGCATTATTACCTTCAAGCCGGCCATGGTCGCTTAAACGGAGCGCTACAAACAGGGGGATGCCGCTTGGTATCCCTCTCTTACGTGTGCTTATACTACGAGTAGGGCTAGATTTGAAGCCAACCTAAGAGTGCCCCGGCAGGTTGGGCGGCAAACTCCTCGGCCGCCGCGATCTGAGAGACTGCATTAGGCGGCTCATAATCATCCGACAGCATCTGTTTGAGCAAAATACGGCGCAGCGGAGCGGCCTGCTCGCTGAAATCCGCTGCCTCATCCTTAAGCTCGGAGGGCTCAATGGCTGCGCTGCGGCACAACCACAGCATGTCGGTAGCCGCGTCCAGCACAATGCGCACATTGCCAAAATCACCGCCTAAGGAACCTGCTATGAGCAGCTCTCGGTACAGATCGGGTTTTTGCTGCAGTATACGCTCATCTATGGTGGTCACCCCCATGAAGAACATGATGTTGTCGGGGCCTGCGTACATGTAAAGAGGCACGGTGCCGGCCATACTCACCGACATGCCGGTTTTAGGGTCAAATTCGCCTAGCTGCAGTCCCTGTTCGCGGATGACGGTATTGAGATGTTCTATCTTATCCATGCTCCTCTCTCCTCATACTTCAGGTGACAATGTGAGGCAACCTTGCACTGCTGTGACCTAAGAGAGCCTGTAAGGCATAGTCAGCTCGGTGTAAGTTGGTGCTTTTAAAGTGTCAGCCCAAAGTAGCTACATTTGCCATTGTGGCATGGATTGATGATCTTAGCCGCAATCTGTTTCACACAACAGGAAAATTGTAGCGGCAAAGCAGACACTTCACCTCTCTGTCCTCACCGGGACACTGCGCTTGCGGCAGGGAACTCCCCGCAAGAGGTCAGATGGACTGCTTTTTAATCTCCGCTTAAAGCAGGTCAGATAAGGCCCAGTCTTCCGAACACCGCCTCACAGGCAGCCTTTGCTGTGGCAGCGGCAAAGTCCAGCTCGTCTTTTTGAATGTTAAGCGGTGGATTGAAGTAGATGACATCGCCGATGTTGCGCAGTAACAGGCCTCTTTCAAGCGCTTCCTGGTAGATGAGCCGGCCCAGACGCAGTTCAGGCTTGAAGGCCTTTAAGCTTTGAGTGTCCTCGCACAGTTCCACCGCGCAGATAAGTCCGATTTGCCTGGTTTCGGCCACATACGGCACCTCGTTGAAGGTGTGCCGCATAAGCTCTGTCAGGTACAAAGCCATCTTTTGGGATCGTTCCAGAATCTGCTCTTGTTCCAGCACGTCCAGCACCGCCAGGGCACAAGCACAGCCCAGAGGATTGCCCGCGTAGGTATGTGAGTGCATGAAGGCCTTGCCGCTACCATAGTCAGCGTAGAAGGCCTCATAGATCTCCTGGGTGGTACACACCACCGACATGGGCAGATAGCCACCGGTCATGCCTTTGGAGAGGGTCATGAGATCGGGAGTGATCCCCGCTTTTTCACAGGCAAACATCGCACCGGTGCGGCCGAAGCCGGTGGCTATCTCATCGGCAATTAACAGCACGTCGTGCTCCCTGCATAAGGCGGCAAGCCCCTGCAAATAGCGCTCGGGGTAGATGCGCATGCCCGCAGCCCCCTGCAGCAGGGGCTCTACGATGAAGGCCGCCAGTTCGCGGCCGTGCTCGGCTAAGGCTTCCTTGGCAAAACGCAGACACTGACATTCACACTGCCCGCGTTTTTGGCCGCAGGGGCAACGCAGGCAGTCAGGCGCCGTGACGTGCAGTTGCTCGGTCATCAGCGGACGGTAGAGGCGCGAGTAGAGATCCATGCTGCCCACCGCCAGGGCACCGATGGTTTCGCCGTGATAGCCCTCGGTGAGACAGGCAAAGCGCACCCGGCCGCTTTGTCCCCGTTGCATCTGGTACTGAAAGGCCATCTTCAGGGCAATTTCCACGGCCGAGGAGCCGTTGTCGGCGAAGTTAAAATAGCGCAGACCCTCAGGGAGCAGCGCACAAAGGCGGTTGGCAAGTTCCACCGCCAGAGGATGGGTGAAGCCGGCGAAGATCACATGCTCAAGCTTATGGGCCTGCGCGGAGAGGGCTGCGCTTATTTTAGGATGGCAGTGACCTAGGAGATTGCACCACCAGGAGCTGATGATATCGAGGATCCGGCGGCCGTCTGCTGTGTACAACCAGGCTCCCCGGGCACGCACAATGGGAAGGGGCGGGTAGAGTTCGCACTCCTTCATCTGGGTGGCCGGATGCCAGATATGCCTGAGATCCTCGGTAACCAGCTCCTGAGCGCTTAAGCGCTCGGCGCGGTAAGTATCCTGTAAAAACGCCTTGGCAGGGGCGATGTTCTCATCATTCATAGCGCGGCAAAGTACTCCTCAAAATTAACCTGTCCGGGCAGTCCTAACTGAAAATGTTCAAGGGCAGCGTGCTCTAGGGTTGCCACCACCGGCACTTGGGCCAGAGCTTCAATCATGCCAAGATTATCCTCGTGCATCAGGTTGCCCAGCTTGAAGTTATTGAGGATCACCCCCTTACAGTCAAGTTCCAATGCCTTGAGGCGGTCGGTGGTGAGTACGGTGTGATTGATGGTGCCCAACCCGGCATCCGCTACCACCAGTACCGGCAGTTTGAGTTCCTGGGCCACCGCGCTGTAGAGCACGATGGAGCGCTTGTGCGCCCGGGCGTCTTCCACGGTCTTGGTCGGGCATGACGGGCAGTACAGCGGGGTGTAAATTCCTCCGGCGCCTTCGACCAGCACATAGTCAAAATCCAAAGCTAAACGCTCAAAGCCATCCCTTATGTGTTCAAGGGATGGCGTCACATTTTCGTGCTGCGCGGCCAGGTGAGGGGAGAGCGGCTCTTTGAACCAATATCCCACAGCGCTTTTAAGCTCCTGCCTGAGGCCTGCCGCGTTAATTACGAAGCCTGCATCGGAGTGTTCCAGGCTCTGGGCGCCGCTCAGGGCAGGTTTGTAATAAGCCGCCTTAAGGCCTTTGGCGGTGAGCGACTTTAAGATGTACGCACTTACATAGGTCTTGCCGATATCGGTACCGGTACCGGTGATAAAGACTGCTTTCATGGGCTTGTTCTCAGTGCTGACACAGTATGGCCATAAGTGGACTACTTTGTAGGTCAAGAGCGCCCGTTACGCGTGTGACGCGCGTAGAGCTTAAAGAGGTGAGCGACTATGTCACTCTCCGGGGTATTGGTTTTGAGTCCGTAGGCGGCCAACACGGCTTTATCGTTGGCCTCGTGGGCCTTGCGCAGCTCCGGCGGCATGGTGAGAGGGTCATAGAGATCGGCAAGCGTACTCTTCGGGTAGAGCGCACGGGCGTCCAAAATGGCCTGAGCGGTGGCAGTTATCTTTTCCTTCTCCGAGTCGGTGGCGTCGGGCCAGATGAAGTTGTTGTAGACCACGGTGTTTGAATAGCGATATCTCATCTCGAGACGCCCCGCCACTGTTCGCATCCACGCCATGTGCGCAGAGCTTTCTAAGATGCCAAAATCGTAGAGCTCTGCATTCGGGACAACTAAAACAAGATCATTGACTATTATGTCAGGGGCAATAAAACCCATCGGAATATAGTTTCTTTTTTCCGAAGACACTCTTGGAACCACAATGTAATTGTGGTGCGGTTGGCGTATTTCCGCGAAAAGCATTGGCACTGCAGCCAACTCTTGGGTAGCCTTGCGAGGGCTGGCTTCACGCATAGCTTTGACGCCTGCAATTGCTTCCATGATCGGAGGTATCTTTCTGATTTTTTCGGCAGACGCCCCTACCAACCAAAGGCACCAACGCAACTTGTTGTTAATGAATTCTTCTGAGCCGATTATTCTTTTAAAATCATGCCCCCGTACTTAAGCTTTTCCGGCCTCATGCCGCGACCCCCGCTGCAATTTTAGCGGTAAGTGCGGGGTAGTTCTTGCCCTTGTCTATGTCGCGTTGGGACGCGTGCGATCTCACACAGTATTCTAGAATATCC
>JAFUGP010000173.1 GCA_017469335.1 Succinivibrio sp. | reverse complement strand
GGGGCCGCAGAAAGGATTCAAACGGGGGCCGTTAAAGGCCGACGGTACTCCGCGGCAGAAACCGGGTCCTAAGACCGGAACCCGCCGCAAGACGGCATAGATAGTTAAATGAGTTAGTGTCTGAATTGCGGGAGTTTACGATTCAAATGGGTTGTCATGTGCAGGTTGGCAAATTCACCGGTGCGGAAGTTGATTACCATGACATGCTTGAAGGACCGTTGATTACGACAGCCTTCAAAATTGCCGATTTGATTTACTGGAAGTACCTTAAGGCGAAAATTTCCTACGAACATGACCGAAGAGTGGAAACCTTCCCCTTCTCGCGAATTGCGGTCAGGGAATCGATATTCAATGCGATGATTCACAACGCCTACATGTTCGGTGTACCTATTCAGATACGCATTCAGAATGATGAAATGATCATCAGCAATTCTTGTATTCTTCCTGAGGGATGGACCTTGGATTATCTGACAAAGGCCCATGCCTCTATCCCCTATAACCCTACCTTGGCCCAGGTTTTTTATCGGGCTGGGTTTATCGAACACTGGGGACGAGGCATTGAAAAGATCTTTGCGGCCTGCAGAGCACTGGGGACCGAACCACCTTATTATGAGTTGGTGGGCAATATTCTAAGAGTTCATCTCAAGGCTCTACCCAAAGCCATTATTGTCAGTTCAGACGAAGTGTCGCATGAAAATGAGGGTGCTGATAAAGTTAGTGACATCGAGCAACTTGCTGTAAACTATCCAAAAGCAAATGGTACGGGCACCATTGGCACCAATTCTGTCACCATTGACACTAATTCTGGCACCATTGACACTAATTCTGGCACCATTGGCACTAATTCTGGCACCATTGGCACCAATTCTGGCACCATTGGCACCAATCAAGACAGCAAAGAAAAGATTATTTCTGATGTAACCCCGTTAGAGTCAGGTATTCTTGAACTTTTGAAAGATCGACCTGAAATGACCCAGCATCAGCTATCTGAGACTTTATCCATCTCAATCAGAACAGTTAAAAGAGCGATCAGTACACTTATTAAGAACAATAAACTCGAACGTATAGGCAACAACCGTAGCGGTATCTGGCAAGTGAAAAACCCTGCAGGCTCATGATTCAGGCATAACTCAATTCGATACATCCTCTCAGCCCATGGGAACAGGTCGGTTCTATCTTTTAGTCTAGGATGCATTTCATCATTTTGTCCCCGTTGGTGCGCGTGTGGGTTTTTCCATCACCCATTGCTACGAGACTTCAGAGTGAGGGTGTTCTCTGCGTCTAGTTATCTGCCTTTCCATGGCATCTCAAGGCTGAGGTCACATTAATGTGTGGGGGGCTGTGGTATGCTGAAGGCCGTTGAGGCTGCAGTACCTGAGTCTTAACGTTATGGTACTGCACGCAAATCCTGCTTTTGCCTGGGGTGCTGGCAGGCAGAGAACAAGAACAGTCACATAAGGCCGAGGTGAGTAAATGGCAGCTCAAAGCTCTGATTTCAACGATCAGGTGGAATATCTCAAGTCCACTGTCAGAAGCATTCCCGACTACCCCAAAGCAGGCATACTCTTCAGGGACATCACCACCTTGTGCACCGATCCCAAGGCCTTTGCCCTGTGCAATAAACTTCTCTATGAGGAGTTTAAGGACAAACGCATTGAGGCGGTGGTTTCGGCCGAAGCCCGCGGCTTTGTGTTCGGGGCACCGCTGGCCAACGCTTTAGAGTGCGCCTTCGTAATGGTGCGCAAGCCGGGCAAACTCCCCGCTAAGACCATTGAAGAGCACTATGAGCTCGAGTACGGTACCAGCACGTTGCAGATGCATGAAGATGCCTTAAAACCTGGGCAGCGTGTGTTGGTACTTGATGATCTGGTCGCCACCGGCGGTACCGTGGATGCCATGCTGCGCCTGGTCAAACGTTTACAGGCCACCCCCGTGGCGGCGGCCTTTATCATCGATCTCTTTGACTTAGGCGGAGTGGAGAATATTCGCAAGAACTGGAATATTGAGGTATTCTCCCTGTTAAAATTTCCCGGTCACTAATTAAGAGGACAGCGGGCACGTTCAGTCCTGCTGTCTCAATGTTCGTGCAAGGAGTGATGGCTTAATGGCCGAATATCAGGCGCTGGCGCGCAAATACCGTCCGCAGAGTTTTGCCGATGTGGTAGGGCAGGGGCATGTCAAAACCGCACTGTGCAATACCATCGACGCCCGCCGCCTGCATCATGCCTATCTTCTGACCGGTACCAGGGGCATAGGCAAGACCACCATTGCCCGCATCATCGCCAAGTGCCTGGAGTGCGAGGACGGAATTACCTCCTCTCCCAATCCCCAGAACGAGTCCTGGCAGGAGATCACCCAGGGTACCTACCCTGATGTCATCGAGATTGACGCGGCCTCACAGACCAAGGTCGAGGATACCCGGCAGCTGCTTGAGAACACTATGTATCCCCCCGTGAAGGGGCGCTATAAGATTTACATCATCGACGAGGTGCACATGCTCTCGGCGAGCAGCTTTAACGCGCTGCTCAAGACCCTGGAGGAGCCGCCTTCCTACGTCAAATTCATTCTGGCCACCACCGATCCCCATAAGATCCCGCCTACCGTGCTTTCGCGCTGTCTGCAGTTTCAGCTGCAGGTGTTAAGCCGGGAGGAAATAAGAGAGCAGATTTTGAAGATAGCCAAGGCCGAGGGGATCGCCTGTGAGAGCGAGGCGGCCGATCTGCTCGCCCGCGCCGCCCGCGGCAGTATGCGAGATGCGCTGTCGCTGTGCGATCAGGCCGTGGCACAGGGCGGTGGCAGTATCAATGCCTCTCAGGTCACAGCTATGCTGGGTACGGCCGGAGATAAGCTTATCACGCAGATCCTGGATCTGCTAAGCCCGCGCAGCGAGCTGGAGTTTCCCGAGGTGCTCTCACGCATCCGCGCGGTTTCACCTAACTACCGCAATCTGTTGGATGAACTGGTGACGGTGTTTCATGATCTGGCGCTCTACCAGCTAAGCGGCAATCCCACCTTGGAGATTTTCTCACTCTCCGCGCCTGTGCTTAAGGATTATGCGGCACGTTTCAGCCCTCAGGATTTGCAGCGCTGCTATCAGATAGTGCTTGAGGCCATCTCCGAGAGTGCGTTCTGTCCGGATGAGGCCTCGGCCTTTGACATGTGCCTGTTGCGGCTGTGCGCTTTTGCGCCGCAAAAAAAAAAGCCTGGTTAGGTGAAAGCGAGAGTAGCTCAGACGAACCAGCAGCTGACGTACCGGAGCAGAACATCTCCCAGGCTGCTCCAGCAACTGTTCCTCCAGCCGGGGCTGACCCACTTCCCGATGCGTCCGGCGGTTCCGACCTCTCTCTTCCGAAGGCAGGTGAGAGCTTAACCTTACCGGACGGTCCTTCTGAACAGCAAGGGTCATCAATGCAGAAGGTCCCCCTTGCTGCACCAGAGCAAAAAATCCCTGAAGTGACAGCCGCGTCATCAGCGGCTTCTGTCAGCGTCAGCGGTGCCGATACCGCGCCCCCTCCCATGACCTCTGCCGGGAGCATGCAGCGCACTGTTCCTGATGAGGGTAGCTTTGATGCCGTGGCCTCGGCCATTAAAAATTTGGTGCAGAGCACCTCCCGCAACAGGCATGGCGCGTTGGGGCCCATGAGCAGTGCAGATGCGGTTTCCGGAGAGCTAACGCAGTCTGTCTCTCCCGAAGGTGACATACCTCAGCAGGAGCAGAGTGTTGGTCCTGCTGCGGCAGGTAACGTCCAAGGCATGCAGCACGGTGCAGGCCTTGATCTGCCCGACTGGCGCGAACTGGCCACCCAGACTCTCTCTTATCTGCGCACTCTTAAGGATAAAACCGCCCAGCGTACGGTAAATACATCCTCCTTAAATCAGAACAGCCGTCATTACCTTGATTTGATAGAGCAGGAAGTGGCGCAGGGGACCCCCCTGCATGGCAATGAACACGCTCCGGGTGAGGTTGTCGATGGGGTACCTGCAGATTTTACCCTGAGTGCGCAATATCAGGGCAGCAACTCCGAGGCCGAAGATGCCTTAACTAAGGCACAGCGCGAAGCTAAGGCCGTCTTGTCCGCCGCACCTGCCAATGAGCCGCTCACCGGGCAAGTTGGAGCGCCTGCCGCACCATCCTCAACGATTACGCCTGAGGTGGACCTGTCTTATGCAACTGCGGATACCGTGCCATCAGAGCAGTTGCTGCAGCAGACAAAGCAACCTGACGCGGTGCCGGAAAAAGAGTCTCATCCTCAGACAGCACAGGAGACGGTCTCCTCCGCTTTGCCTTCTGTGTCTGCTGCTTCATCCACCCAGTCACCTGCCGTTGAGACGGCTTTAGCGCCTGTCGCGGGCTCTCCTGCAGCTGCCCCTGGCGATGTTTACAGTGTCGCAGGCAGTAATGAGTTTGAGGCTGACAGCGATGATGAAGATCCGGACGAGGCTGCGGAGAGCGAAGGCGAGGAGAGCGCAGAGCATACCGCAGGCGATGCGGTCTACTTACAAACCCAGACCGGGACGCAGCTTATGGAGCAGAGCGGGGGATCCGCTAAGTCCGCGGGAGCTCTTTATGACGGCGATCCCTCGGCCGCGCCCCCCGCTATACGGGAACAACGCCGGGCTATGTTGCCGGTAAGACGGGAGCGTCAGTTAAACCATTTGGATTTCCTGCCGCAGGTCGCGCGTACTGATCCCTGGATGCGGGATTTTATCAGCGCCGGTTATACCGACACCCAGAACACCGCCATCTACGCTGCTCTGTGCAAGAGTGTCAGGCAGATAAGCAGCAGCGACCCCTATGACTGGGTGGTGATCATGAGTGATGAAAATCAGCTCTTTATTGATGATCCCAGCTTTACGCATAACCTTACCACCCGTTTTTCGGTGTTGGTCAATCACCCGCTCAAGCTGGTGCTCCAATCCTGTCACGGTAATCCCCAGGGCTGCCCGGATGAGCTGTGTAAGTTAGCCTACCTGGATGCCGTCAACGCAGCCCGCACCAAGCTTGGGCAGCTAAAGCCCCTGATGGAACTGCTCGCATTGCTGGGCAATGACTTAGGCAGTGCCGGACTGACACTTTACACGCAGGAGAGTCCCGCGTCCTGAGAACCGTGTAGTGGTTGGTTGAGGCTGCGGGCCAGGCAAAAAAGCCGCCCGCAGGCGGCTTCATGCCACGGCTGTGGCCGTGGAGCTGGATTCATTTTACGCTCTCAAGGCTAATCCCAGCCCGCGCCGTCCTCAACCTTGGTAGAGTCCAGCTTCATGGCATTCCACACCTTGTTGGTGATATGGGAGACCTTGGAGGTGATGGGCTTGACGAAGTACATCTTCTTGATCATCTCATCGGAGAGCACGATGCTGGGATTTCCCGCCAGATCGGGGTCCATGTCCTCTAAGGTCTTGGTGATGGGCATGGGGTAGCGGATTTCATTGGCCAGTGGCGTGCTGATCTCTGGATCCATGAGGTAGTTGAACCAGGTCATGGCATTGTCGTAGTGCTCGGCGCCGGCCGGTACGGTCCAGCAGTCAAACCACATCAGGCTGCCTTCTTGGGGGATCACGTACTCGATGTCAATGCCCTTGCCGGCTGCCTTGGCGCGCTCACGTGATTGCAGAATGTCGCCCGAGTAGCCTATGGCCACGCAGATGTCTCCTGAGGCCAGATCGTTGATGTAGCGCGCCGAATGCAGGTAGGCAGTATTGGATGCCAGGGCGGTTAAAATACGCTGCGCTTCCTTGTAATCGGCCGGGTTCTCCGAGAGCGGATCCTTGTGCAGATAGTGCATCACCGCCGAGATGATTTCGATGGGGGAGTCAAGAATGGCGATGCCGCACTTCTTGAGTTTGTCGGAGTTTTCCTTTTTGAACAGCATGTCCCAGCTGTCCACCTTGTAGTCAGGGCCGAAGATCTCGGCAATTTTTTTGGTATTGTAGCCGATGCCGATGCTGATCTCGGTGTAGGGATAGGCGTATTCATTGTTAGGATCGATGGCAGCCAGAGCCTCCATGCGGGCCGGGGACAGATTGCCATAGTTAGGGAGCTTGCTCTTGTCTATTTTCTGCAGCGCTCCGGCCTTGGCCAGACGCGGCACATAGTAGCTTACCATCATGACCGCATCAAAGCCCGAATGCCCGGAGAGCAGCCTGGCCTCCACCAGCTCGTTGGAATCAAACAGCACATAATTGGTGTTCTTAAGGCCGGTGGCCTGAGTGAACTCCTTTACGGTGTTCTCACCTATATAGTCACTCCAGTTCCAGATATTGACATCAGACTGAGCGGAAAGGGCTACGCCGCAGCACAGCGTCAGGGCGGCAGTCACACCAAGCTTGTTGAGAGATTTCATCGAATAACCTCGACCTAAAGACGGGCGGTCCCGCAGTAATCTAAGAGAAATTGCCGTGAAAAGCGACAACCCCAGGCAGCCTTCACGCATTGTTCATCCCGGTGATGGCATGTCAGGTCTCACAAGAGAGTGGCGTTGTGGAAAGCTGTGCTGATATTAGCAAAAATGGTGGGCAATATCATAGATGCGGGCAAATTTCCTGAGAAAGAACCAAGAACCAGAGGCAACAGTGTGTCAAGTTAAGTATTAACCAGTTGTTATTCAAAAACTATGAGAAAATATAGACATCAGTTCAGGTATATTCTGCGCCTGTGTTTTTCTAAGAGCCTTGATTCTGTGCACGGACAGAAGCGCTCAGGAGCAGACTAGGAGCCTTGGTTTAGATCAGCCTTGAAACCTAAGCCAGGTAACTTGATCTGTCAATAAATTAAGCCCAGAGGTCAACCGATAAGTATAATGTGCTATATATTAGACAGTTAGAGTCAGGGATGGTAGCAGGTGCAAACGTCGCCATTATCAGATGAGCTTGTCACAGCAGGGAATTTTGTTATTTTATATTTATAAAACAAATATTTTATTCCTACAAATGTGTGGGACTGTGAGTGCGTCATCAGGCCTGGTCCTGAAGATTGTTGTAATACTGAGAGGTCCTATACCTTCTTGTCAGGACTTCTTGACGCGGGCTTTGCGCCTGTGGCTCAGGTCTACGGCGGGAGCTTTCTGTTGCAGGTAATAGACAAGGGAGAACATGACTGAGATCATCGCAGTTGCCAACGCCAAAGGCGGCAGCGCCAAGACCACTACTGCGGTCAATTTGTGCTGTGCTCTGGCGGCCACCGGTCGCAAGGTACTTCTCGTCGATCTCGATCCGCAGTGCAGCGCCACCGTGGCGGTGGGCTTTGAGCACAATGCCGAGCAGCGCTCTTTAGCAGGAGTACTGATCTCCGGCAATGACCTCTCTGATGTGCTACTGCACTATGTAAAGGGCAGCTTTGACGTCATTCCTTCAGGCGAGGATCTCACGGCGGTTCCGGTAGCCCTCTACAATGAGGCAGACGGTATCAGGAGGCTGCGCCATGCTCTGGTACCGGTGGCAGGTGAGTATGATTTCATCTTCATCGACTGTCCGCCCTCTTTGAGTGTGCTCACCAAAAATGCCTTGTGCGCCTCCAATTATCTGCTGATCCCCATGGTGTGTGATTACTTTGCCATTGACTCTCTGATGTCCTTAGTCTCGCTGTATGAGCAGTTAAATCAGTCAGGTGAGGCCAGGGTACAGCTTTTGGGCGTAGTGCGTACCCTCTTTGAAGAAGAGCATCCGCTGAGCCGGCAGATCAGCCGCGAGTTGCAGTTACAGTTCAAAGGACTGCTGTTTGACACTCTCATTCCCTACAACGAGCGCATCAGCGAGTCGACCTCGGCCGGCCGGCCGGTGATGCTCTACGACAAATCCTCGGTGGGCGCGCGAGCCTACCTGACTCTGGCAGGGGAACTGCTGCGCAAACTGCGCCATCCTCAGGAAAGTTCAGACCAAGAGCAAGACGGCCAGAGCGCGTAGTACCGAGTCCTCGGCGTACCTGCGTGTCTGCTTACTCCGGTTATTGTGCGAAGAAGCCGCTTAAATTTTACGGCTTCGGCTGTCTGGGTTAGCTTTGTCTTTTAATCACCGAGCCTGAGGCCTGATGAGTGGCCAGGATCAGCACCTCGGCTATCTGCACGTGGGCGGGTGCCTGTGCCGCGAAGTAGGCCACCTCAGCGATATCTTCCCCGGTTAAGGGTTTGATCCCCTGGTAGACCGTGGCGGCTTTGGAATCGTCGCCGTGGAAGCGTACCTTGCTGAAATTGGTCTGCACCAGGCCGGGCTTGAGGTTGGTGACACGCACCGCGCTGTCCGCCACATCGATGCGCAGCCCGTCGCTTAGAGCCTTGACCGCAGCCTTGGTGGCGCAGTAGACATTGCCGCCGGCGTAAGCCGCATCGCCCGCCACCGAGCCCACGTTGATGACGTGACCGCTGTTGCGCTCTACCATCTGCGGTACCACCAGTCTGGTCATGTTCAACAGCCCCTTGATGTTGGTGTCGATCATGATCTCCCAGTCCTCAAGCGAGCCGGCGTACTCAGGCTCCAGCCCCAGGGCCAGACCGGCATTGTTGATGAGTACGTCAATGACTGAGAATTCCCCGTTCAGACTCTCCAGGGCGCTTCTGCAGGCCGCAGCATCCCTGACGTCAAAGCATAAGGAGGTGCAGGCAGCTGAAACGCTCTTGAGCTCATCAAGCAGTGCGTCCAAATCGCGTTGTCTGCGCCCTGTGACAACCACGTTATAGCCGCCCTGGGCAAACTTAAAGGCGCAGGCTTTGCCGATGCCGCTTAGTGCTCCGGTTACCAGAACAGTTTTACTCATGAAAATCTCCTTAGGTTATGACGGGTTCGATGTTAATTTACGGATTAAAGATGCTGTTTGTGGCAGTCATCATCAGATGCTCAGACCGTTGCTCGGGCACACCCAGCCTGCCATTCACACTCCGAGCTTTGGGAACAGCAGGGCACTTTTGTCGATACCTGGCAGCAATATTCCAAGTATAGCTTGTGACTTTCACAGATCAAGTCAGTGATCCCTAATTCCCTTGAGGATCTGTACCGAATACGCCCTGCTTTCCGGATGTCATGAGATTGCCAGCCGCTGGTCTGAACCTTTGGCTGAGAGCTACGCCGGACGGCCCGGCAACTCGTCCTCGTAGAAGAAGCTATGGTCATTACAGCAGGTGCAACGATCAGAGTGCATGAAAATGTCACGTCCCGATCTCTTATGCGCCTGCCAGCCCCATTTATCCTGCCGGTGCGGCAGATGAGTACGCGTGAACTGCAGATGCGGCCTCTCGCAACTGAGACAACGGGCAATGCGCAGCTGTGGTTTGCCGTCAGAACCGTTTTCTCTCCAGCCATTCATTGTCAGTTTCAACGCGCTGACAAACAGCCCGAAACTAGGCATGGACCAGTGTTTTCCTTCGCCGGTGCACCCTTTGAGCATGGTCCTGACACTCAGCCATACCCCGCAGCACAGGAAATAGGACAAGTGCTCAGGCAGTTCGTTGAGATCCAGGCCTGAGTTAAGAGAGCCAAGACAGCTGTCGTTTAACTTACGCTCAGAGATGGTGTTGTTGTCTGTCTGAGAAATATCCGGCGATGTCGGTTTCAGACTTGCTTCGATCTCACCAAGTTCAAGGTGTTGAGGCACGATCTGACCGGACTGATTTGGGGTATCTCTCTGTGCCTTAAGATGCTGTTGCCTGGCGGTAAGCCTAAAGAGCAGGTTGTACAGGGAGATCATCAGCAGCAGAGCAGGCTCGTAACCCCGGCACATAACACTCAGGGCGATTTTGTAGTAGTCATAGGGAAAAGGTCCGCCAACCTGGAATTTCGGGCTGTTCATGTGGTCCGGCTCGCCGGGGTTTGATTGTGGCAACTGGCAGTCAGCTGCAGCAGGGCGGGTGATCGCCTCCGCGCAGAGATCATTCACAGCCAAAGTGCTCTCAAAAACGTTGACCAAGTATTGGTCAAAATCATCGCCAGAATAGTTTTTCAGGTCAAGGTATTGTGGTGCCTTGCTTGATTTTTTCTCAACTTTGCCGGTACGTGTGCCTGCCGGGGCACCCTTGGAGTTTGAGTACGCCCGCTCCTGCTGTGCCGCCCCGGCCGTTGCTCTTACAGATTGCGTGACCTGGTCGAACAGATCCAGTGCTGCCAGATGCGTAATTTGTCGCACATCAAAGTGCTCGTCGGAATAGTCGACCCCTTGGAGTCTTTGTATCAGTTGCAGACAACTGAGGGTGCCGTGTTCCTCAATCTCCAGTGGCAGACTGAAGTCAAACCAGTCCTTTCTGCGGGAGAGGGGATCGCGTTCTGCTTTAACAAAACAGCTCAGTCCCTTACAGCCTAACGCTTCCAGGATGCCAAGCAGTTGCGGCAGCGAAGTCGAATCCAGTGCCCGGATGGTGTCAATGGAGGGTTGCTGTGCAAAGTACAGCCCCTCCAGGCCGTGGTGCAGCAGATCATGCCGGGGAGAGAACAACTCTCTGGCAAAACTCTCAGGAGAATGAAATAACTCACCAAAGCGCTCCGCAATAATTTCCTCATCAAGCTGACAAAACTCACCAAGCACAGCGCTGTTGCTGCATTCGGGCTTATTCAGACAGCCCGGCTGTTCCTGCTGCAGTCTTTCACTGCCGTAACCTTGGCCCGGTTCGGGTGATAGGGGCTCAGAGGATGGCCCACGCTCCTTCGGAGAGGTATTACTGCAGACTTGGTTAAAACCGGCAAAGAGCTGAGGTTCATGCTTTAAGGCTGCCAGGGAGCTGGCCTTGAGAACAGTCATCATAGTGTCGCCGAACAATTGTGCTCCATTCCTGAACCTCTCGTAGATGCTGTGCGCGGCCGAGCGGCATGAAGGTGAAGTCACCGGTGCAAAAGCCTCTTGCAGACCTTTTAACTGCAGCTTCTCACAAAAGTTGCGCAGAAAAGATCCCTGATTAAACCTATAGCTTGGCTTCAGGCCTGCTTTCTCGGCGTTCGTACTCTGCTGCCGGGCACTTTGCACCGCAGCCGACATCAGTCCCAACGGCCGGTGCTCTCTCTTGTGACTGTGCTCGGTCAGGCTGTGACTGATGTTATCAAGGATCCTGCTTAAGTCTGTATTGTGTTGCTTTTTGCCGGCTTTGACGGTGAGCTGGCAGGGTTGTCCCCGGGAAGCGGAAAACATGTCGGCAGTTTCAGGGTGAGTGTCATCAGCCTCATCGTAGGGAGAACTAATAAACAAAGTACTCTCAAAAACGCTTACCACGGCACTGTCCAACTCACTGTCAGCGCAGCTCCACAAGTCATTGTCCTTGAGTGCGTTGCTTTGGTCTGCCTCCTGGTTCTTTACCCTTCCTTGTGCAACCTCAGGGCTCTTGCGAGAGTCAGGTTGCACCTGGTGGGTGTCGGAGCCGCAGTTCCGATCTAGGATGACTTCAGGGTCAGCAGGCGGAGCAGTCTCATCGCAGAACTCCTCGCTAGTGTGTTCTTCTTCATCATCTGCTGCAGAACTGTCCTTATGCAAGCGCCACAGGGAATTAAGGCGCGTACGGCAGTCAAGGCTTAAGGAAGTCAGTATACCGTCCGCAGCTGAGGTTGACCGATTATCGACCTGGTTTGCCGGGGATGAGCCTGAGACAGCGCCTGAGAGGTGTTGATCATGATCACCATGTCCGCGATGCGGCATCTTTGCATCAGAGATGTCAGCTATCAGATCGGGTGATTGCTGAGCCTTAACCTCGGGGGTATCTAAGATCGGACAGGGGGAAACTGCGTGTGTCAGCACGCCGTGGTTCCAGGTGTAGTTTTCTGATCCCTCAGCAGTGACGCCGGCATCAGCGCTGTCAAACAGCCGTAAAAAGCGTTCAAGCAGGACGGACAAAGTCCTCTGCAGGTTCTGGCGCGGGTTCTGTGCAGTTTTTGCTGAGCTCATAAAAACTCCTGTGGTGCACCTGCAAAAAAGTGCAAAAAGCATCAGATTACAGCGTTGTTGTAACCTGTTGAAAATAAATGTTTTAAGTTTAAAACTCAATCCAGGTCTTATTTCCTGCCCCGGCAGGGCCGGAATATGGAAATGTAAAGAAATTAACGATAATCTCTGATAAATCCGTTAGTTGCCGGTCAACAATGCTTGTTGAGGAGACAAAACGAGCGCCCATTTTATAGAGCCGAAGTGGGGTAGTCAACCAGATTTCAGGCTTTATGCTAACTGTTTGATATTACGTGGTCGGGTTTTTAGAACTACAAAATTATGTGATCTTGATCAGATTAAAGGGCATGGTTAACGCATTTGCTGAATAAAAAATATTTAACTTAGCGAGGTGCAAAATAACTTCAGAAAAATTTAATAGTTTTATAAAGCAAAATTTTTGTGTCCGTGCACTAAAAAAGACTGAGAATTGCGCCAAAGTGCTCTGTATTTAGTTTCAGGGGGCTGTTGATGGTGATTGGTACTGACCTTTGGTGAATAGTGAAACTCTCCTTGAAAGTAATTCAAGTTTCATAGCGCACTGATTTGGTGCAATGATGGTTTATTTGGGGAAATTGATCTGCCACTTTTGAGTGCATAAGGCTGCTCTGCACACTTGTTTTGTCACCAGAGAGCAGAAGGGGACTGCCTGCGTTCTATGGGATAAAAAAAAGCCAACCCGGAGGCTGGCTTCATCCAAGGCCCTTACAGTGTCAGAGCATATCTTCTCGCATCAGCAGGGCCGGACAATCTCGTTATTTGTTCTCCGGAGGGATCAGTCCCACCTGAAGATCCTCGGCAGAGTAGATGTGTTTGCTGTCGGCATAAACCTTACCGTCGGCTATGCCCATGATGAGCTTGCCGCGCTCGATGATGCGCTTTAGGTCAATCTGGTAGGTTACCAGCTTGCAGTCATCCAGCACTTCACCTTTAAATTTGACTTTATTGACGCCCAAGGCGCGGCCTTTGCCGGGCCCGCCACGCCAGCCTAAGAAGAAGCCAACCAACTGCCACATGGCATCCAAGCCCAAGCAGCCGGGCATCACCGGATCACCTGGGAAGTGACACTGAAAGAACCACAGCTGAGGGTTGACGTCCAATTCGGCCTTCACATAACCGAGGCCATGCTCACCGCCTACAGCCTGAATGTCGGTAATGCGGTCGAACATCAGCATATTGGGGGCAGGCAGCTGGCTGTTGCCCGGTCCGAACAGTTTGCCCTGACTGCAGTCAAGCAGATCCTGTCTGCTGAACGAGTGTCTGCCCTGTTCCAAAAGAGAAGCCATCTCACTCTCCTTATGTCAGGTTTAGCGGGTGCCGAAGACGACGATGGTCTTGCCGTGTGCGGTAATGAGGTGATCTTCTTCCATCATCTTGAGGATTCGGCCCACCGTCTCGCGCGAACAACCTACGATCTGACCTATTTCCTGACGGGTGATTTTGATCTGCATGCCGTCGGGGTGGGTCATGGCTTCAGGTTGATGAGCCAGATTAATCAGGGTCTTGGCGATACGCCCGGTCACGTCGAGGAAGGCCAGATTGCCGACCTTGGCGGAGGTGGCCGACAGGCGGTGACTGAGCTGAGCGGTAAGACGCATGAGGATCTCGGGATTGACCTGTACCAACTGGCGGAATTTGCTGTATGAGACCTCCGCTATCTCGCAGGCGGTCTTGGCCCGAACCCAGGCGGTGCGGGTGGGGGTGTCACTGGTGTCAAACAGTCCGACCTCACCGATGAAGTCGCCCTGATTGAGATAGGTCAGGATCATCTCGTGTCCGTCGGAATCCTTAATCAGTACCACCACGGAGCCTTTTGAGATGTAATAGAGAGTTTCTGCTTTCTCTCCGGCATGGATGATGGTGCTTTTGGCGGGGTATTTGTGCAGATGGCACTGGCTTAAAAACCAACTGATGGTGGTGTCGGTCTGCGGTTTGATGAGGTTGTTCATGCGAAAGTTTCAGCGTCCGTGCCCTAAAGGGGTAGGTCGCGGGCCTCCTAACTAATAAAATAACCTGATACGCGGCTGCCAGCAGACAGCCTGGGTCTCAAAAATGCACATACACGGGATCCGGCTCAAGGTCGACGTTCACTTTTGGCTGTTTCGGCCTTTGTTCAGACGAGATCCCATCTGTCCAAATAATTTGAGCCACCGGGCAAAATAATACTTGAAAATTTAGTTGTAACAATCACACTTTCAAGGCAGTTGGGCGAAATTGTGATACCTGCCACAGATTGGGCTTGGCTGCTGGGCGCTACCGGTACACCTGATACTACAGGTTCCCTGCACCGATTGTATTGCGCATTACCGCTGCACGCTTCCATAAGGTCGATGCCGAAGAGGTTATCTAAACACGGCGGCAAATACTGCAAGATGCCTGTTGAGGTGATGGGGAGAAAGCGCATTAATCTACGAGTGAGTTCAAATCCTCGCCTGCGACCGATTGACTGTTGGGCCTGCCCATCTTAAGGTTCTACTCATGTTCAGTCCACCATCCAGGAGCCATGATGAAATATCCTAAAACCTGTAACTCGCTGTGCGCAGCCGCGCTTGTGGCGCTCTGCTGCGCAGCTTCGTCCGCTCTGGCCGATCCCCTGCAGGCGTTTTTCTACAACCGCCATGACGCACTCAACTATTCAATCGCCGAAAATCTGCGCACCCTCGCCGAAGCGCAGGGCGTGGAACTTAACATTGCTTTCGGTAACGGACAGCAGGAAGATCTGGCCAATTTCCTGGCCGAGACAGAAAACGAACCTACCGCAGGACTTATCGTGTTTGTCAAAAACCGCGATGCTGCCGCGGAGCCGGTACATGAGGCGGCCAAACGCAACCTGCCGGTGATCTTCATCTCCTCCGATCCCGGCGACAAGGCCATGGAAGGCTACCGCAATTCCTGGTATGTGGGCAACAACAACAGCCAGGCCGGCACGCTGCAGGCCGATATCCTGTCCAAATACCTAAAGAGCAATGCCGTCTGGGATGTCAACGGCGACGGACAGCTCAATTATGTGCTCTTCAAAGGCGAGAACGGCCATGTGGCTACCGTGGCCCGTACCAAGACCTTCAAGGCACAACTGCGCAAGTTAGGCATCAAGTCCAAGGCCGTGGAGGAGGAATTCTGTAACTGGAAGAGCGACTGCTCGCGTACGGCAATGGACGATTACATCAAGACCACCGGCCTGGAGAACATCGAGGCGGTGATCTGCAACAACGATCAGATGGCCTTAGGCGTAGTTGAGTCTCTGCAGAGTCACGACTACAACATGGGCATTTCCAACCAGTACGTTCCGGTCATAGGTGTGGACGGTATCTCGGATGCCTTAAAGCGGATTGAAGGGGGCAGCATGTACGGTACGGTGATGCGCGATGCTCACGCCATGGCCGAGGTGGCCTTGAAATTAGCCACGTTGCTGACCCAGGGCGGAGAGAGTGCGGTCACCCGGGATGCACTGGGATTGGAAGTTGGGCGCGATCGGCGTATCTACACTCCCTACAAGCTCATTTACCGCAACTTAGGTGAGGTTCTAAACGAGCAGCCTCAGGAGAATTAGGCCTGCTTAAGTCCCTCAAGCCCGAGCCTTCCTAAACCGGCTTGGGGGTATTATCTTTGCCAAACACCATTATTGGGCGAGAGAACAGGAGATGACGACACCTTTCAGGCATCCCCGACACATAAGAAAGCCTTCAGGCATCACCGGCGTATAAGAAGTGGGGCGTCACAGGTTTCATACCGGCATGAAAGCACCGTTGATGATACTGAGTGCATCTTTTTTTTGCTGGTCGGGCTCAACGTTATCGCGGCGCTTGAGTTCGGGCAGTGCTCCGCGGTAGTTGCTTACTATGCTGATCCAACTGTGCAGGGTATTGATAAACAGCTCAACCTGAGCGAGGAACCCCTCTGCGTCAAGAACGCGACAGTCTAAGCAACGGCACAGCGCAAAACGCTCCTGCGCCGCGTCGTAGGACAGCGTGGCACCTGCGGTGGCACCAAAAAGATGATTTCCCTCCAGCATGATTCTAAACAGGTTTTCCAAGCGCTCGGGCGGCGCTGCGCCGACATCTCCTATCAGCACAATCTGTTCCAGTTCGCTTAAGGAGAGAATGGTCACCCTCGCTCCGTCTGCCTCGAAGGAACACTCCCGGCGCTCATTGAGGGTCAGCCCGACACCGAGCCTCTCTCCGAAGGTCTGTACAATTTGTTCCCAGTCCAAGTTGACTCCTGCTTATGCTCACTTAAATGTTGTCAAAGATAATACGCCCGTTGCGCTCAACGTCCTCGGCGGTGATAGCCCTTACCACTTGATTGCCGTTTTGCATCACCGGATGATACTCCACCCGCCCTTCGTCATTGACCACTGCCTCGGTTATGGGTCTTACCTCTCCTACCAGTTCTTCCTTGATGAACGGGGCCAGTTCCTCCCAGCTCTCGGCATCTGGGTGGTTTTTCATCGCTGATTCGATTTTGGCGAACAGCATTTTGTCCAACGGCTGATCGGGACCGGTGTTGGCGGCGTGTTCCACTTCGTAGGCCACCGACTCGTCCTGAATGCCGCCTTCTAAGTTCTGCTGCTTGAATTCAATGAGGTTCTTGGCCTTGTCTTCCATGCATGCACCAGGCTCCTTGAGGTGCTGCATGAACAGATCCAGTTTATCCTTACCGGCAGCCTTGGAAGCGAAAAACACGTCGATATTGTTTTTGACGAACGAAGTCACTGTGTTCTTGATGTAGTCAAGCAAGGGCTTTGGAGAGACTGAGGTCTTGCTGGAGAATTTCGCGCGTTCAATGTGCAGAAGTTCCCCACCCAAGCGATGGTACAGATAGGTGCCGAAATCGGCTTTATCTTCATTTATTGCGTTCTGGTAGGGATTGCTTACAAAAGTATGATCATTGCCCTGCTGATCCCGATAAACGAATCGGTTGCGGTCGTATTGATTGTCCTTTACTTCCTTAAATTCCAAGGCGAGCTCAAATGCAGGGTCAAGTCTGACCACCTCGTCAACTTCATTTTCCAGAAAATCAAGACACTTGGCCACATCAGAGAAGATCTTGCGCGGGCCCTCTTTCAGACGGCCGTCGCTGTCTGCCTTGTTGGGTATTCCCATCTCGTCAAGGTTTTTGGTGATAATGGCGAGCTTGTCGCGATATTCTGTCACACTGAAATTCTTGAAGTCGGATTTGTGGTAGGCGCTGGCCTGTGTCATGATCTCGGTGATGCGGCGTTGAGTCAGCGGCTTGCCCGAGGTGACCGCTCCGCCATCAGCACTCACGCCAAAATCCGAGCGTTTGAAAGCAGGTCCTAACAGTGACTCCAATTTGTCCATGAAGTCCTTGGAGAAGGTGATTTTGCCATTTTTGTCGGTGCTTATGCCACTAAGACCGAAGGCCTGACCTAAGGATTTCAAAAGTTCGGTGCGCACGGCGTTGTTCTGCTCCTTGGTGGCACCTGAGCGCAGAAAACGCAGAATATTGCTTTTGGAGAAGGTGCCGTTGCTTTGCAGTGAGCCGTCAGCGGCAAGGTTAGCGATGGCATTGTTGTCATCGCCTAACTGGGCGTGGGAGAAAGCGTCAAGTGCTGAAAGTCTGAAATTGTCTGACATGGTACGTTCCCTGTTTACGTGTTGAAACTGCGGTTCAAAAATCTTGAGCTGGTGTTGCAGCTGAAAAAAGTATGTCTAACTGCTGAACGAGCGTGATCATAGACAGTATTTAGTTCAATTTAACACATAATTTCTACTATGCTTATAAATTGAGTTGAATCTCACTTACAGTCTGTTTGTTAACTTCAACCCCATCATGATAATACACTCGGGGCAGGTGCTGCTCCCATATGCGTAAATTCTTGTCCTGCCGTTGCGGCGATTAAGACCTACGGGCAACCCTGCATGAAGGCAGATCCCAGCTTCGCAGTTCCCGGAGGCGAGAGTATGTGCTTAAGTATTTGTGAGCTGATACTCAGAGCGGTGCCGGACGAGGTGCACGTCGCCCGATTTTATCCTCAAAAGGGGATCAAGGCTTCGTTTGTGTTTGATCATTTGTAATATAATCCCGCTGTTTCATAGCGGTTTCTGCTTTGAAATCAAACTAATACACACATGCAATACAGGTATCATCAATGATTTATTCAAAAGAAGTGGAGGGTATGTGCCCGGTAGCCAAGGGCGCTTACCACGGGCCTGCGCCTATCCCCGAGGAGGGAAAGTGGGTTCAGGCAAAAGAAATCAAGGATATCAGCGGACTGACCCATGGCGTGGGTTGGTGCGCCCCGCAGCAGGGCGGCTGCAAGATGACCTTGAACGTCAAGGACGGGATCATCGAGGAGGCGCTGGTGGAGACCATCGGCTGCTCGGGCATGACCCATTCTGCCGCCATGGCCGCCGAGATCCTTATCGGCAAGACTCTGCTTGAGGGCCTTAACACCGATCTGGTGTGCGATGCCATCAACACCGCTTACCGTGAGCTGTTCCTGCAGATTGTGTACGGCCGCTCCCAGACTGCGTTCTCCGAGGGCGGTCTGCCAGTGGGCGCCTCCCTGGAAGATTTGGGCAAGACCCTGCGCAGCCAGGTGGGCACCATGTTCGCCACCAAGGCCAAGGGACCGCGTTATCTGGAGATGACCGAGGGCTACGTGACTAGGGTCGCCCTGAACAACGAAAACGAGATCGTGGGCTATGAGTTCGTCAACTTAGGCAAGCTTATGGATCTGCTCAAGTCCAATCCGGAGATCTCCGGTCGCGACGCCATTGCCAAGGTGCAGGGGCACTACGGGCAGTGGGACAATGCCGCCAAGTACATTGATCCGAGAAAAGAGTAGGAGGCGCACAAATGGCATTATTTGAAAGTTACGAGCGCCGTATCGACAAAATCAACAAGGTAATTGCCGAGTACGGCCTCAAGTCAGTGGAAGAATGCAAGGATTTCTGCGCCAGCTACGGGCTCGATCCCTATCAGACGGTCAAGGAGATCCAGGGCATCGCCTTTGAGAACGCCGGCTGGGCCTATACCGTGGGCGCGGCCATTGCTCTGAAGAAAAACTGCAAGGTGGCTGCCGAAGCCGCCGAGGCCATCGGTATCGGGCTGCAGAGTTTCTGTATTCCGGGCTCCGTGGCCGACGAGCGCAAGGTGGGGTTAGGACACGGTAACTTGGGCGGCATGCTGCTGCGTGACGAGACCAAGTGCTTCTGCTTTTTGGCCGGCCATGAGTCCTTTGCCGCCGCCGAGGGCGCCATCGGTATCGTAAGAAACGCCAATAAGGCCCGCAAGGTCCCGCTGCGCGTGATCTTGAACGGTCTGGGCAAGGACGCCGCGCAGATCATCTCGCGTATCAACGGCTTTACCTATGTGCAGACCAAGTTTGATTACCACACCGGTGAGCTCAACATCGTCAAGGAGATCAAATACTCTGACTCCGAGCGCGCTGCTGTGCGCTGCTACGGCGCCGATGATGTGCGCGAAGGCGTGGAAATCATGTATAAGGAAGGTGTGGATGTGTCCATCACCGGCAACTCCACCAATCCCACCCGCTTCCAGCACCCGGTTGCCGGCACCTACAAGAAGAGATGCATCGATGAGGGGCGCAAGTACTTCTCGGTGGCCTCCGGCGGCGGTACCGGCCGCACCCTGCACCCGGACAATATGGCCGCGGGTCCTGCCTCCTACGGCATGACCGACACCATGGGCCGCATGCACTCCGACGCGCAGTTCGCCGGTTCATCCTCCGTACCGGCTCACGTGGAGATGATGGGCTTTATGGGTATGGGCAACAACCCGATGGTGGGCGCCACTGTGGCCATTGCCGTGAAGGTTTCGCAGGCCCTGCAGGCTAAGGGCTAGAGCCTCCTTTTTGTAAAAATGCTGCAGAAGATCCTCCCGTTGCGGAGGATCTTTTTTTGGCCGGCTCTGTTGACTGCCTAAGGGGTAGTCAATATTTAATCAGCAGCAGTGAACTTGAGTGAGACGAGCTATGACTCCTGTCAGGCCAAATTCCACTGATCCCTACCTAAAACAGCTGTTTTGCAAGTATTTAACTGAAGTGCGAGGGCTCTCCGCGCTCACCGTCGAGCACTATCTGACTTCGCTCAACGTCGTCACTGGTTACTTAAGAGATAACAGCTATTTAGGAGAGCAAAAATCGCTTTTTGAGGTAGCCGATCTTGATACCTTGCTGACTCTCAGGAACAATCTGCTCTCCATAGAGGATTTCCGACAGAAAGATGAGCGCGGCAACCGCATGTACACGGCAGGTTTGAACAACTATCTGAGTTTTGCTCAGGCTACTGATTTTGGCGCTCTGCCGCATAAGGGTGCCGAGCTTGATCTGCCCCGTGAACTGGGAGCTGCAAGTACGACTACCGCCTCACAGTGGGGGAGATCTTCCATTCTCAGGCGTCAGGCCTTGGAGAGTGCGCACTATCAGTGTTCATTAGACGAGACTCATGAGACTTTTGAGGTGGAAAACACCTGTCATCCCTACATGGAGTCCCATCACGCCATTTCGTTGCGCTATCAGAGTGAGTACAGCCACAGCCTGGATGTAGGAGCCAACCTGGTATGTCTGTGTCCTTTGTGCCACCGCAAATTGCACTACGCCAGACTTAACTTGCGCAAGGAGCTTTTGGTATGTCTCTACGATATGCGCGCACATCGGTTGGACAACTGCGGCCTGTCGGTGAGCAAGGACAAATTTATCTCCTATGGTTGCGCTGAGGCAAATACCTCGGCGCAGACATAAAGTTCAATCATCTCAGGAGGCACCATGATAGCCTGTGTGCAACGCGTGAAAAGAGCCGCCATTACGGTTGATAGCGAGAGCATCGCCGGCATAGGCCCCGGGATGTTGGTGTTACTGGGCCTAGGCCGCGGCGACACCTATGCCGAGGGGCAAAGGCTCATCGACAAGATCCTCCGACTGCGCATCTTTTCTGATGCAGATGACAGGATGAATCTAAACCTAAGTCAGGTCCAGGGAGAGCTGTTGTTGGTCTCGCAGTTTACGCTTTTGGGCGATACCCGCCGCGGCAACCGCCCTGGGTTTGAACAGGCCATGCCGCCTGAAGAGGCGCAGGCTCTGTACGGACAATTGTGCGATTATGCTCGTAATGTGTTTGAGCGCGTGCAGTTCGGAAGGTTCGGGGCGCATATGCAAATAGAGCTGCTAAACGACGGGCCGGTGACCTTTTTGCTGGGGTATAATCCGCTGCCGCAAAAGGAATAAGGACAAGCTGTTCTGCCCAGAGAGCACAAAAGAGCAGCGCAGGGAGCGCTGGACCAAGCATAACCATGAAAAGGAGTATGCTCCGGCCGAGTTCCTCTTTTTTGCCGTCAACCTGGTGCAGGCGCTGCCGTGGTAGATCAGGCAGTAAGAGCGCAGGCTCAATGAAGGAGGCAGGCCTGGTTTGACGCGTCTTGGAGCGTATCCTTAAGCGCGGCACCGTTGCAGGTGGGTTCTTGGGGTTAAATGGCGTTGTTATGACACAAAAAAGCCCGGATTAGCCGGGCTGTATTCCATGAGATAGTCAAGGCCCCAGGGTGTATCTGCCGTATGCGACTCCTTGAACCATGAGTTCAAGAATCAGCGCCTGATGACAGCTTAGGCTCCTCTGCGCATGTGAGTCTGCTCACCACAGCCAGGAAGGCACTGCATAGATTGTGATATCGGCTCAGGGTGGAACAGCTCGATGGCACCCCAGGGTATCTGTTTAGTGCTTGGCACTATGCTTTTACTATAGCAAAAAAATCGGACAGAGATGAGAATTTGGCGTAAAAGCCTGTTTTGAGTCTCTCAGAACAGCAAGGCGGCGCTGATAATCACCATGGCGGTCACCATAAGCGCCAACAGCAGGTTAAGAGTACGCTCCCTTTCTAAGCGCTCACAGACTTTCTCAATGAAACGTTGCCGGTAGAGATAGGCGTCCTCGAAGGTGCGGTAGGGTGCCAGGGTCAGGCCCAAGGGGATCTGCTCACGTTTGGCCTGACTTAATATAGTACGCAGTTTCAAGGCGATCTTTTTTCGAGCTCGCTCACTTAGCTCCTCGTCATTTTCCAGATCCTGAATGTAAAGTTCCGGTTGCAGCGAGTTGAGCATCTCCCGTACGCTGTTTTGCAGATCAAAAAACACTGGTGAGCCCTGTCTTAAAATTGCCCTGTGGCTTATTATAGCGCGGGACTCTTTGGTAGCGCTCCTTAAGCATGAACTGAACCGAGGGTGTACGGGTTTGTCTTGGCTGCGATCCCTGCCCGCTGGTACCTGTCCTTTGGCATGCGGTGGAGAATGAGGAAATACTATGTCTGAACAAACGGAGTATGGACCGTCCACACTGCCCACCGTCAGGGTGGTGGGAGCGGCGGTGATGTGCCGGGGCAGGCTGTTAGTCAGCTGCCGAGCGCCGCAACGCCGGTTAGGAGGCTACTGGGAATTTCCCGGCGGTAAGTTGGAGAGTGGTGAGAATTATGCCCAGGCCTGCGTCCGTGAGATCAAAGAAGAACTCAAATGCCTCGTGATCCCGGGTGAACTGGTGACCGTGGTGGAACACGATTATGAGGACTTTCATCTTTACATGCAGATTTTAAGATGCGAGCTCAAAGAAGGTGAGTATCCCAGGCTTGATCCTGCCGAGCATCGTGCCTTGCTGTGGGCAACTCGCGCAGATCTTGAAGGGCTGACTTTTGTGCCGGCCGATCAGGAGGCAGTGTGGGAGATCTCAGCCAAGTTGGAACTGGCATAAAGGCTTAGAATACAAGAGATTGCCACTATTACTGTTCCGTTCCCTTAGACAGCAAAAACTAAGCCAACCTGCGATAGCGCTCGTCAGGATCACACTTTACACACGGATTTTTCACGGTTTAACTTCATTGCCCTTAAAATGCGCATGTTGTAGCCTGTTTTTTCAGACGGCTGCTCGGTATTTAGTTTCCTGGCTTCCGGAGCTCTAAATAACAATAATAATCATTACGCTCATGGCTCCGGCTTATTTGTGGAGATTTTTATGGGCGCAATTTCCAACCTCAACAGCAAGGCCAAACTGCTATTGGGCTTTGCCGTCATCTTGGTGTTGACACTTCTTGTCTCTGCCACTTCGGTCAAGTCCAATCTGGACACTTCCAATGCGGTGTACAACATGTCCCGCATCCTCAACAAATCCTACGGCAGGGTAATGAATACCTCAGCGGCCTTGCAGACTGCCAACATCGAGACTCTCAACTACCTCAACCCGCATAACAAGAATCCCAATCTCGCCAATTTCATGCGGGACATCAAAACCGAGGTGGACAACATCGGCAAGATTGCTGCGGTGATGAACGAGAACATCATCGGCGATCTGCCCTCCCCGCCCACCTACAAGACCAAGATCCTTAAAGTTAAGGGAACCGCCACCCGGTACGTGGAGATCTTCAACGCACAGGTGTTACCGCTCATTGAGGCCGATGACCGTGCCGGTGCCATGGAGGTCTACCTCACCGAAGCTCTGCCGGCCTGTCAGGAAGCCTTAGCCGACTTCAAGAGCATCATTGATGAGCAGATCAAGGTTTCCTTGGAAATCGCCGAGCAGGCCTCGGACAAGACCATGGCCTATGTGAGCATAGGACTTACCGTGCTTGCGGTGATTATCGGTATTTTCCTGGCACTGCTCATTGCCAATTACATCAGCCGTCATCTCAACAACATGGTCAAGCAGATGAAGCGTCTCTCCGAGGGTGATCTCACCTTTGAGGTGGGGCAGTACAACCGCGACGAACTGGGCTCGGTGTACAAATCGATGCTGGAGACCCGAGACTCCTTAAACCGTGCCTTAGGCGGGGTGATCAGAGCCGCCGAACTCACCAAGGAGGAGATTGGCAAGATCCAGGCCATGACCGACGACATAGTCGATCAAACCTCGCAGGCCGAGAACAAGACCGTGACGGTGGCCGCTGCCTCAGACGAGATGGTTTCCACCACCACCGACATTGCCAAGAACTGCTCTGAGGCTGCGGGCATGGCCGATCAGTCCCAGAAGACTACCCGTGCCGGCGTAGGCGAGATTGAGATGACCATCAACCGTATCAAAGAGCAGGTGGTGAAGACCCGTGAGGACGCCGGGCTCATCTCGCAACTGGCCGAACAGTCCCAAAAGATTGGCGCCATCGTGCAGACCATTGAGGATATCGCACAGCAGACCAATCTGCTTGCCCTTAATGCTGCCATTGAGGCGGCTCGAGCCGGTGAGGCCGGCAAGGGCTTTGCCGTGGTGGCCGATGAGGTGCGCGCTCTGGCCTCGCGCTCTTCTGCCGCCACCAAGGAGATCACCTCCATGGTCGAGCAGGTGCAGACCTTCGCCGGCAATGCCAACAATTCCATGAATGAGACAGTCGATCACATGACCGATCTGGCCGAGAAGACCAACGGCGTGCAGGGGCTGCTCAATGACATCATCTCGCAGGTGTCCTCGGTGAGCTCGCAGATTACGCAGATTGCCACCGCCGCAGAAGAGCAGACCACCGCCACCTCGGAGATCTCCACCAACATGCAGGGTGTGACCTCCGCCACTCAGCAGGTCTCCAACCAGGCCATGAATGCTCACAGTGAGCTGGGGCTGCTTACGCAGCGCATGGACGAACTCAAAAACCAGCTCTCGGCTTTCCGCCTGAGACCGTCTGCGGTCAATCAGTAAACCTTAAAAGCGCATGCCCGGGCAACGCCCGGGCACTAAGAGGACCGGGTCCTGCTGAGGGCGCGGTTTTTTTGTGCCAGTGTCCTAACAAAAAGTCGGTATAGGTGTTTTAACCGCTCCATGTTAAGATTTTACCCAGATAAATCTGGTGTCGCCAGCCTGTGACAATGGCAGGTTTTTAGCCTCTGATTTTGTCCACTTCTAGCTTTTCATTTTGTCCTCGATCTAGCCTGCGATTTTGTCACCGCCGTGATTGGCCTTGTGGACAAAAAAAATGAGGCCCTCT
>JAFUGP010000172.1 GCA_017469335.1 Succinivibrio sp. | reverse complement strand
GAGTACAGTCCGTACGATTTGAGGGAGGGATTCAGGCGGCTAAACGCCAATTTGAAAATTGCAAAAAGGGATGGTTTTGCAAAAGAGGAATGAGATCGGTCTTACTGTCCGCTATGCGATCGATCTTGTAATAACCAACACTTAATAAAAGTAGTTTAGGGGTTGTGCGGGTTTTGTCAATCACAGTGTCGCTACCAACCAAAATCCGCCGTCATGGTCACGTAAAGTATTATTCCCGGGGTCAATAATTGTCACCGGCACCATCTCTGTGGCCACAGTTTGGGATCGGGCGACAAATCAGCCTCTGCTCACTGAAGAGCGCGGTTCTTTTCTGTTAGAATTTGCGATGCTTTCACTGCAACAGTGCAACTTTTCTTGTGAGGTTTTCTATGAGCGCATTGGTTTTAGGACATAAAAATCCGGATACCGATTCCATCATCTCAGCTCTCTCCGCGGCCAATCTGTACCGCGGTCGCGGCATAGACGTTTCCAGCGCCGCCCAGGGCGAGCCTGCCCCGGAAACTGCCTTCGTGCTGGAGAGATTCAAGCTCACCGCCCCTGAAGTGGTCAAGTCAGTCTCAGGCCGCGAGCTCTACCTAGTCGACTACTCCGATCTGGCGCAGGCCCCGGATGATTTTAAGGAGGCCAAACTCCTGGGCATTGTCGATCACCACAAGTTAGGTGACGTCACCTCCGATGCCCCGCTGGAGTGCTGGATCCAGCCGGTGGGTTGCTCCAACACTATCATCTATCTCATGCATAAGTATTATAAGGTGGACATCCCGGCCAATTTGGCCGGCGGCATGCTCTGCGCCATTCTCTCCGATACGGTGCTCTTCAAGAGCCCCACCTGCACCCAGGCCGACAAAGAGGCCGCCGAGGCCCTGGCCAAAATCGCCGGCATCAGCGATCTCAACGCGCTGGGCATGGAGATGTTCAAAGCCAAATCAAACTTAGATGCCTCCCCGCGCGATCTCATCTTCCGTGACTTCAAGGATTTTGACATGGGCGGACGCAAGATAGGCATCGGCCAGCTGGAGCTGATTTCGCTGGATATGGTCAGCCCCAAGCTGGAGCAGGAACTGAATGCCGAACTTGGCAAGGTCAAGGGCGAAGGCCGTCACAGCGCCATATTGGTGCTCACCGACATCATGAAGGAAGGCTCGAGGGTGTTGCTGTGCTCAGATGACGAGAGCGCAGTGCTCAAGGCTTTGGGCGCTTCGAGCAAGGATGCTTTCCTGCCGGGCGTGATGAGCCGCAAGAAGCAGGTGGTACCGCCGCTGCAGCAGACCTTCAAATAGGCGCAGTCCAATTCATCCGCACACACCAAGGTTCCTCCGTGAGGAACCTTTTTTGTTGTGCATTCCCAAAACGGTACTCCTCGGCTGCGAGTGCCCGTGCACTCCGAAGCTGTGTTTTGAATTACAAGCCCAGCAGACTCACCGGATAGGAGTAGGCCTGCTTATTTAGGGGTCTTAGCTTATCGCCGGTATCGATGATAAGCCCCGGTGCCACCTTAAGTTTGAATTTGTCGAGTACTCCGAAATTTTTGGTGGGATTATGAGGCGAGAGATTGGTTTTGATCTCGATGGGGTAGATGATCTGCTCTTTGACATAGAGCAGATCAATTTCCTTTTTGTCAATGTCACGGTAATAGAACAGGCTCTGCCTGGGATCTTCACCGAAGGCACAGATATTTTTGATTATTTCGCTGACCACGTAGGTCTCGAAAAAAGCGCCGTTCATGGCGCAACGCTCCAGCATGGCCGCCGCAGGCCACCCACACAGTTGCGCACACAATCCCGTATCCATGAAATACAGCTTGGGCGCCTTGATGAGGCGCCGGGAGAGATTGCTGTGAAAGGGCTGCAGCAAAAAGACCAACCCCGAGGATTCCAAAATGGAGAGCCAACTGCCGCAGGTTCTGACATCAATGCCCACCGTGGCGGCGATGGTGTCAAGGTGCAGTTCCTGCGCCGTATGCAGGGCCGTCACTGACAGAAAATTACGAAATTTAAGCTCGCTGCCGGCCGCGATAAGTTTCGTCACATCCTTCTCAAGGTAGGTGCTGATATAGGACTTGTGGTAGATCACGGGGCTGACGGCACCGTTGCAGATCTCCGGCATCCCTCCTGCAAAGATATCCTCAAAGACAGCTGACTTAGCACAGTACACGGACCCCAACTCCCGTTCACGCTGCAAGAGCAAGTTGAGATCAGGATTGAATTTCACGGCAGGACGACCATATTTTTCGGCACGCGAAAAGGAGGACAGTTCAATGATGCCGCAACGCCCGGCCAGCGACTCGGCAATGCCCTGCCTTAGTTCATAACGGCTTGAGCCGGTAAGCACGTACATCAGCTCCCGGGGACGGTTGTTTTTGAGCCAGAGCAGACGCTGCTCATCCACGTTCTGCTTGATGACGGACAATAAGTCGGGAGCCTTCTGGATCTCGTCAATAATCAAGGGCCAGCCGTAAGACTCCAGAAACTCCCTGGGATTTTGCAGGGCAGCGTGGCGATCCTGCAGGTCATCCAAGGTTACTTTGCGAAACTCTGCGCCGAATAAATGCTCAACCGTGGTAGATTTGCCCACCTGACGGGGGCCATAAACTGCCAGACAGGGAAAAGACTGCCCCATCTTAAGGATCAGCTGTTCTGCTGTTCGGGTGATGTAGCCCATCCGCTCTCCGATCAAAAAAGCATAGCAATGTCGTTTTGATCGAACTTTAACTCCTTCTTGGCACTAAAGCAAGACTGTCGATCCGGCAACGGATAAATGCCACTTCCTGCAGTGCTCCTTAGCGTCACTATCAGGTACTCACGCTCAGCTCAAAATGGTCTTAGTATCCTGAAATAACCGGCTCAGGCTGCCGGGCAGCCTACACCGTAAGCTCCAGCAGATTGCCCTCAAAGATTTCCACACAACTCTCGTAGTACCCATCCCCGGTGGTGCGCGGTCCGCTTACCACCGCAAAGCCGTCCTCCTTGAATCTGGCGGTAAGCTCATCGACCCGTTCCTTGCTGCCCACACTCAGACACAGATGCGCATAGCCGGTGCGCAGCTGATTTTTGGCTTCGTCCACCAGATCCGGGCGGGTCATCAATTCAAGCCTGGCACCATCCGCAAAGGAGATAAAGTAGGAGCGAAAGCCGGTTTTGGGGTTGTGATACATTGAATTGGACTTGCCCTGCAAATAGCGCTCGCAAAACTCCCGCGCTCCCTCCAGATCGTTGACGTACAGGGCAAGATGTTCGATTTTCATGATATCTCCAAGGCAAATTGAGCCAGATCCCGGGTGAAGGCCTCGGGCTGTTCCAGCGCGGTAAAATGTCCGCCGTGCTCCATCTTAGTCAGCCGCACCACCTCATAGTGACGACGTAGCCACTCCTCAGGTACCGGCAGCACGTCATAAGGAAAGAGTGCAAAGGCCGTGGGTGCCGTTATCCTGCCTAAGGGCGGCAGCGTATAAGCGTTGGCATAATAGGCCCTCAATGAAGTGCCGGCGCAATTGCACAGCCAGTACAAGGTCAGACAGTCACACAGATCGTCAGGACTCAGAAGTCCCGCCTCGCTCCAGGCATGGTACTTTTCCAAGAGCCAGGCAGCCAGACCGGCCGGTGAGTCGGAGAGCGCGTAAGAGAGGCTTTGCGGCTTGGTGCTGTGCACGCTGATATACGCCCCTTCCTCCTTAAGCCAGAGTTGTGCCCGCTGCCTATAAGTGCGCTCGGCCTCACTTAAGGTCGCCGGATCGGCCTGCAACAGCTCTGAGGCCAGACCGCCGTCGGTCAGATGCAGCGCGCTGACCTCCTCGGGATATAAGGCGGCCAGATAGCAGCTGACGCCCCGTCCCATGTCCCCGCCTGAAGCCAGGTAATGCTTATAGCCCAGCACCTGAGTCATGAGCTTATGCCACAGCCCGGCCGTCTGAGCGTTGCTGCAGTACCCCTGAGGCGGCAGTCCCGAGAAGGCAAAGCCCGGCAGTGAGGGGATCACCAGCGTAAAATCCCTGAGATACGGAATAATCTTGACATAGCGCAGAAAACTGTCCGGCCAGCCGTGGGTGAGCAACAGCGGCTGCGCCTGTGGCCGTGCACCTTTGACATAAAGAAAGTGCAGCGTAACCTGATCAATCTCACAGAGGTATTGCGGGATTTGATTTAACTCCCGCTCCCTGCTCTCCCAGTCATAGGCGCTCTGCCAATACTCAAGCACCTCGCCTAATGCTTCCGTGCTGGTCCCGTGTTCCCACTGCACACCCTCCCAGGGCCTGGGCAGGCGGGTCTGTTTAAGTCTTGCCCGCAGATCATCTAACTTTTGAGGTTCAAAATAAATTTTAAAGTCACGCATCAGCTGCTCTCCTTGAGATTTGTACCATCAAACGTTCAACAGCTCTTCTGCGAGAAGGCCCAGTCTTGTGGCATTGTCCTCAGACAGGGCATAGGGAGCCACTCCGCCTGAGAAATCGGTGGGACGCCTGACAACCGCCAGCGCTTCATTGCAGTCCTCAAAGTAGCGCCCTCCAATGCCTTCCAGCAAGGGGGAAGCGGCCAGCAGCACCGTGGTGGCAGCCCCCTGCTGCGGGCTCTTGCGCAGCTCGGGGGGAGTTTTGAGTCCTCCCGTGTACCTTTGCAGCGCCGTGGCGATGGCACCGGGATTTAAGGCGTTGCAGACAATACCCTCATGTGCCCAGCGTCCGGTAAGGTCAACTGCCATTAAGATGCAGGCGGTCTTGGACTGTCCGTAAGCCACCCAGGGGGAATAGGGAATGAAGGAAAAATTGAGATCGTCAAAATTAACCGGAGAGAGCAGATGTCCGCTGGAGCTGACATTGACCACCCTCGCTCCTGCTGCCTCAGCCAACCGGTACCGCAGTCCCAAGGTCAGCGCCAGATGTCCCAGATAGTTGGTGGCAAACTGCAGTTCATGGCCCTGCTTGCTCAGTGTCAGCTCAGGAATGGCCATCACTCCGGCATTATTGATAAGGATGTGCAAAGGTGCAGTCCAGCTTTGACAAAAGGAGCGCACGCCATCAAGATCGCTGACATCCAGGTACCTGATCTCAATTAAGCCCTGCGGGTTTTCCTCCTGCACCCCGGCAAGCGATAAGCGCGCCGACTCAACGTTGCGCACCGCCACCGTGACCGAGGCGCCGGCGCGGCACAAAGCTCTGGTGGTCTCCAGTCCAATACCCGAGGCCCCGCCCGTTATCAGGACGTTTTTGCCGGTGAGGTCCACTCCCTCCAAAACCTCAAAAGCCGTGGACTTAAAACTAAAAGGAGTGGTGATTCTGTCAGCTGTCATGGTGCTTGCTCCGGGGTTTTAAGGCAGGTGATAAAAGGTCTTGTAGGCGTCCAGGTGGTCGACGGCGGAGAGCGGAATATAGGGCAAGGCCAGCTCCCCGGCACTTTCGGCTCGCAGATGTCGGTCCAGTACATCCAAAGCCGGGGAGCCGCTGCTTGGATTATTAATGGAGCCTTCCACCGTATACACGATCCCGCTGAGCCGATAGCGGCGGGCGATGTCATCATCGTCGAACCATACGCTGAGCGAGCGGACGGAAAACACACTGCACCTGGGGATAATGTCATGGGAGCGCTGGCAGATCCGTTCGGCCGTCACGTTCCAGATCTTGACCTCCATAGTCCCGTCCTCATATTCATTGACCGGCAGACGCCCAAACAGCGCCCGGAAAAAGGCAAAGTTACGTCCCTCTAAGGACATAGCCTCAAGATGAGGCGTATTAAGCAGCTCATGCGTTAAGGGATAATTGCGCTGGGAACTGCACGAAAGCGAACCTGCGGACAACAGCAGCACTGCCGCCAGCTGCCCCGGTGCTCTGAAGACCGTCCCCTTAGCGGCGAGAGCGCGGAACAATTGCCTGATGGCTTGCAGCGTGTCAGCTAAATCTCGGTGCCTTTGGTTTTCTGCACACTTGGGCATGACGCTCAGTCCTCCTTTTGCAGACGATCCAACTGAGCCCAGGAAGACAGCGGACGCAGCAGCATGATTCTGGCCAGATGGTGCAGCCTGGTGTAGGCCTGGGTAAAGGTCAGGGCGTAGCACTCGTGGGCGGTGATCAGGTCATTTTTCACCTCCACCCTCAGTCCCTTAAGATAAATCTGGTAGAGATCGTGCATGCCAAAGCCTATGTTATAGAGGAAGCTGTTGCGGTCAACCGCGGTCAGATACTGGTAGTTGAAAGCCCTGCCGTCTCCCTGTGGCAGGGCCTCTTCAAACTGCGGCTCGCCCAGATGAAGCTTGAGCTCGGCAAGTTTGGTCCTGCCGTCCGTTATCATCGCCTCAAGATCGGACTGCTCGTATACGGCAAGTTCCAGGCACCCCCGAGGAGCAAAATCCTGCGGACGGCTCTCATTTATGGAATTAGTGTAGTCCTGCGCCAGATTTCCTACCATATCAAACCAGTTGGCCTGCGCCGGCGCAGCGAACAAAGCAGTACCCGTCAACACGACCCAGCCACAGGCCGCCGCGGTTATGCTCCAAAAACCTGATGTTCGGTGCGTCCTAATCATCCCTGAGTTCCCCGCAGTTCTTTTCTCATGCCTTACGCCTGCAAACATAGCACCGGGCGCTTTGCTGCGGTCGCCTCACCGGGGACCACAGTACAAAATCGTCCTCAGGGCTTGGCAGTCAGGCCCTGCGCCTCCAGCCAGTTGGCAAGGCGCACTGGCAGCGTGTCATCACCGCGATAGTAGACCTCAAAAGGCTGCCCGGCCCTCGTTTGGGGCAGCAGCTTGAGCAGTTCTGAGACACTCTGTCCCAAGTGCCCGCCGCCGTTAGAGCAAAAGGCCAGCACATATTTGCCGCTTAAGTCGTAGTGTTCCACAAAGGAAGCCACCGGCATGGGAATGCTGGCCCACCACAGCGGATAGCCCACAATGATCGTCTGGTATTTATCCAGCTTGGCAGACAGCCCCACCAGTGTGGGTCGGTCCTGTCTGAACAGCGCCTGTTGCGCCTCATCCAAGACCTTGCTATAGGACTGTGAGTAAGGAGTTTTGAGCTTGAGCTCCAGCAGATCCGCACCTGTGGCCTTGGCAATCTTGTCGGCAATAAGCTTGGTATTGCCGCTCCAGCTGTAATAGACCACCAGTACCTTGCCCTGCGGAGCCAGGGCCGTCTCTGGCAGCGGGATCCTAAGCTGCCCCTGTGCCGGCACGGCACTGCGTGCCACGCGCAGACCTACGGAAGCTGCTCGGTAGCCGGCCGGAGCTACGCCGCGATAGGCCGAGCGCAGGTTCTTGGCAAAATCGTTGTAGCCCCCGCCGCGATAGATCTGCCTGAGCGCGGCCTCAGCCGAGGAGGGATCGCGGGATATCACCCACTCGGCCACATTGCCGTGCATATTCCGAAGCCCGAAGGCATTGGGTGCAAAGGAGTCGACCTCCACGGTGCGGTTGCGATACTCCCCGGGCTGGACCTTGAGTTCACCGGAGTTGAAGTAGTGTGCTTCGATGTTGTAAGGGTAATGCCCGTAGTAATTGCAGCTTTGGGGATCGGGCGAATCGGGAACATTGAAGGGAGCAGTGCTGCCGGCGCGGCAGGCATACTCCCATTCCTGCTCGGTGGGCAGACGATAGCCGTCAGCGCTCAGATCCCACAGCGCCGCGCCCTCCTCAAAATGATAGACCTCCTTTAGTCCGGCATTGCGGCTTAAGGCATTACAGGCCTCCAGCGCCTGTCTGAAGCTCACGCTCTCCACCGGCAGAGCCGCCCCATTGAAAAAGGACGGATTGTAACCTGCAGCCTGCTCAAAGAGCGCTTGTGAGAGCTCAGTGGGTGCGAGATAAAAATCCGCCACACTCACCTCCTGCTGCGTCTCGTCGGCACTGCGCCACAGCTCATCGGCAGGTGATCCCATCATATAGGTGCCGCCGGTGATTTTCACCAAGTCCAATTCCTTCATAACCCCATCCTGACTTTGCGCCTGCGTACAGTAAGTTGCGCCTGACAAAAACGCTGCGGCCAGCAGCAGTTGCACTCCCTTAACTCTCATGAGCCCCTACCCCTTCAATTCATACCCCAGGCTCTCAGGCTGCGGCCTGAGACTCATCAGAACTTAACACCGCGGGGCGACCTTGATTGTGAGATAGCGCGCAAAGCGAGACGCATCGCACTTTCTGCCAAAGCTGCGGGCATATGGCGCAGTATTTTGACCTGCATCCGTTATAGTTGAAGGTCTGAGTGTTTAGGTGCCCTGCCGCCTGGGCACCTTGAACCTGACTTATCGCCATTAATCTTAGGAGCCCTCATGCCAGGCCTGGACAAAAACAAAAACTCCAAAACCACCGAGGATTATCTGCGCGCGGCAACCCTCTTTAGCGATCTGCTCTGCCGCGAATGCTTAAACGAGAGTTCCGACGCAGCACAACTACTGTTGCGCGCCTGCCTGCACAACAGTGAGCTTAAGGTAAGGCCAGCCACCCTGCCCGCCCCGCTGGTGCTGCAGGAGGGCAGCGCACCGCTCATCACCGCCTGGTGCGAGGATGATACAGGTCAGAGCATGCTGGCCAGGTTGTACCTGGCCGAGACCTTAAAGGAAGTGGAACAGCGGGCTGAGGCAGAGAGTGCACTGCTGTGCATGGCGGCCCTGGAGCACTCCCGCGGCACCGCAATCGCCCGCTTGAGTGTGGAGCAGCTGCCCGCGCAGCAGCTGATTTATATTCTGCGCGCCGATCCCTTTAAAATCGGACGGGCCTCTTATGAATTAAGGCGGGTTTACACCAACGTGCGCGATACTCCGCAGCTTAAGGGCAAATCTCACATCCGACTCATCAACGGCATCTATGACGGCAACGATTTGTTAGGCGAGGTGCTAGAGGACATGCGTAAGAGTGATCCTAACTTGATGAAGCTGCCTGCTTTGCGCGAGGCGGTAAAACTGCTCAAACCCGGCAGGGAAGACAGCCTTGAGATCAAGGAGCGCAAGATCAAACGTTTTGAACCACTGCTGGGCGAGCTTGAGCTCTGAGAACAGGCTCGTTTTGTCCCACCCAGAGCTTTCAAACAGAACCAGGCGACCGGACGGGGCCTCTTTACTGCGCCCGGGCAGCACTCAGAAACGCTCCCCCGCGCGCATGAACTCCATCAAATTGACATGCCTGATGCCGTTGCGCCGTTGCAACAGGTAGTCGGTGGTCATCACATACTTGGGATAATTGTCCTTGATACGCTCAAGGGCGCGGTACTCACGCTCCTCGGTCTCGGCGCTGGCGGCTATGGTATAGGCCACCTGCACGTAGGCATAGTCAAGCGCAGTGTCACGCAGAATAAAATCACATTCGAGATTTCCTATGCGGCCGATGCTCACACGATAATTAAGGCTTCTGGCATAAAAGAAAACTGGACTCTCCAAGAGCGGCCCGTAATTGAGGCGGTTGTCGGTGTTCAGGCTGAAATAAAAGCTCAGATCGCCTAAGTAATACTTCCTCTCTCCTGCAAGAGCCCGGCGGGACTTCAAATCAAAGCGTTCGCACTCATACAGAATTTTTGCCTCTACCAGCACCTGAAGGTAGCGGTGCAGAGTCAATCTGCTGATATTAAGACCGGTCTTTTTCAGGGCAATTTGCAGTGAATTGACACTGTAGGTGGCCCCGAAATTGCTGAAGAGATAACGTCGCACTGCCTCAAAAGCCTCCACATTTCTGATCTTCACCCGGCGCCTGATGTCCTTATGAAAAATTTCCTCCACCACGTTGGCAACATAGGTGCGTTTATCCTCAAGACTCTCGATAGTGACAGCCCGGGGAAAACCTCCTTCCTGCAGATAATTTTGCAGTTCCAAGAGCAGGTTATCCGCCACCTGCTGCCCGCAGAAGGCCTTCATTCCCAGATACTCATCAAAAGTGAGGGTATACATCTCAAACTCAAGATAGCGACCGGTGAGTTTGGTGGCAAGCTCACCGCTTAACAGATAGGAGTTTGACCCGGTGATAAATATGGAGCAGCAACCTTCTTCACGCCAGCTGTTGATCACGCTCTCGAAATTGTCTACATTCTGAATCTCGTCTATAAACAAATAATTAAGTGAGCCTTGCTGGAGGTGTGATGCGATCAGTTCATCAAGCTGCTCGGGACCTTTGAGGTGCTTGAAGCCACGCCTGTCCAAATTGAGGTAGCAGATCCTCTCGGCACTTATTCCCTGTTCCCGCAATTCAGCCATAATCATTTGCATCAGGCATGACTTGCCGCAGCGCCGTATCCCGGTGATGACCTTGATAAGATCAGCACTGTGATAAAACCCTCTGATCCTTCTGAGATATTTTTCCCTAAGGTACAGTTGCATTGCCACTCCTTTGGGGCATCATTATCAAAATACTCCGGCTCAGTATAAGTTAATGTGGGGCTCCAAATCCCAATTTAACGTTGCAATAATCCATAAATTTTAAATTTTTGCTACGTTAACTGCTATTTTAGACCAACTTCCACACGTAACGAGCCCACATTCCTGAGGCTGTCATCTGATTTACTGTCGCCTCGCTAAGGGCCAAAGCCTAAATTTCAGAGGGACAGTCTTTGTTTAAAACGCCTGATACTCCACGGAACTTAGTCTTAACAACTGCCTTGCCTGAGCGTGAATGTTAAGATGAGAGAGTCGGGCGCTTTTTCGTACTGAGCGTCCGTGCCTGGAGGATTTATGTGGAAACAGCTGTGCCGCTACCTGCCCTATGCCGTGCTGGCGGCTTTGTTCATGGTAGCCGAGGTGCTTGCCGATCTCCTGCAGCCCAAGCTCATGAGCAGCCTGGTCGACGAGGGCGTGCTGGGGCTGGGCAACGACGGGCAGGTTAACCTGCCCCTCATCGGCGAGGTTGGTCTGAAGATGCTTCTCATCGTGCTGCTGGGCGGCGCCGCAGGGTGTCTGTGCAATCTCTTCGTACAGCTGTCGGCGCAGAACTTCGGCAACGCCGTACGCAAGGACAGCTTCGATGCCATCATGCGCCTTAGCTTTCCGGAAATTGATTCCTTCGGCACCGGCACCCTGATCACCCGCATTACCAACGACGTCTCGCAGGTGGAGCGTTTAGTGGCCATGTTCTCGCGTGGCATGGTGCGCACCGTGATGATGACAGCGGGCAGCATCTACTTCATGTTCACCTTAAATCCCGAATTCGGCGTAATGGTGCTGTGCGCCTTTCCGCTCATCCTGCTGGTTATGCTGCTGTGCCTGTTGCGGGCCAATCCACTCTTTGCCAAGCTGCAAAAAGAGCTCGACACGGTCAACACCATGGTGCAGGAGGATCTCTTCGGTATCCGCATCATCAAGGCCTTCGTACGCGAGACCTATGAGAAGCTGCGCTTTGAGAAGGCCAACCTGGCCCTCATCGGCACTCAGCTGCGCGTACTCATCTTCTTTGCCTTCATGAACCCGGTCATCAACGCCCTCATGAATCTGGTGGTGGCGCTGTTGCTCTTAGAAGGAGGTGCCCGCGTGGAGGCGGGTACCGCCACCCCCGGCTCCATCATGGCCGCCATCAGCTACGTGACCTTGCTCATCAACTCGGTGATGATGCTGCTCTTTCTCTCGCAGAACCTCTCGCGCGGTTTCATCTCCTGGGGCCGCTTAAAACAGCTGCAGGAATATCCTCTCTCCATCACCGACGGTCCGGTGGCCTCCCCTCCGCCCTTCCCGGGCTCCATTGAGTTTAAACAGGTGAGCTTCACCTACCCCAACAGCGGCTTTGAGGCACTCACCGACATTAATTTCAAAATCAAGCAGGGAGAATTCGTGGCCATCATGGGGGCCACCGGCTCGGGCAAGAGCACCCTGCTCAACCTGATCGCACGGTTTTATGAGGTAAGCTCCGGTGAGGTGCTGTTAGGCGGCACCAATGTCAAAAATTACGAGCTCGCCACGCTGCGCTCCCTGATAGCCCTCGCCCCGCAGCACAGTGAGCTGTTTTCGCTGTCCATCCGCGAGAACATCGCCTGGGGCAGCCGTTCCTTTGAACCTACCGCCGCGCAGGAGGAAATTGACCGAGCCGCGCAGATTGCCCAGGCGGCGGAATTCATCGCCGAAAGACCCTCAGGCTATGATGACCTGCTAAGTGCCGGCGGCACCACCCTCTCAGGGGGACAACGTCAGAGGCTGTGCATGGCCCGCGCGGTGCTGCGCCGCGCCCCGGTGCTGCTGTGCGATGACGCCACTTCAGCCCTGGATCTCAAAACCGAGGCCAGGCTGCTTAGGGCGCTGCGCTCGGAGCTTGGCAATACCACTTTGGTGATGGTGGCGCAGCGCATATCCACCGCCCGTCTGGCCGATCGCATCATCCTCATTGATGAAGGCCGGATCTGCGCTCAAGGCACCCATGAAGAGCTCAAATCCACGAGCACGGTCTATCAGGAGATCTGCCGCTCGCAATTAGGGCAGGATGAACAGGAAACCTCGTCAGTCAGTCAGCCTCAAGGGGAGGTGAGCTATGGCCACTGAGACCAATAAGAACGATACCTCAGCCATGCCGGGCCTGCGCCGCGGCGGGCCGGGAGCGCGTTTTGCCTCCCCCACGGAGAAAGCCGCCGATGCCGGAGCTTCACTCAAAGCCCTGTGGGGTTACTTCATGCGTGACAAGCTCTACGTGATAGCCATCATCATCACCGTAATGGCCGGCACCGCCGCCTCCATCACCGCACCCGATCTGCAGAGCCATGCCATCGACATCATTGCCGGCAGCCGCGAGGGGGTGCTGCTCTACGCGGTGCTTTTCATGCTCTGCGCCTACCTCTGCGGTGCCGTCATGCAGTTTGCGCAGGGGATCTTGTCGGCCAAACTCAGCCAGCGCATGGTGCATACCTTAAGAAAGGAGCTGTTCTCCAAGCTCGTGGATCTGCCGGTGGGATATTTGGACCGCCATCAGCACGGCGATCTGATGAGTCGTATGACCAATGACGTGGAAAACATCTCCACCACCATCTCCCAGGCCGTACCCTCCCTGACCTCGGCTGTGCTCACCATCACCGGCACCGCCGCCTTCATGCTCTACCTGTGCTGGCAGCTGGCGTTGCTCTCCTTCGCCGCCATTGTGCTGACCCTCGTGGCCACGCGCTTTCTGGCCATGCGCATCCGCGAGCACTCGGCCAAACGCCAGAGCACCCTGGGCGCCTTGAATGCCCGGGTGGAAGAAATGGTCAGCTCCTATCCGAGCGTGGTGGCCTTCAACCGCCAGGGTTATGCCCGCTCCGAATTCAACCGCACCTCCGATACTCTCACCCGTGAAGGCATCAAGACCGAGCTCTACAGCGGTATCTTAGGCCCCGTGATGAACTGCATCGGCAATCTGGATTTCGTGATCATCTGCGCAGCCGGCGGCTATCTGGCCACCGAGGGACTGCTGACCGTGGGCGTGATCTCGGCCTTCATCGTCTACGCCAAGCAGTTCTCCCGCCCGGTCAATGAAATCGGCATGATCTACGGACAGATCCAAACCGCCCTGGCAGGTGCCGAACGCGTCTTCGCGGTCACAAATGAAGTATCCGAGGACATGTCAGGTCGCGAACTTCCCGACCGGGAAGGTACCCAGGCCCCCGCCGCCCTGACCTTTGACCAGGTCAATTTCTCCTATGACGGAATAAAGCCCATCATTCAGGACTTTTCATTGCAGATCCCCTCGGGCGCCAAAGTAGCGTTGGTGGGAGCCACCGGCTCGGGCAAGACCACCATCGCCAATTTGCTGCTGCGTTTTTACGACCCCTCAGGCGGCTCCATCTGCCTCAACGGCGAGGATATAACTGGGATCTCGCGCGGCTCACTGCGCCATCAGGTGGCGGTGGTGCCGCAGGAGACCATTTTCTTCACGGATACCGTACGCAACAACGTCTGCTACGGCAACCCCGAGGCCGATGACGAGGAACTGAGGCTGGCCACCCGCCGCTCCCTGGCCGAGGATGCGGTCGACCGCTTAAGTTCCGGGTTCTCCACCGTGATGGTCAACGCCGGGGCCTCCTTAAGCCAGGGCGAGCGGCAGCTGCTCTCCATCGCCCGTGCCTTTGTGGTCAATCCGCGCATTCTTATCTTAGATGAGGCGACCTCCTCAGTCGATACCCGCACGGAGCTGGCCATTCAGCAGGCGCTGCAGGAGATCATGCGCGGGCGCACCTGCATCATCATCGCCCACCGCCTCTCCACCATCCGCGACGCCGATACCATCGTGGTACTCGATCACGGACGCATCGTGGAATCAGGCTCGCACCAGGAGCTCATTTTAAGACGGGGCGCCTACTATGAGCTCTACCAGACTCAGTACGCCGGTTTTGCCACCTGAGCGTCAGAAGATGAACTTAAGCCGGCTCCCGGGCCGCCGTACGGGGAGCCTTAGGGACTGATCATGAACACCATCGGACTTATCTCACTGGGCTGTGCCAAAAACACCGTGGACAGTGAACGCCTGCTCACTGCCTTGCGCAGCCTGGGCTTTGAACTGAGCCGTGAGGAGACAAGGTGCGATCTGCTCATCATCAACACCTGCGCCTTCATTCATGATGCCCAACAGGAATCCTTAGAGCATATAGCACATGCCCTTAAGATCTGTCCGCGCGTCATCGTCACAGGCTGTCTGGGCGCACAAAAGAGCCTGTTAAAAGAGCGCTTTCCCACCCTGTTGGGCGTGTTTGCTCCCGGCAGACGCGCTGCGGTGCTGCGCTGCATCATCAATACCCTAGGCTATCCCCCCTACGGCTCTGGGCAGAGCTTTGACAGTGCCGGACTGCTGCTCACCCCGCCTTCATATGCTTATTTGAAAATAGCCGAAGGCTGCTCGCACCGCTGCTCCTTCTGCATCATTCCCTCCCTGCGCGGGGCGCTGCGCTCCCGCCTGCCTCGGGCGCTCATAAAGGAGACTGAAGCTCTGGCCGCGCGCGGCATCAAGGAGCTGGTGGTCATAGCCCAGGACAGCTCAGCCTACGGGCGGGATCTAAAACTCAGCAACGGCCTGCCGTTATTCCATAATTTTAAACAGCTGCAGGACTCTGCCGCCGCCCATCGCACGGGTAATCAGCTGCCCTCATCTTCAGGTGATGATGCTGATCTACCCGAGCGTGAACACCTCTCAGAGCTGTTGCGCACCCAGGAGCCCTGGGGGCAGGAAGTACCTGAAGTGGTGCGCCGGGAAGCCGGACCGGCACTTAAGTACCTGGGTATTGACGAGCGCGTGTTATGCCTGGGGGCCGATACCCGGGAAAGAGAACTGGGATATCTGAGCGACCAACCTCCCCTGAGCGCCCTGTTAGAGCACCTGTCCTCATACATCCCGTGGATCAGGGTGCACTATGTGTATCCGGATAAGAGTGTCACTGCGCTGGTAGAACTCATGGCCGCACACAAGGTGCTGCCCTATCTGGATGTACCGTTGCAGCATGCCAGTCTGCCGGTGCTGCGCGCCATGCGCCGACCAGGCGATCTGGAAGGACTGCTGCGCACCATCGAAGGGTGGCGGCAGCTCTGTCCTGAGCTTACCTTGCGCTCGACCTTCATCACCGGCTTCCCCGGGGAGAGTGAGGCAGATTTCAAGGAACTGCTCTCCTTTATCAGGGAAGTGCGTTTTGACCGGGCCGGGGTGTTTACCTTTTCGGCCGTACCCGGCTGCGCGGCGGCGCAATTTGACTCTCAGGTACCCCCCGAGCTTGCTTTGGAGAGAGCCGCCGAACTCATGCAGCTGCAAAGTCAGATCTCCTCTCAAAAGCTGGAGCGGCGTTTAGGCAAGGTGGAACTGCTGCTCATCGATGAAATAGATGAGCAGGGACAGGCGCGCTGCCGCAGTGCCGCCGAGGCCCCCGAGGTAGACGGAGTGATCACGGTAAACCACTTAGGCAGGCTTAAGGCCGGCGATTTTCTGCTCGCCAGGATCACCGCCCATGACGAGCACGACCTTAAAGGCCGTACCTTAGGTGAAGAGGAATATGCTCAGGCAGCCCAGATCGTGGCAAACCTCACCCCGGAGCTCTTTCACAGCTTAGGCGGCGGACATAACGAGGCTGAGGTCCATACACCTCCCGGCCGGAAAACAGCCCCAAGAGGCAATGTCATCTCCGGCGCTCTGCCCTTTAAAATGCTCTGATTCAAACTGGCTGCCTCTCCGTCAGCTTCGTGAACGTCCCTGCTGAAGATAGATCTCATTTCCTGCACCGTTTTGGGTACTGTCCAAGGCTGTGACCTGACTCCCCCTCGGCACATCCCCATTTTGCTATAATTCCCGCCATATCAGCATCAAAGCCTGATCAGGCTGTGTGCTGTCGGGCACTGGCACACCCACAGGTCCTGTGACTTTCAGGTGAGCCATACAGGCGGCGCGTACGTCTTCAAACGTGCAGCGCCTGTTTCTTCACAACGGAACTTGCTATGTTAGAAAAAATAAACCCCAGGGCCCCCTTTGCCAATACGCTCAACCGGGTACCCTTTATTCTGCAGGTGGTTATCGGTCTTATCCTGGGCATCGTGGCCGCCATGATATATCCTGACGACAAAACCGTCATTCCCACTTTAGGCAACCTGTTCGTGCGCGCCTTGAAGGCCGTGGCCCCGGTGCTGGTATTCGTACTGGTCTCCTCGGCCATTTCCAAACACAAAACCGGACAGCAGACCAATATGAAAGCCGTGATGGTGCTGTATATAGCCGGTATGGTGATTGCCTCCACGCTGGCTTTGATCATGAGCTACCTGTTCCCGAGCACCTTCACCGAGCTGGCATCTCAGGCCGAGGGCGTCTCCCCGCCGCAGGGGATCTCCGAGGTGCTCATCAACTTCCTCTATCAGGCGGTGGAAAACCCGGTTTCGGCACTGATGAACGCCAATTACATCGGCATCCTGTTCTGGGCCGTTTCTTTGGGACTGTGCTTTAGAGTATCGGCTGACCACACCAAGCGCGTGCTTGAGGATCTGGCACAATGCGTGTCAGGTGTGGTGCGTATCGTGATCCGCTTTGCCCCGCTGGGCGTGCTGGGTCTGGTATACTCCTCCTGTACCCAGGAAGGTGGTTTTGCCAACCTGCTCAACTACCTGCACGTAGTGGTGGTGCTGGTGGTAACCATGCTGATCATCGCGCTGGTGGTCAACCCCCTGATGATATGGATCTGCATCAGACGCAATCCGCTGCCCCTGGTCTGGACCTGCCTGACTAAGAGCGCCGTGACAGCCTTCTTCACCCGCTCGTCGGCTGCCAATCTGCCGGTTAACCTGGCTCTGTGCGAAGAGCTCAAACTGCCCAAGCAGGCCTACACCATCTCAATTCCCTTAGGCTGCACCATCAATATGTCAGGGGCCGCGGTGACCATCGTGGTCATGACCATGGCTGCCGTCAACACCCTGGGGATACAGGTCGACTTTGGCTCGGCGCTTTTGATGTGTATCGCAGCTGTTTTGTGCGCCTGCGGCTGTTCGGGTATTGCCGGCGGCTCGCTCATGCTGATCCCCCTGGCCTGTTCTATTTTCGGTATCAGCAACGACATCGCCATGCAGGTGGTTGGCATAGGTTTCATCATCGGCGTGGTACAGGACTCCACCGAAACTGCCTTGAACTCTCACACTGACGTAGAGTTTACCGCTGCAGCCTGCTGGAGAGCCGATCGTCTGGCGGGAAGAACCCCTGAAGTTATGCTCTGACAGCATAATAACGATCATGGACACCGCCCCAGGGCGGTGTTTTTTTTTGCCGAGAGCTTATAAGAATCCCATTCGTCGGGAGCTTTGTTCCATCAGTTGGTTAATTATTCACCGGGGGGATAGACTTCTATTACAAAGCGCCCAACGGATACACGCTGACCTTTGCGTTGCACCACTCTTAGATTCGCGGGAACAGATGTACCTCGCGTAAATGTATATTCTCCAGCGGCTACTTTGTTCAGGAATTCCTGATCTTCAACTGTGGCTGTAAATTGCTCTCTCTCCGGATCGTCCAAAAAACGCCAATTTTTAGGCGAGCCGTCCAGCTGTGCACCAACCACCTCCAGAACGCTCTCTCCTTCATTATCGGAAAGAAGTTCGACATCATCTGACTTGAAGAAATCGCGCTCAGATTTAATAATGTGTTCCGACTCCGCCGGTGTTTTTTCTGCACCGGTTCTAATTGATATGTAATCAACGCCTTCTTCATCCACAGCGCTGGCAAACTTATCTAAAGCACGCTTGACCCCGGGGCTGTCGTAGGCATTAATAACACAATGATTAAAGACGTTTGAAACACCCTGATCATTGGTTATCTTAACCATGCCGCCTTCAAGAATTTGTTTGTTTGCCGGTTTCTTTCCCCCTGAGAAATTTAACAAGCTTTATTATTCCCAAGACTGTGGTCATAACCCCCGCCACTGCGCCTATACCGGCAACGATAGCAGTTCTGTGCTCTGTAAGACAGTCCAGAATAAGGTCCACGTTGAACGATCCGGGTCTAAAGCCGGAGCTTACTTTCATTTCAGTTTTGGACTGAGGATAGACCTGTAATGCCGCTTGCTTTGTAATATATTCCAAGGCGACCAAAGACTGGGCGAGAGTGGTGACCGATATTTCATGTTGATCAAAAGCCTGTCCATCAAAAGTTATAGAGAACTTTTCTTTAAGGGACATTTTTGCTTCTGTCAGAGAGACTTGTGCATAAGTTGGGATAGTTGACGTTTCGTCAGGCATAATCCTAGCCCTCGAAAGTGCTTTTGCTAAGTGCCATAGTATAAATTGTGTGGCGATATACTGATATCGGCATATTGACCCAAGGTAAACAGCTGCAGCAGCGTATACAGGAGTTGACTACTGAGCGGGCACTGGCTCAGATTTGGAGTAGAGCTCAGCAGAAAACCAACTGCGGATCTGTATAAGCTTTTCCGGCGATCCGGATAGCAACACAGCAGGCACTCCCAGAACAAGCAGCGGTACCACGGAGGCAATTGTGCTGATACATGCCAGCACCGGCCTGCTTGCTACGGCAAAGAAAAACAGTGTAACGCCATAAGTCTTAAAACTCATGCCGTCGCCATAGTTGCAACGTTCGCCACGTTGAAAAACTTCCAGATTTCTGATTTTGTCGTTGCGATTGCCTTTTACTATAGTACAAGTCAGCACAATCGGGAACATCAGCCAGTACAGAGGCGAGCTGCAGAAGCGATAGAACGCATAAGCTCCTCTCTTATCTTCATCAGGGATCGTCTCATCCTTGAAATAAAAGCTAAGAAAATTCGCCAACCTCTGATGATACCTCTCCGCTCTTTCCAGGCAAAAAGCTCTCCAGAGTAAGAAAACCGGCACAACGGTCAGCCAAAGTAACTCCCAGGTCATTTTTGCTCTGCCTCTTTGACGTCCTTGTCGGACTTACCACTGTTAATATTGATGCTGTAGATTGTTGTTATGTTACTGGCGGTACCTTTGCGCTTCATCTGAACCTTAAAAAATAAGTGCACTGCATAAAAACAGAGCAACACGACCAAAAACAGAATAGTCACCAGAGTCAGCGCCGCAAAAGGGCTTTCCTTGTGCAATTCTCGAATGGCATTAATTGACTCAGGAATAAAAGACAAGTTCATTGGTGCCGTCCGTTCAGTTTAAATATAGTACACCAACGCCTGAAATGCATTTTATAGGTTCACCAGATCTGGGCTTCATCACAGCCTCAGCCCTTAAGCCCACTCTCCACAAAAGAGCACCATTTCTCCATGACCGCGCGCCGCTCTTCGAGCAGATCGGAACGGCCGTAGGCACGGCTCACTGCATTGCCCACGGTATGTGCCAGGCACATCTCCGCTACCTCAAAGTCGACACGCTGTTCCTGCATCCAGATGCGACCCACCGATCTGATGCCGTGCGGCACCAGCACGCCGCTGAAGCCGTGGCGCTGCATAAACACCCGGGACGTTTCACGGTTGTAGGGAATATTCGGCTTTTCCGGAGCGCACAAAACAAAGTCACCGATATGGGGACGATCTGCCAGGACATGCTGCAGCTGCGGGGTAATGGGTACCCTGAAG
>JAFUGP010000171.1 GCA_017469335.1 Succinivibrio sp. | reverse complement strand
GGTGGGAGGGCTGTACGACGCGCTTAAGGCCCAGTACAAAGATCCGGAATCGGACGAGACGATGCACTATCTCAATGTGCTGTGCGTGCGCCTGGTGTTCTGCCTCTACGCTGAGGACTCGGGGCTGTTCTCCCGGCATAACCAGTTCTATGACTACATGAAGTCTTACCGGCCGGAGAACATGCGGGATGCACTGATCAAACTCTTTGAGGTGTTGGATCAACCTCTCGAAGAGCGCGATCCCTACATGAATGACAACCTGGCCGCTTTTCCCTACGTCAACGGCGGCCTGTTCTCCCGTGAGGAAAAGATCCTGATCCCGCCGTTCAATGATGAGATCATTGAAATGCTCCTGGAGCGTGCTTCCCTGGGCTTTGACTGGTCTGAGATCTCTCCGACCATCTTCGGCGCGGTGTTTGAGTCCACCTTAAACCCGGTTACCCGCCGCGAAGGCGGTATGCATTACACCTCAGTGGAGAACATCCACAAGGTCATCGATCCGCTGTTCTTAAACGATCTGCGCGGCGAGCTGGATGCCATCAAGACCTACAAGGATGACCGCACTTTAGACCGCAAACTCCGGGATTTCACTGAGAAACTTTCCAAGCTCACCTTCCTTGACCCCGCCTGCGGCTCGGGCAATTTCCTCACCGAGACCTATCTTTCGCTGCGGCGCATGGAAAACGAGGCGCTGCAGCTCTTATTTAGGTTCACGCAGCAGCTGGAGTTTGCCTCTCCCATCCGGGTTAGCCTTTCGCAGTTCTACGGCATCGAGATTAACGATTTTGCCGTAACCGTCGCCCGCACCGCGCTGTGGATTGCCGAGCACCAGATGATTAAGGCTACCGAGGCCATCATCAATCAGCGGATCGAGTTTCTGCCCCTTAAGTCCTACTCGAATATCAGGGAAGGTAACGCACTGAGGATGGATTGGTCAGAAGTGGTAAAGCCGGAAGCTCTTAACTACATCATGGGCAACCCACCTTTTGTGGGGTACGCCAAGCGCAATCCACTTCAAAAACAGGAAATTCTTGATGTATTCACTGACGAGAGCGGCAAACCCTACAAGACAGCCGGGATCTTAGACTATGTGGCAGGTTGGTACATGCAAGCCGTTCGCTACATGCAGGGGACCCAAATCAAGGCCGCTTTGGTGTCCACCAATTCCATCACTCAGGGCGAGCAGGTAGCCGCGCTGTGGCCGCCCCTCATGGAACGCTTTAACCTGCAAATCATCTTTGCTTGGCGCACCTTTATCTGGGACAGCGAGGCACTGGATAAAGCTCACGTCCACTGTGTCATCGTGGGCTTTACCTGTGGTGAAATCAAAGAGAGACGTCTAATTTTTTCAGAAGATCAGAAAGAAATTGTAGGCGGGATCGGCCCGTATCTCACAGCCGGAGAGCCTGTATTTATCAACAATCGGCGTATTCCGTTGTGTGATGTCCCGATCATGATCAGAGGCAGTTCTCCGGCTGATGATGGAAACCTGTTGCTGACGATCGAGGAAAAGGATTCACTGTTGCGGCAGTACCCCTCTGTCGCCCCGCTACTCCGACCTTTCATGATGGGAAAAGACTTTATCAGCCGTAAGCCGCGTTACTGCTTATGGCTTGTCGGGGCTGATCCGGCACTGTTAAAGTGCCCCGCAGTCTTGGATAAAGTACAGAAGGTCCGGGACTTCAGATTAGGCAGCAAAAGAGCCAAGACGATCCAGGAAGCTGAAACACCTACGCTGTTTGAAGATCAGCGCTATGCTACGACCCGTTACATAGCGGTCCCCAAAGTCTCATCCGAGAATCGACGCTACGTGCCTATTGATTATTTGGAGCCGGAGATCATACCGGGCGACAAGCTGTTTTTTATTGAAAACAGTACACTCTTTCACTTCGGAATTATTACATCATCGGTGCACATGGCTTGGATGAGAACCGTAGGGGGAAGGCTGAAATCCGATTACAGTTACTCAAATACGGTGGTTTACAACAATTTTATCTGGCCTGACGCAACCGAATCTGAAAAGGAAAAGATAAGTGCTACTGCTCGGGCCATCTTGGAGGCTCGCAGCCGTTATCCTGACAGCTCTTTTGCAGATCTCTACCATGATCTCACCATGCCTCCGGAGCTGCGCAAGGCCCACCAGGCCAACGACCGCGCCGTGCTGGCCGCTTATGGTCTCAAGGCTAACACCTCGGAGCCGGAGATAGTTGCACACCTCTTTAAGCTTTACGAGCGCAAGGTTAAAAAGTCCGAATGAGGTCAAACTGATAGAAATAAAGAAGACAAACTATTGGTATCTTACTTCCGGAGTATTGGTCTTGCTAACCCAGCTCCGCATTGACCTTGATAGCGGAGTCAAAATAACGCGATATTCATGGATATTTGCTTAAAGAACAACTAAGTTAGAGTGATGGCATATCAGATTCAGCCTGGCTAGGTTCTCAAAGATGCATAGATAAAAACGATGAAGATTGAAGATATCATTCGCGGAGAATCAAAAACTGTCGAGTTCAAGGAGATGCCTCCGCAAAGTTCAGAGAAATACACCAAGACGGTAATTGCCTTTGCCAACACACAGGGGGGCATGCTGGTATTCGGCGTAGCTGACGGTTCCAGGGAGATTGTAGGTGTAGACGAGACTACTCTCTTTCAAACCATGGACAGCATTACCAATGCCATCATTGATTCCTGTGAGCCGCAGATTGTCCCGGAGGTAGAGCCCTGCACGCTTGGAGGAAAAACGATCATTGTGGTGACGGTAGCCCCGGGAGCTCTGAGGCCCTATCACCAAAAATTCAAAGGCAAGGAAGCCGGCACTTACATCCGGGTCGGTGCGACCACCCGTCTTGCCTCAGCCGATAAGATTAAAGATCTGGAGATGGAGGGCGCAAAGATCTCATGGGATGAGCTGACCTGCGTAGGCTATGCCGTGACAGAGAATGCCATCGAAAAACTCTGCAACGACCTGAATGCCCGTCGCAGGGCAATGCGGGAACACAGACACCTTGCTGAAAATCTGCCCATGGTGACAAGTACCAACCTGGAGAACTGGAAGGTTTTAAAAAAGACCCACGACGGCTATCTCGCATCCAATGCCTTTGTCCTGCTGACCTCGGCTTACTTCCCCTTCTCAAAAACCCAGTGCGCCGTGTTCAAGAATAACGATCGCTCGGTGTTCTTGGAAAAGCGAGAATACTCAGGTCCCCTTTACGAGCAGATTGAAGATGCCGTCAATTTTGTGCTGCGCAACATCCGGCTTGGCGCAAAGATAGAGGGAGTGATTAGAACAGAAGCCTATGAACTGCCTGTAGAAGCGATCCGGGAGATGATCGTAAACGCGCATTGTCACCGTAATCTGACGGATCAATCTTGTGTGCAGGTAGCCATATATGATGACCGCCTGGAGGTGACATCGCCTGGGGGGCTCTATAACGGACTTACTCTTGAGGAAGCTTTACAGGGACATTCGCGGCTCAGAAACCGCGCCATTGCCAATGTGTTCAGTCAGATAGGACTGATAGAAGCTTGGGGAACCGGTCTGCAGCGTATTCAAAATGCCGCAAAGGAAAATGGACTGCCAGAGCCTGAGTTCATAGACATGCCAGAGTCATTTAGGGTGATTTTATATCGCAGGCCGCTACATCCGCCGGGCATAAGTCAACCATCGCTGGAAAGTCTGCAAAGGATCGGTAATGGATCGGTAGAAAGTCAGCAAAGGATCGGTAATAGATCGGTGGAAAGTAGGCCGATCGGCGATTTTGAGCTGACCGACACCCAGCACAAAATTGCGGTGATGCTGTCCGAGGAGCCCAAAATGACCGGTGCCTTGCTGGCAGCCCGACTTGGTATCGCGCCGAGAAATATTGAGATAAACATTAAGAAACTCAAGGACCGTGGCGTGTTGCTCCATCACGGCCCCTCTAAAGGCGGCTATTGGGAAGTTGTAAAATAGAACGATTTTGCCAAGGGGGGAATTTCATGGGAGAGGCACTGCTGGAGCCGCAAGAATTAGCCCGTCTGCCGCTGGGCAAAGCCGGGTTTGCCGAAATCAGAAACCAGGACAGGGTTTACGTGGACAAAACCGCGCTTATCGGCAGGCTGGCGGTGGCTGACGGACCTTATTTTCTCTCCAGACCCCGCCGCTTCGGCAAGTCTCTGCTGCTCTCCACCTTCGAGTCACTGTTTGCCTCAGGCCTTGAGATGTTCCGCGGCCTGGCCCTGGAAAAGTCCTGGCAGGAAGAAAAAACCTATCCCGTGGTGCGCCTTAACTTTGCCAGTTACGGACTTGATGATCTGGATATCTTCAAAAAAGACCTCTTAGACGATCTCAAAAATAAATTTGCCAATTTGGTCGCAGCCTCCCCCTACGATGATCTGGGACATCTCAAAACACCGGGAAGTTATTTTCAGGAACTGCTCTTTAAAAGCAACGACAGAAGTCTGGTGCTGCTCATCGACGAGTACGATGCCCCCATCACTCATACCCTGGATGACGCGCAGTTCAACCGGAAAATCATCACTACCTTGAGCTCCTTCTTCAACGTACTCAAGGACTATACGCACAAGTGCCGTTTCATCTTCATCACCGGCATCACCCGTTTAGCTCACGTCAGCCTGTTCTCGGTCTTCAATAATCTTGAGGATCTGACCTTAACCCGGGAGGCCTCCCTGCTTTTGGGGATCACCGATGCCGAGTTGCACCGCTACTTTGATCCCTATGTCAAAAACGCCGCCTCGGTACTGGACATGAGAGTTGAGGATGTCTACTCGCGCCTCAAGACCCGCTACAACGGCTACTGTTTCTGCATCGAGCAGCATGCCGAAACTCTCTACAATCCCTGGTCGCTGCTCTCCTTTTTCAAACGCCCCGAGGAGGGCTTTGATAACTACTGGTATCAGTCCAGCGGTGGCACCCCTGCGTTGCTCTTGCACTACCTGCAGCAAAACCCGCAGGCCATAGATATGATGGCCTTAAGGCGTGAAACACGTTCAGTGGACAAGGAACTGCTCACCTCCAAATCCGAACCCTTGCAGATCCCACTCGACTTGCTGCTCTGGCAGAGCGGGTACTACACCTTAAGATATGCCGCCAGCAATTTGGCAGATCTGGTCTTTCCCAATGAGGAGGTGGAATACTCGCTTGCCAAATTAATGGAAGACCTGCACCACTTAGGTTTGAGCAGAGCTACCGAGCGGGGCTTAGACTCCCTGCCCGCACTCATCGACGCCCAAGATCTGGATGCCATAGAGCAGCTCTTCAACGCAATCTTAAAAGAGTGTCTGAGCTTTGAAACCTCTGTCTTTGAACATGAGATTGACATCCGCGATGTCATCTACATGAAAATCCCCGAAAAAGGACTGACCAAACTGCGCGAAAATCATAACGTGCACGGCCGCTCGGATCTGGAGCTTAAGACCGTCAAAACCCATCTCGTCATTGAGTTCAAACGCAGTTACCCAAGACGAAGCGTAGACCATGCTCTGCAGGAAGGGATCAAACAGATGAACTCACGGGACTACGGTGAAATCCTCCCCGGGCGTACTCTCATCAGAGTGGTCATGGTGTGCTCGCAGAAGCAACATAAAATCGTGCTCACCCAACAGGTGAAGTAGACTGCCCTTAACTTGCAGTACCTCCCGTCACAGCGGCACGTAGTCGGTGAGGGTACTGACCTTGTAGAGCAGTACCCCGGTCTCAATGAGTGCCGTGACGAACAGGAACTTGGCCGTACAGATGGCCTCGGGCGTGAGATCGGGAATGGACTTGCCGTGGCGGCGCACCTTCATGACGGAGACGGCCTGAAAAAACACCAGATTTTTGGTGCCGAACAGCGAGACACAAATAGAAACCAGTACGGCGCCCACAAAGCAGAAAGCCGCCACCATCTGCGAGGGGAAGAAGAACAGGATCATGCCGATTAAAAACCAGCAGAAGAAAGAGACAATGCGCCAGATCCAGCGCGTGTCGGGATTGATGGAGGCCAACAGCGGCATAAAGCGCAGCAGATCGTGGGCGAGTTTGCCGGCAAACTCATCGGAGATGAAGTCCTCGGAGTTGTTCTTGATGATGATCTTGATGCGCTCCAACATGGCCGGCCTGGCGGCACTGAACACCATGGCCACGCGACGATCGCGCTTTTGCTTTTTCTCGTCCATCACATCGGCAAAGGGCACGCCGTTGCGCTCGGCCACCCCGCGCAGCACCCCGTTGCAGGCCTCGTCCATCTGCCGCAACGTTCTGGCCAGTACGGCCTTGCCGGCAATGAGGCGCACGCACTTTAACTTGTCGGTGACGTTATGCCCTTTCTGGGTATTGACCAACTCATCGAGATCTTTTTCCTGCTGCCCGTAGACAAAGTCGAGCACATGCGGTTTGCTGATGGGGGTGGCTTCCTTGCCGCACACCGAATAACAAAAACGCTCGGGACAGTCCTTTAAGCTAAAGGGCAGTCTGGAGAGGCGGTTGAGGCCTTCAAAAACCATCTGACAGCCGCTGGGACTGTAATCGGCCGACACCAGTTCAAAGACCGTGGAGTTTAAAATGGTGGTCTTGTCTTCCTTGGTCAAAGGCGGCAGTGCCTTGCCCTGAGGATCCTCACTCTCCCCGGCCACAAAATTGATCCCCGCATGCCCGGCGGCCTCCAGTCCGATGGTGCGCTCCACCAACCTGATCCCCTGCCCGGCGCAGGCCGTGCAGCGGCTGCGTCCGCCGCCCCCGCAGTGCTCGCAGTTCAATTTGCCGCTGCCGTGGCAAACTTCGCACATCACGCCGCGGTTGCCGCCGCATTTATAGCAGGTGATTTTGCCGCTGCCGCCGCAGGAGGGACACTTCTCCTTGCCGCTGGACTGGCAGACGCTGCAGCGCACCTTGCCCACCGCCCGCCGGGCCTTTAAGATATTGAGCTTGCGCGAGAGATAGATGAGATCCTTGAGTTTTAGGCTGCGCAGTTTCTCGATGAACTCCTTGACCGTGGCCGGATCGGAGTTGAGTTCCTTGGTGGTTTTGGAGGTGAACTCCAGCATCTCGTTCTCGGGCAGAGCCTTTTTGACCTTGGCCGCCTGGGCGTTGACATCGCGGATCTTGGGATGAAAGCCCCAGGTGATCTTGGTGACTATTTTGATCTGCTGCTCCAAAGGCTCGTCATAGCTGACATCCCCGCGCGGCACTCCGCAGCGGGAGAGAAAGTCTTCCATGACCTTGCGCAGATGGGTGGCGGTAACATCGTTCTCCTTGACCGTCTTGGCTTTGAGCGCATCCTGCGGATCGCTCACATCCATGGTTTCCTTGCCGCCTGAAGCCATACTTAAAACTGCCTTAAGAGAATTGTTTTACCGTCAAAAAGAGCTTACTCACCGCCTGAGCTCAGAGATTACCCTAAGCCTGTCCTTTAAGGCAAGTACCGCAGGCGGCAGCATACAGCCGCATGACATTCTCGCACGCGGCCCTGAGCAGTTCCTCACCGCGGCGCATGGACTCGGAGAGAGTCAGCGGGCCGTCACACAACGAGAACAGCGCGCCGATGCCGGCCTTATAAAGCTCCTGCGCTCCGTCCGCGAGCGCACCGCTCACGCACACCACCGGCACCCGGTAGCGCCTGCCGTGGGCGGCAACCCCATGCGGCACCTTGCCGTGAGCGCTCTGCGCATCGGTACGCCCCTCGCCGGTGATGATGAGCGATGCCTGCTCTAACTGAGCGTCAAAACCGCTGAGATCGAGCATGCTTTCAATGCCGCGCTTAAAGCTCGCGCGCCCTAAATAGCCTATGGCCGCTCCCAGGCCGCCGGCCGCGCCTCCGCCTTTTAATTCACTGGCCTTGCGGCCGCTGGCCTCATCCATGAGGGCAGCGTAATTGGCCATGCCCTGTTCGATGCGCTCTAACTGCTGCGTGGTACCGCCTTTTTGTGCGCCAAACACCCAGGTAGCCCCCTTGGGACCTAACAGGGTGTTGTCCACATCGCAGGTAGCCTCAAAAGTGCACTCGCGCAACTCCTGCGGCAGTGCCTGAAAATCAACCCGGCCTAAGGTGTCAAGATCGGCGGTGGTGATGACATCGGAGATTAAGTTGCCGTCACGACGGTAGAAGCGCACGCCCAGAGCCTGCAGAAAGCCCGCCCCGCCGTCGTTGGTAGCCGAACCTCCCAGACCGATGACGAACCTGCGGCAGCCTGCTTTAAGGCCGCTCTTCACCATCTGCCCCACCCCGAAGGTGGTGCTCTCCTCGATGTGCAATGACCCGGCGCGCATGGCCTCCTCAATACCGCAGCACAGGGCGCTTTCGATGACGCACAGATCGCCTTTGATTAACAACTCGCTCTCATGGGGCTGGGAATAGGCATTAAGCACCGTGGCCGGTACCCTGACAGAGCCCTGCATGGCCGGGGTTGAGGCAAGCACCTCCAGCATGCCCTCCCCGCCGTCAGAGACCGGGTGTATGACCGTTACGGCATCAGGAACGGCCTCCAACACTCCGGCGGCAGCCGCTTTACAGGCCTGCATGGAGCTCATGCAGCCTTTAAATGAGTCCAGTGCCAATACCACTTTGAACATAATGCTCACCTCACATGAAACACATGACCAAAAATTCCAGCACCGCCGTGATGCCCAAAAACTTGCCCGTGTAGATGGCCTCGGGCATCAGATCGGGCACCGAGTGACCACGGCGCTTGAGCTGCAGATTGCGCGCCGCACCGTAGAGCACCAGATTTTTGGTGGCATAAAAGGACGTGATGGCTGCCACGCACACGGCCCCGGCAAAAAAGGCCAGCGCCGTTCCCACCCCGGGTTTGAAGAACAAGGCCGTAATGGTCACGGCCCAGAACACGATGGAGACTAACTGCCAGATACGTGCCGAATGCGGATTGATACGGTCAAGCAGCGGCAGAAAACGCATAAGATCATCGGCGGCGCGGGAGGCAAACCCGGGAGAGACGAACCCCTCGGCGTTTTCAGCTAAAGTCTGAGCCACGGCGCGCTGGATGAGCGGCCTCGTCTGGGCGTAAATGGCCCGCACCCTGGGGTCGGAGCTGATGCTGCGCTCGTTATACAGCTCCTGCATGGTAACCCCCATGCGTTCGGCGGCTGCGCTCAGCACGCCCTGACTTACCCCGTCCATGGCCCGCATGGTACGGGCCAAAATACCCTTGCCGGCCACGATGCGGCAGCACTCTATCTTCTCGGGCAGAGACAGGGCAGTCTGATTGATGTGCTGCTCCAAGTCCACAATCTGCTTGGCGAAGACCTCATCGACGATAAAAGGCTTGTCCACCGCCACCAGCGAGTCGCCGATGACGTTATAGGTAAAGACGCTGCGGCAGCCGCGGATGCTAAACGGCAGTCTCAGGCAGCGGCAGGCGCCCGAAAAGGTCATCTTGACCGACAAGCCCTCACGCTCCACACTGTCTAAGCTGTATTTGGCGGCCCCGGCCAGCAGCTTTTCATCATCCACGGAGATCTGCAGATCCGGCAGCCCGTTGATGCGCTCAATTCCCTCCAGGCCATAGCTGCATAATCCGGCAGCCTCCAGCTCCACCCGGCGGTCCACCACATTATTGCCGTTGCCGCGGCAGCTGGGACATTTGACCTTACCGCGGCCGGTGCAGGACACGCAAACCACAAAACCGCTGCCTTTACAGCGCTTGCAGGTATCGCCGCGGCCGTTACAGGCCGGGCAGGTGACATGGCCGCTGCCGTTGCAGGTCTGACAGCGGTCGCGTTTGGTACCGTTGCACAGCTTGCAGGGCTGCACGCCGATGAGGGTACGGGATTCCAATTCGTTATGCCGGCGCGCCAGATAGACCAGATCCTTGAAAGTGCGCTCTCGAAGAGACTTGGCGTAATTATCGATGATGTCGCGGCTGTGCTCTAGCTCCGCGCGCAGCGTGTCGGTGGCGAAATTCATCTTCTCCAGCGGCAGGGCATCGCTGTGATGACGGCCGTAACTTAAGATTTTGTCATTGATGCGGGTGGGGAAATTAAAGGTAATGCGGCACACCGCGGTGGCCGTAAGCTGCTGGCACTCCCCGAAGGTGATGTCGTCAAAGGGGATGCCGCAGCGCGACAGAAAATCCGAGAGCTGGTTCTTGACATGCTCGCGGGCATCGCCCTGCTTGGGCTGTTCCGCCTTCTTTTTCTTGGCTGTTGCCGCGCCCTTACTCTGGGTCTTTGCCGCCTGTATGGTCTCTTTATCGTCCTTAGCCATCGCGCACTCATAAAAAAGAAATAGGTATCTCTCTGATTATATGGGACAACCGAGCTCAAACGCTAAAAAAAACCTGCCTTAGATCAAAAAAAGCTCAATTATCAGCCCCTTTGGGGGGCAAAATCTCCGCCTTTGGGCATAAAAAAAAGGGGATCCTCTGCAGATCCCCCTCTTTAGTCAGACAACCTTTTGCTTACTTGCTCTCGGAGTTGTTCTGCTCCTCACCCTGGGGTGCTTCCTGAGGCTGCTCGGCCTGCTGACGGGCCGCTTCGGCGGCCGCGGCGGCCTTGCGCTGCTGCTCGATGAACTCCTTGGAGGGCTCACGTACTTCCAGCACCTTGATGTCGAAGATGACCGGCAGGCCAATCTCGGAGTGATTGCCGGTGGAGAGCACTTCCACGTTGGCCTCGTTCAAGGACAGATAGATGCGGGCATGATCGCCCTTGCCTAAGAGCTTGAAGGCCGGATAGAGCACCGACTTGTCATCGGCCAGATAATCCTCCACCGCAAAGCCCGAGGAGGAGCCGTCGTAGTAAATACGCGAGGACTCGATGATGATCTCCTTGCCCGGACGGATCATCTCGCTGTCGCTGTGCTGGGCCTTGGTCAGGAACAGCACATAACCGCCTTCCTTGTCGTAGAAGTCGGAGCTGATCTTCTCGATGCCCGGGATCTGGGAGAGTTTCTTGAAGTAGTTGCTCAAGAACTGCTTGTTGTTGCGATAAGTGTAAATGGAGGGGCGCTTGGCGGCCACTTCCACCGAGTGCGGCATGTACTCGCAGATCACGCCCGACTCGTTGTACACCACCGCCTTGTCGAGGTTGCAGTGAGCGGCCAGGAAAATGGACAGCTTCTGCTCGTTGTCCTTGCCGGTGAGGGCATACAAAGTCTCGCCGATCACACAGCGGTCAATCTGATTGGGATCATCGATGAGACACACCCTATGTGAGTTGTTGGGCATGCTGCCGCGCAAAGCGCGCAGATCAGGGTCCTGCCGCGGCTCATTATTCGCATAACCGCCTCTGTCGCAGGCGCTCACCAAGGCCACGGCACCGGCCATGGCTAAAATCGCAATCTTTTTTAACATTTATTTACCACCTAATTCAGGTATTTGATCTACTTGCCGCCATCACAAAGCAATTAACGGCAAGGTTGCATTATAACCTAAGGAGCCTTGAATTGAAGAAATATTTGGCACTGCGCCAAAAGTGCCGCCCATGCCGCTCGGGCAGGGGCCGGCGGCAGTTGCCCCACCAAGTCATGCTCTTATGCCTGAGGAGGCTAGCGGTGCAGCACCATGAGCAAGGCGATGAGGATAAAGCCCAGGGCCATGGTCAGCAGAATTTTGCGCAGCAGCGCCCGGCCGCCGCGCGCTCTGGTCTTAGGCCCGTAGTACTTCTCGTAGAAGCGCACCTTCATTTCGGTGGAAGGCAGCGGCGGCTTGTATTCCGTGGCGATGATGCAGTTATCGAAAATGCGCTCATCCTCGCGCAGTGCGGTGGTATCCCAGCTGCTCAGATCCTGATTGAAGTTGCGGCACTCGTAGAAACTAAAAGCCATGCTCTTGACCTTGGAGACATCCCACCCGGCTAAAGGCTGATCAAAGGAGTGACATTTATAAAACATACCGCGCATGTTGGTCACCTGTGAGGTGTCAAAGCTCTCCAGAGGGGAGTTGAACTCACGACAGGAGGCAAACATCAGCTCGGTATTGGTCAGCGCGGCGGTATGCCAGGCACTGAGATCGGCATTGAGATGAATACAGCCGGCGAACATGCTCTGCATGTTGGTGATTTTGGATACGTCCCACGCCTCAATGCCCGTAAAGTCGCGCCGCGGATTCTCCACCACCTGACCGTTCTCGTAGAGCGCAAAGGCGTAGCTGAGATCATCTAAAGCGCTGATATCGATATCCCGCGGCAGCACGCCGGGGTTGGCGGCAAAAAGCCGCAAGGCGAGCACGTTCTGCGGCTTTAGCTTCCAGCTGACCGCAGCACCGGCATCTAACTTGCGCAGCAGCGCCTTGAAATTGATAAGCCGGGCGGCCAAAAGTTTCAGAAGCTGCTCTTCCTGGTCGCTAAAGAGTCCTTGCAGGTTATCCTCCAAGGTAAAGGAGAGATCCTCTGAGTGCAGTACCCAGAGGCCCTGCTCCGAGACAAAACCAACCTTAAGCTGTCCTAAGGTGCTCTGGGCAGACAACAGCTTTGGCGGCAGTTTCTTTTTTAAGGCCTCGCTTAGGGAGGAGAGCTTAAGCTGCAAAGGTACTGCGGCGCTGAAGCTGCGTCTCCCATCTTCTGGGGGCGCTGAGTCTTCAAATACCAGCTCGCCCTGCGCGTGATCCTTTAAGGACGGCAGTCCCTGCTGCAGAGCCAGCAAGAGCTCCTGCCTGAGCTTGTCCTTTAATTTCAGCGTACTGCCCATCCAGTCCCACCTCAGGCAGCACCTTCTTTGCCGTCTATCTTTTCCACGGCCACCCGCACCGCGTGGGCCAGATCGTCGGCGCTGAACTTGGTGATGAAGTCATCGGCCCCCACTTTGTCGATCATGCTCTTGTTGAACACGCCTGAGAGCGAGGAGTGCAAAATCACGTAGAGATTTTTGAACTTGGGATTCTGCTTGATGGAGGCGCATAAGGTATAACCGTCCATCTCCGGCATCTCCACATCTGAGATCACCAGCTTGATCTGCTCGTAGATGTCGCCCTTCTCGGAGAGTTCTTCCAACTTCTGCAAGGCCTGTTTGCCGTCCTTGACCTCAATGATCTCCACCCCGATCTGGGTCATGGAGGACTTGACCTGCTTACGGGCAATCAGAGAGTCATCAGCCACCAAAATCACTATCTTGCGCTGCTTGGCCTTCTCGATGAAGTCCTGATGGGTGGCCACATTGACCTCTTTCATCTGGGTCTGCACCGGCGAGATCTCGTTGATGACCTTCTCCACATCCAAAATCTCCACCAGCTCACCGCCAATCTCGGTGACTGCGGTGATGTAGTGGGAGCGGCCGGCCCCTTTGGGCGGGGGCATGATCTTGCTCCAACTCAGGGTGAGGATGCGTACTACCTTAGAGCAGAGAAAGGCCTGCTTGGAGCGGTTGTATTCGGAGATGATGATGAAACTGCTCTCGGGGTTGGTGCTGGGACGTCCGCCTATGGCCATGGCCAGATCTATTACCGATAAGGTCTGTCCGCGTACATGCACCACGCCCATAACGTAGCGCTGCAGTTTGGGCATCACCGTCAGCGGCGGGCAGGCCAGTACTTCCTTGACCTTAAAAACGTTAAGTCCGTAACACTGCTCCAAGCCTGAGAGCTTAAAGAGCAACAGCTCCATGCGGTTTTGCTCGCTGAAAGTGCTCAGCTCGCTGATGGAATCCAATACGCCCATTCTAAAGACGCCTCATAGACCAGCCGCCCTCACCGACCGCAGTCTAGTCCTCGGGCAGGCTTTGTATATAGTTAACCTGCGCAAATTATAGCTTAAAAAAACAATAACAAGGAATGAATCTGCAACGCCCCCGACAAAGAGCACTCCAGACCCGTTTGAGCAGAGGAATTCCTGTGTCGGCAAACAGATTTTGGATATATAACAAATGATAAATAGTAAGAGTACAGTTAAATCTGTTTACCTGACAGCTGTTTTTACGTGCGCTCCGGCGCTACTGCCTCCGCGGGCCACCGCCTCAGTTCCAGCACAAACAGCGTGCTAAGGCAGTTTTAAGCCTCAGGCAGGTACTTATGCGCGCGCACTTGTGTTTGGATGAAACACAGCTCTGGTCATGAGCCACCACCGATTCCGGCAGCAAGGCGGCCCGAGGTCAAATGCAGAATCTCTCATAGCTTTATCTCCTCTTTCAGCATAACAACATCAGTAGCCGATCCGTCCTACTCTGCGACACTTACCTCCCAAACAGCCACAGCGCAAGAACCAACGTCTACTGCTGAAGGCAGAAGACTCTGTTTTCGTCGTTCTATGATTTTATTGGTAAACCGACGAGACCACGAGAATATTAGCCCGGAAATTCTCCGACAGAACACCCGCCGCCGGGATAGCGTTGATGTTTTTGTATTGTCTTTGTCAATACATCCGCATAAAATGAGAGAGTATAGATCTGAATGATTAATTGGGAGGGAATGTTATGGCGAAAACATCGAACCTGTATGCCAGAATCGAACCTGACGTTAAGGAACAGGCTGAGACCATTCTTTCAATACTGGGCATACCGGCTTCTAATGCGATTAATATGTTCTACAAACAGATTATCCTGCATAAGGGCCTGCCTTTTGAAGTAAAAATTCCGGCGGCTAGGCCAATGGACGCAAGTGCTATTTCAGAAGTGGAAATGGACGCATGCTTGGAAAAAGGATACGAGGACATGTTGGCCGGTAAAACTAAATCGGCGCAAGCGGTCTTTGCCAATCTACGCAAGGATTATGGTCTGTGACTTTTGACGTGCAAATTTCCAAGCAGGCAGAACGGGACCTGCGAGATATCTATGAATACTTCGCTTTTGATCTCCAATCTCCCCAGGAGGCTGAGCGTCAGGTAAGGCGTTTAGAGGAGGGAATACACCAACTAAGTGATATGCCGCAAAAATTCAGAAAGTATGCGCATGAGCCATGGCGAAGCCGTGGGCTGAGAGTATTCCATGTTGACAAATATCTTATTTTTTATATCCCAGACATGGAATTCAATAAGGTCACAGTAATCAGAGTGTTGTATAGCGGAAGAAATATTGAACATGTCTTAAATCAGTATACACATTAAGCTACAGTCACTGTTCAAGGTGCACAAGGCTCCACTGTGATCTGTCTGACCCTGGTACTTCTTCCGCACGAATGCCGCAAAATACGCCTTCCTGTTGCTGCTCTAAGTTTACCCTGCGCAAGGGTGCTCTGTTACGCTCCTCAAGCCTTGAAGAGATCCTGCGGTGTTTGAAGATAATGAGTACCGGCAGCACTCCTGCTGCCATCAGCATCCCGCCTGCAAGCAACACCGCCGGCAGTCCGGCCATGCATGAGGCAATGAGATAGTACCACCATGTCATGTCCATCTAAGATCAAGTTACGCTGAACATGGCAGATGTTTGCCTGTCCTTGGCAATCATGCCCTCAGAGCATGATTGTTCATAGAAAAAATCTATTTGTTATTTTGCATTTTTTTGCCTATATTAAGAATGTATTTATATGTCCTGCAGCCTTTCTTTTCTCCGGAGGTACTTTTTCATGCTCAAAATCCGCAAAACTCCGCTGCTCTCTGCCCTGGCCGCCACGGCCATCAGCCTGTCTGTGGCAGGCCAGGTTGCCCAAGCTGCACAACCTACGCTCTCCAAAGCGCCGGCCGAAACCATCAAGGCAGCCTCCTTATCCAAGCAGTGGGATAAGGTATTCCCCGAGAACCTGCAGGTCAAGCATCGCAAGGTAACTTTCCACAACCGCTACGGAATCACCTTAGTGGGCGATCTCTACACCCCCAAGTCCCTCAAAAAGGGCGAACAACGCCCGGCCATTGCCTTAGCCGGCCCCTACGGGGCGGTCAAGGAGCAGGTTTCGGGGCTCTACGCGCAGGATCTGGCCTCACGCGGCTTCATCGCCATGGCCTTTGATCCTTCCTTTACCGGGGAGAGCGCCGGACAGCCGCGCAATACCACCTCCCCTGATCTCAACACCGAGGATTTTTCGGCTGCCGTAGACTATCTCCTAAACCTGCCTGAGGTAGCCGAAGGGCAGGTAGGCATCGTAGGCATCTGCGGCTGGGGCGGTTTTGCCCTCAACGCCGCCGCACAGGACCCGCGCATCAAAGCCACCGTAACCTCCACCATGTACGACATGAGCCGCGTGATGGCCAACAACTACTTTGACAACGGCAAAGATCCCACGGAGCTCAGAGCAAACCGGCTGGCAGCCCGTAAGAGCATCAGTGCGCAGCGTACCGCAGATTACAAAAACGGCACCTACCAGATGGCAGGCGGCGTCCCCACCGAAATAAGCGATGACACCCCTCAGTTTGTCAAGGACTACCACGACTTTTACCAGACCAAGTTGGGCTATCATCCGCGCTCTTTTGGCTCCACCACCGGCGGTACCTTAAGCTCCGCGCTCTCCTTTATGAACTTCCCGCTTTTGAGCTACAGCGAGGAGATAGAGACTCCGGTGCTGATGATCCACGGCGAGAAGGCTCACTCACGTTATTTCAGCGAGGATGCCTTCAAGAAACTTCAAGGCGATAACAAGGAATTGCTCATCATCCCCGGCGCCAACCATACCGATCTCTACTACAAGACCGAGGTGATCCCGCTTGAGCGCATAGCCAATTTCTTCAAAGAAAACCTCAAATAGCCACCGCCTGTCCGCACCACCAGGCCGTCTTATCGCAGCAGCCCTCAAGACGGCCTTTTGTCGGTAAGACCCCGCCACGTGCTGTCTGGGAATATGCTTAAAACTTCGGGTGCACCACCGCAGCTCAGACTTCCCGCACACCCCCTCAGTCCAAGACACATTTAGCTGACACGTACCCTCAAAGTCTTTGCGAGGAGGTCCTGGTGTCGCCAGCCTGTGACAATGGCAGGTTTTTAGCCTCTGATTTTGTCCACTTCTAGCTTTTCATTTTGTCCTCGATCTAGCCTGCGATTTTGTCACCGCCGTGATTGGCCTTGTGGACAAAAAAAATGAGGCCCTCT